>NZ_WIRE01000001.1:2551350-2870269 GCF_009601165.1 Alcanivorax sediminis | reverse complement strand
GGGCAGGGCGGGGCTGCAGATGCTCCAGCAGATGAGCCACCAGCGGTCTGCCCTCCAGCGTCATGAGCCCCTTGTCCGCACCGCCCATTCTCGAGCCTTTTCCGCCTGCCAGGATGATCAGGGTATAGTCTTTCATCTGTGCCACTTTCGTTGGGTTCCAACAATGAATGGGCTATGCTTCCCGCGCCGCTAATTTATGGCGAATACTGATTCAGGATTGTTTGTGACGAGTGCCCGTTCCCATCTTACCGATTTGACGCGTTTCGCGCCGCTGTTGCCCGGCTATCAGCCCCGTGAGCCCCAGCTGGAAATGGCTGAGGCCGTTGAAAAGGCGATCCGTGGTGGTGGCACCCTGATGGTGGAAGCGGAAACGGGCACTGGCAAGACGCTGGCCTATCTGGTGCCAGCGCTGCTGTCTGAGGGCCCGACCCTGGTCTCTACTGGTACCAAGAGCCTGCAGGACCAGCTTTTTTTCAAGGACCTGCCCCTGGTGCGCAAGGCGCTGGGCTTGCCGCGCAAGGTGGCATTGCTGAAGGGCCGGGCGAACTATCTGTGTCCTTATCGTCTTGAGCTGCATCAGGAAGAGGCTCGTTTTCTGACCCGGGAAACCGTAGAGCAGATGCAGATCGTCGCCCATTGGGCAGGCCGAACCCGTACCGGTGATATTGCGGAACTGCAGCAACTCCCGGAAGACGCTCCAATCTGGCCCTGGGTTACCAGCACCGCGGATAACTGTCTGGGCACCGACTGCCCAAGTTATCAGGAGTGCCCCCTGATGAATGCCCGCAAGGAAGCGCAGGAGGCGGATCTGGTGGTGGTCAACCATCACCTGTTCTTCGCCGATGCGGCCCTGCGAGGCAGTGGGGCGGGAATGGAGTTGCTGCCCAGCGCCAATACGGTGATTTTCGATGAGGCCCATCAGCTGCCGGAAATCGCGGCTGCCTTTTTTGGGGATACCCTCAGCACCCGCCAGGTACAGGAACTGGGTCGTGACAGCCTGTCTGAAGCTGGGCAGACCAGCGCAGATCTGGCTACGCTGAACCAGCTTATCGCCAGCGTAGAGAAAGGCTGCCTGGATTTCCGGCTGAGCCTGGGCGAGATGGAGCGACGCGCACCCTGGTCTGACGTCTGGGAGAACGAGGCGGTGATGCAGGCAGGCGAAGACCTGCTGGAGGCATTGCGTCAACTGGATGTGTTTCTAGGCCCTCTGGGTAAGGCCAGCCGTGGCATGGAAGCCTGCTCTCGGCGTGCCAGCGAGCATGTGGACTGCCTGGCGGCCTACCTGAAGGGCGATCAACCTAACCGGGTGTACTGGTTTGAGACGTTCAAACGGACCGTGGTGCTACACAGCACGCCCTTGTCCGTGTCGGCCCAGCTGCGCGCCCAGAGGGAGCGCAACCCTTGTAGCTGGATCCTGACCTCCGCGACGCTGTCAGTGGGTGGGCGCTTTGAGCATATCCAGAAGCGCCTGGGCCTGGATTCGGCAGACACCCTTCGTCTGGAAAGTCCTTTCGATTTCAAGAAGCAGGCGGTGTTTTATGCACCCGACGGATTGCCACAACCCAATGATCCCGATTACACCCGTGCCCTGACCGAAGCCATGGTGCCAGTCATCAAGGCCGCAGGCGGGCGCACTTTCTTTCTCTTTACCAGTCATCGTGCTCTGCGTGAGGCCGCGGCTATCCTGCGCTCTGCGGTGGATTATCCCCTGCTGGTGCAAGGCGAATCGGGTCGACGTGAACTCCTGGATACGTTCAGGGACAAAGGTAATGCCGTGCTGTTGGGTACCAGCAGTTTTTGGGAGGGCATTGATGTCCGGGGTGAGGCGCTCAGCTGCGTGATCATCGACAAGCTGCCATTTGGCTCACCAGGTGACCCGGTGGCGGCAGCCCGTATCGAGCACATCAACCGCAATGGCGGTAATGCATTCCGGGACTACCAGTTGCCCCAAGCGGTACTGGCATTGCGTCAGGGGGCCGGGCGCCTGATCCGTGACCCCCAGGATACCGGCTTGCTGGTGGTGGCAGACCCTCGTTTGTTGACCAAGAGTTACGGCAAGCTGTTCGTCAACAGCTTGCCCAACATGACCCGCACTCGAAAGCTGGATGTGGTCCAGCGTTTCTTTGCCTACCTGGCCCGACAGGGGCAGACATCACAGGCAGGTGTGCCGTCTAACGAATCTGCTCCGGGTATTCCTGCGGCCGCTAACGAGCAGCCCTCCGGAGTCTCAACAGGACAACGCGAAGCATGACCCGAATTCTCGCTCTGGAGACCGCAGGAGAATCCTGCTCCGTCGCCTTGCTGGACGACAGCCTGCCCGTCGGCCAGCACATTCGTGAATCCTTTGAAATTGCGCCTCGTAAACAGACCGAACTGGCGCTGCCCATGGTCGAGTCGTTGTTGGCAGAGTCTGGCGTGACACTGAAAGAGGTGGATTGCCTTGCCTTTGGTCATGGCCCCGGCGCTTTCACCGGCGTGCGGGTGGCGGCGGCGGTTGCGCAGGGTCTGGCATTTTCTGCTGATCTTCCCGTGGTGGGGGTTTCCACGCTGGCGGCTTGTGCGCTGAGCGTGCCCCCGGAGAATAACGCTGGCCAGGTGATTGCCTGTTTTGATGCACGCATGGGAGAGTTGTACCTGGGAGCCTATCGCATCGAGGGTGAGCAGGTGGCGACTGTGCTGCCGGACGGCCTGTTCAAGCCGGAGGCATTGCCGCAACTTGATGGTCAATGGCTGATTGCAGGATCCGGTCTGGTTTACCGTGATGCACTGACGGCCGCTTATGACGCAAGCGCCTGTCTGCCTGACGTCCACCCCCATGCGCATGCTGTTGCGAAGCTGGCATTATCCGCTTTTCTGCGTGGAGAGGCGGTCAGTGCCGACCAGGCTCAGCCAGTGTATCTGCGTGATCAGGTTATTCAGGGAGCGGTGCGATGAACTGGGATCTTGCCAATGTCCATGTGATGGAATTTGTGGTGCCTGCTGAGTCCATCGATGTCATGGGCCATGTGAACAACACCGAATACCTGCGTTTCATGGAGCAGATTGCCTGGGATCATACTACGGTGCTGGGGCTGGGCTGGGATCTGTATCAGAAGCTTAATCGCGCCATGGTGGCGCGCCGTACCGAAGTGGATTATCTGGCCCCGGCGTTTGAAGGTGAGAAGCTGGTCATCGGTACCTGGATTGTTGAAAACGATGAGCGTCTCAGTATTACCCGACGATACCAGATCATCCGTGAATCTGACGGCGTGACGTTGTTGCGTGGTCGAACCAAGTGGGTCTGTGTTGCACTCGACTCCGGCAAGCCGCGCCGCATGCCAGCGGAATTTATCAAGGGCTACCAGATCACGGCCTCCGAGTCTTGACCCTTATCCATTTTCAGCAGTAAGGACATTCCATGGACTGGTTTCAGGCGCTGATTCTGGCGTTGATTCAGGGACTCACCGAATTCTTGCCGATTTCCAGTTCGGCCCATCTCATTCTGCCGTCAGAAGTGTTGGGTTGGCCGGATCAGGGGCTCGCCTTTGATGTGGCGGTGCACCTTGGCACCTTGCTGGCCGTGATGACCTACTATCGACGTGACATCGGCGCCATGCTCGGCGGGGCAGGGCAGGCGGTGGCTCACCGCCGCATGAATGAAGATTTGCGTCTCGGCCTGCTGGTGGTTCTGGCCACGATTCCGGCGGTTGTATTTGGCTTTCTTGGCGATGACTGGATTGAGCGAGAGCTGCGCTCGGCGCTGGTGATTGCCATTACCACCCTGGTTTTTGGTGGGTTGTTGTGGTTTGCCGATGCGTTTGGTGCGCGCTCCCGGTCACTGACCGAAATCGGTATCGCGGGTGCCTTGCTGGTGGGCTTCGCCCAGGCGCTGGCTCTGATTCCGGGTACCTCTCGCAGTGGTATTACCATTACGGCGGCGCTGGCCCTTGGGTTCCGACGGGAAGAAGCAGCACGGTTTTCTTTCCTGATGTCTATCCCGGTGATTCTCGGTGCCGGGCTGTTGAAAACCAAGGATCTGCTGGAGCTGCAGGCGCCCGTTGACTGGGGCTTGATGGCACTGGGCGCAGGGGTCAGCGCCATCACTGCCTATCTCACCATTGTGTTCTTCATCCGCCTGCTGGAGCGCGTGGGCATGCTGCCCTTTGTGGTTTACCGGCTGGTGCTGGGGATTGCCTTGCTGGCATGGCTGGCCTGAACCATGAGCGCAGAGGTAGGGCTGCTCAGCAGTTGCCCGGACGGCTTGCCTGGCTGTCCGGTGGCAAGTGAAGCCGAAGCTGAAGCGGCAGGCCTGAAGCTGGTCATGGGGCGCGTTGGAGATCACCTTAGCCTGTGGGTGCCCGGTGGTAAGGAGACGCCGCTGTCCGTTGACTTTAGCCATGGCAAGCAGGGTTATCGTCTGGATCCCGAGCGGGTGCGCCACGAGCGGCTGGTGAAGGCCTTGGGCAAGCCAAAGGATGAGCGATACCGGGTTGTCGATGCGACGGCAGGGCTGGGGCGTGATGCGGCCTTGATTGCCCAGGCGGGATTCGAGGTGATCCTCATTGAACGTTCCCCCCTGGTTCATGCGCTGCTGGCCGATGGCCTCTCTCGAGCGCCCGGAGCGCTGGCAGAGCGAATGAGGCTGCTGCCCTGCCAGGATAGCCGTGCCCTCCAGGAGCCGCACTTGCATGCGGTATACCTGGATCCCATGTTCCCTTCGCGGGAAAAAAGCGCCGCCGTAAAGAAGGATCTGCTCTGGCTGCAGTGGATCAATGATTACCCATCACTGGATGAAGAGGTGGCCATGCTCGACTGGGCACGGGCGCTGACTCCACACCGCATCGTCGTCAAACGGCCCGCCAAGGCCCCGAGCCTTGCTGGCTGTGCGCCTGGCTTTAGCCAGAAGGGCAAAGCGGTTAGGTTTGATGTCTATCCAATGGGTTAGGCCTGCCTGACCTCAAAAACCCTCTGCCGGCCAATGTTCAGGCTTCCCCCGCTTCTCCCATAGTTCGTGTGGGGCTTCACTTTGTTAACTACGTCACTTTCTCAAGGAGCGGGAAATGAAGAGTTTTGCGTTGATGAGCATCCTTTTGACGCTGTCCGGCCAGCTTGTCGCTGGACCTTTTGTTCGCTTTGGTTACGGTTACTCTGATTTCCGCAGTCAGGATATGTCGATCAAACATGAAGGGTATCCGGAAATTACACTGAGCAACTATGATCCCGGCGCTGCAGATCAGGTGTTGTTTAGCGCGGGCTATTTCGTCAATCCGCATTTTCGGGCCGAGCTGGCGCTGGACATGGGGCTGGCCAGTGAAGATACCGACAGGGTGACATATAGCCGGGACACCTCTGTGACGGGCGAGCTCTCTGCTGAGGTCTACAGCCGAATTTTTCTGGTCAACGGTTATTTCCATTTCAAGGGCGAGCGCGGTGCAGGCATGTTTGACCCCTACATGGGCGCAGGCATCGGCCTGGCGGTAAATCGCTTTGAGGGGGTCAGCAGTCAGATTCCGACCACCAGCGCAACGGTCAGTGACAGCGATGACACCGACTGGGCATTCAAGTTGGGGGGCGGGTTGATGTACTGGATGACGGACAGTTTCAGTGCGGATCTGTCGGTGTCTTACACCAATGCAGGTTCAGTCACTACGGGTGACAAGGCGTACCTGAAAGGGGTGTCGGTTCCGTTCGCGGAAGGCCTGGAGTTGGATCTGGAAACATTCAACTATGGCCTCGCGGTGCTGTACCAGTTCTGAATGAAGAAAGCCCTCCGTGGAGGAGGGCTGTCGGGTTCAGATCTGGCTTGCCACCCGGGTGACTCGCTGGATTGCATCGCTGATATCCGGACTGAGAACACGATTGGCTTCATCGTCCAGCGACTCCAGCTTGCGATCAAATACCAACGCGCCCGCGCCGTCGGTGGTAACCAGGCCTGTCCCATGGAGCTGGCTAATAAAGTTCTTTAGCACCACCTTGTCGAAAAATTCAGGGGAATTGAACTCGTACAGCAGTGACAGGCGCTGAGCGGTCTGGTGGGCCAGCTCGCCCAGCTGCTCGGCGGTCAGCATGCCGGAACCGTATTGCACCAGCAGACGGATGGTCAGATAGTAACGCTCCAGAGAGGGCATGACAGTCTGACCCAGATGCTCAAGCATATCCGCTTCATGGGTGTGGATGGCGGCACCGATAATCTTGTCCCCCTCACGGCTGATCAGCTGTCGCTCTTCGAGAACGACCAGCATGTCATCCACCGCCTTTGCCAGTTCATCGCCTTCTTGCCAGTGCAGGAAGTACTCATTACGCAGGAACGGGTAGATCAGCTGCACCATCCCTTGCAGCGCTTCCCGCGGAACCGCACGGGCGTTCATCACCAGCGAACAGATCAGGCCGGGCAGAATGAACAGGTGCACGCTGTTATTGCGCACGTAGGCCATTTGCAGGGCTGTTTGCTCGTCAGTGGTGACCACATCACCGAGCTTGTGCTGGATGCGATCGAGAAAGTCGTTTTCCAGCCCGTAATCAATAAGCGCTTGAGCATCATCATTGGCGATGGCCGCGCAGCGGCTGTACGGCGCTTGCTTGAGCAGGGCGATATAGAGCCCCAGCTGTTCGCGCAGCTGGGCGATGTCCATGGTGTGTTTGGGCGAGGCAAGCAGTGCCAGGCTAAGCAGGTTAACCGGGTTGGCTACCGCAGCCGCATTGATAGACTCCACCACTTGCTGGCCGAGCTCTTCCACCACATGCTTGAACCACGGTGGGCTGTCATTGTTGACCGGGCCTTCCTGGCGCCAGTTTTTGTGGTGCTCATCCAGAAAATCCACCAGCTTGATGGGTTCGCCGAAGTTCACATGCACCTGGCCGAAATAGCTACGCAGCACTGCCAGGGATTTCATCAGGCCGCCCACGGATTCCTTCTGTTTCTTCTCGCCGTGCAGCTCGCCAATGTACGATCCGGACTCGATGACTTTTTCATAGCCAATGTAAACGGGCACAAAGGCAATCGGCTTGCGTGAATCGCGCAGGAAGCTGCGCAGGGTCATGGCGACCATGCCGGTGCGGGGTTTGAGCATGCGCCCGCTGCGACTGCGACCACCTTCGACGAAGTATTCAATCGAAAAGCCGCGAGCTGTGATGGTATGCAGGTACTCGCTGAACACGCTGGCGTAGAGCGGATTGTCCCGGAAGCTGCGGCGCATGAAGAAAGCGCCGCCACGTCTCAGAATGGTACCCACTATCGGAAGATTCAGGTTGATGCCGGCTGCAATATGCGGGGGTACCAGCCCATTGCGATATACCAGGAACGACAACAGCAGGTAGTCAATATGGCTGCGATGACAAGGCACATAGATCACCTCGTGATCTTCGGCGACCTTGGTCAGGTTATCCATGTTGTAGACACGCAGCCCACCGTACAAACGGTTCCATACCCAGTTCAGGAACAGCTCAAGGAAGCGGATAACCGTGTGTGAGTAATCCGCTGCAATTTCCATTACATAGCTGCGTGCCTTGGCTTCCAGCTTCTCGGGGGTGGTTTCCTGGCGCTTGGCTTCTGCACGGATGGTCTCCTGAACGGAGGGGGCTTCCACCACGGTATTTGCCAGGGTGCGGCGGTGAGACAGATCCGGGCCAATGGCGGCTTCGCGCTGGCGACGGAAATGCACCCGCAAGATACGGGACGCCTTGCGCACCGCCTGCTCGTCAGTCTGGCATTGATCCACCAGGGTGCGCAGGGACATGGGCTGATTGAACTTCACATACAGCTGACGGCCCTGAGTGATAATGATGAAAAATTTCTTGATGAAGCCGGCGGGAGACCAGTTATCCGAAAACAGCAGACGCCAGAAGGAACTCTCCTTCTCAGGCCGGCGGCCCCAGAAAACGGAAACCGGCACCAGCTGAACATCGGCTTCCGGGTTTTCTCGCAACGCAGCAACCATTTTTTCAAGGCGCGGTGGAGAAATAGGCGCACTCTGGCGGCGATTGCTGAACTGACGGCGGTACAGCTGGAAATAGCTGTGACGCAAGCGGGTTTTGCCCAGTGTGAGCCCGCCAAGGGCTGACGACAGTCCAAGTTGGCGTGCAGATTGGTCCGCTGCTGCAGCATCAGAGGCTGACCGATCACGCAGCACATATACCACTGGAGTATTTGGCACCAGCTGCAACTCGTCAGGGGCGGCGGGAAACACGTTAGCACGTGTGCACAGCCGCAAAAAAATACGGATCAGGAAGAACGCCAGACGATCCAGTCCAAGCCAAGGGTTCATATCGGTTGTCAGTTAACTAATGTGTGCCAATCTTATCGGATGGACCGCTGCCGGAACACCAGCGGGTATTTCAATTTGTTTCAAAACGGCAGGAAATGACACTACCCGGTATCCGGCTTTGAGGCCGGCATTGCTTTTCAGGATAATCCTGAGGCATGAATGGCTCGGGCTGATACACTCGGGACAGGGACCAGATAACTAAGGAGTTGCAGGTGTCGACACCGCAAGAGGGTATTTTTGACCGCAGTTTCCAGTACCATCTCTTTTTTGAGTTTTGTCTGACCAGTGGACTTTCAGACAGTGCCGTGCGTGATCTGGTGCAGCGCGTTAATGCGCTGAAGCAGGCAGGCACGCCTGTCATGCTCGCCTTTGGCCCGAACCTGTGGTCGCGGCTGGACAATCGCTTCAGTTTTCCGCCATTTTCCCTGGAAGGTCATGTGCCTGCCACCCAGGGTGACCTGTGGATCTGGGTTCAGGGTAAGAGCCGCAGTGATGTCTTCGACACTGCCCTGCAAGTGCGAGAGGCAGTGGGTGACGACCTGGCGGTTCAGCTGGAACTGAATGGCTTTGTTTACCATGACATGCGTGACCTGACGGGGTTCGTGGATGGCATTGGTAACCCCACAGGGGAAAAGGCAGAGCTGGCCACCTTTATTCCGGATGCTCACCCTGGCGCCGGAGGCAGTTGGCTACTGACTCAGAAGTGGGTGCATAATCTAAAGGCATTCAACACGTTGCCTGTGGACGAGCAAGAGCGGGTTATCGGCCGCACCAAGGCAGACGCCGTGGAGTTCGAGGCCGACAAGATGCCGCCAGATGCGCATGTGGGTCGCACCGATGTGGAACGTGATGGGGTGCCTCAGAAACTGTGGCGTCGTTCAGTGCCGTATGGTGATACCGCGGAACATGGCCTGTACTTCGTGGCATTTGCCTGCGAACTGGATCGTCACGATTACTTGCTGCGTCGCATGTACGGAATCGCGGATGACACCGTCAAGGATCGCCTGCTGGAGTTCTCCCGCCCGGTGATGAGTTCCTGGTGGTATGTGCCGACGCAGGATTGGCTGGACGAGATCAGTTAATAGTTAATAATGAATAGCGCGCGGGGTTGGTCTGTGCGTGCTATTAATCATAGAGGCCGCGTTCAGGCATTGGATGCGGCCTCTTGTGTTTAAAAGATGAGAGAAAAAGAACTACTTTGGGTCGCTGATTTCTTCGTCGTTGCCAGCGTCCAGCCATATGAACAGGGCGAAACAACCTGCGAAAAGGAAAATCCCTCCAATGACGGCAAGGCTGGCAAGAACCATAGGGTCAGTGTACATAATTGCTGTCTCTCCTCAATCTGGACACCCTTAGCATAGACGTATCAACCTGTGGCCCGTAATGATCTGGGTCAAGGTTCTCCATGAGGCACCATTTCGCCTGCAGGCAGGCTGTCACAGCTGAATATCGATCATTTTTTAACGCAAGAGGCCGCGTCCAATGCCTGGGCGCGGCCTCTTGCGTATCTGTGGCACGGGGCTTCCCCGCGCGCTGTTAACTGCGTCTTTATGTTTTCCAGCGAGTGAACATCTTCCTCACCAGGAACGGAGTCAGCTTCAGTGAAGCCCCCAGCATCTGTCCGATACTTTTCGGAAACACAAAGTACAGTGCATTCTTTATGCCGTTGTAAGTCGCTTCATCGAACGGGTACCAGAAGATATTCCGCTTGGAAGGCAGGATGTCCCAGTTAATGGCTTTGGCCTGGGTCATTTCTTCCAGCCCTTCAGGGCCATGGGTACGGCCAATACCGGACTCCTTACCACCCCCCCACGGGGTTTCAGAAAGACCGTGGCTGTACAGGTGATCATTGACGGTGGTCACGCCGGACTGCAAACGGGCGCCGATAGCACGGCCACGTTTGTTGTCACGGGTCCAAACGGAAGAGGTGAGTGCCAGATGAGAATCGTTGGCCTTCTGAATGGCTTCCTCTTCGTTGGCAACGCGCTGTACCGCAACGACGGGGCCAAAAGTTTCGTCGCACACGGTGAGCATGTCATCGGTGACCTGGGTCAGCACTGTCGCGGGGAAGAAGAAGCCATTTTCCACATTACCCACGGGGCGGGACTGCGCCTCAATCCGGGCGCCCTTGGCCAGGGCGTCTTCCACGTGCTGCTGCACTGTACGTAACTGGCCTGCGGTAGTGAGGCTGCCGATATCCACATCGAACCCCTTGCAGCCGACACCGTGGCGAAGCTGGCGGGTTTTGCGGGCGAGCAAATCTACAAATTCATCATAAACCGCATCGACCACATAGATACGTTCGATTCCACCACAGCTCTGGCCCGCATTCTGGAAACCTGCCCAGGCGGCTCCATTGGTCGCCCGCTCCAGATCGGCATCTTCCAGAATGATCATGGGATCGTTACCGCCCAGCTCCAGTGAAACCGGGGTCAGGGTCTGTGCGGCTTGTGCCATAAGGGTCTTTCCTGCGGGCACACTGCCGGTAAAGAACAGCTTGTTGACGCCATTGTCGAACATGCCGGTGGCTACCTTGGAGCCGGAACCTACCACGTGGTGGAACAGCCCTTCGGGTAGTTCGCCGGCGGCAATGATCTTCTCGATAGCGCGGCCCACTGCCGGCGTCGCTGCGGCCACTTTCAGGATGATGGCGTTACCCGCCATCAACCCCATGACGATCTCGCCGAACGGGATGGAAAGCGGGTAGTTCCATGGGCTGATGATACCCACAACGCCCAGCGGTACGCGCATCACGCTGGTCCGTTTGTTAAAGAACAGGATGCTGCCGCCAGGGCGTTTCTTTTCCTTCAGGCATTTCTCGGCGTTATTTGCATACCATTTGCAGGCCAATGCACAAGGCAGGACTTCCGTCGCCAGCGCGTCGGTGAGGGTTTTGCCGTTACTTTCGCTGACCGTGCGGGCCAGGTCATCCGCGCGGTCGACAATGTATTCGCGCATCAATTGAATGTGGCGGGCACGCTCCCGGAACGATTTGGCCGCCCAGATGGCCTGGGCCTGGCGAGCTTTGGCAAAGATGTTGGGTAGTTGAGTGAGGTCGGTTTCACTCAGTTCGGCCACGGCAGTACCCGTGGCAGGGTTGGTATCGACCACGACACCGGTTTCGATTTGTTCCTGAATGGTCATGGGAGTGGGCTCCATAACGACAGGCCAACAGTGGCCTGGTGGGGTAATTGGGTCGGGCCGAGGCCCGGAATGCCCTAGAAAACCATAGAGTAGACACTCTGGCTAGGGCTGTATGGGCCGTTTTCCCTGCCGCTGCAGCAAACGGGCAGACCCGGTTGGCGGGTTGGCCGTCGGTTTGTCCCGGCGCATGAACAACTTCTCTGCCGCGCAAGCCAGCCAGCGTGCTTGATAGAGGGCGACGGGCTCCGGATTGCAAGCGTATTCACTGGATGGACATGAGCACTCGGCCAACACGTAGGCAAGCAGCCAAGGGATAGATCAGGCCATGGTTTGCGTTACCGCGGGCCCATCCTCGGGCTGCCAGTCAGGCGCCAGTCTCTCAGCCAGCCGCTGGAAGGTAAGATCAATTCGCTCAAACGCGCCGGCAATCTGTTGCCGCTGGCGGTGGGTAATGGATGGGGTAGCTTCCATGGCCGTCAGCAAGGCATCGGAGGCGTGTCTGAAGCGGTGATCAGTGCCACCAAATGCCGACAGTTGGAAGGCGGAGGCAAGCGCGTGCTGCCAGTCAGTGGCTGCCTTGCGCAGGGTATCTGAGGGCTGTGAAGGAACGCGGCTGTGTATCCAAAGTGAAACCTGCCCCAGGTTCAGGCCGGTGAGCCCGAGATCGGTGTAGTGGCGCCGGTGCAGTGGTAGCGCCTTGTCACAGACCGTCAGCCAGCGCAGCCGATCCGCCATGCGTGAATTGAGCCACTCCTCACGCAGGTTGGCAGGCTGGCCGAGCAGGGTATGCAGGTCGATGGCGGTATCCCGAATCAGCCTGCGGCGCAGCCCGGCGCCGTTGGGCGGCGTGATCAGCCGGAACATCATGAATGCCAGGAACAACCCGAGGGTGATGGCCAGCGCGTTGCTGGCCACCCGGGCAATATCGAAGTCCATCTGGATGCCGGGTTGGACCAGAATAATGAAAGGGGTACAGAAACCTAACCCGAAAGGGAGTGTTTCTTTCCGGCTGATGGCGAGCAAGGCAACGAAAATCGGGCCTGCCATGGCCAGAATCAGCAGCAGGAAACTGTGGTTGGCCATGGAGATAAGGGGCAGGGTGAGAAACAAGGCTACCGGACCGGCCAGTGCGGAAGTCAGCGTGGCTCGCTTGAGCACCTTGTCCGGCTCTGGCAGGCGCGCGAACATGATCGTAAAGATAACCGGCATGATCATCAGCATGATGGCCATGGGGCTGGCTGTGCCGATCCACAGAATACTGGCAATTAGGAACACAAGGGCACTACGTAATCCCACGGCTGCGGCAACTTGCCAGTCCCGGTAGGGCTTCAGGGTGGCCGCACGTAGCTGCATGTCTTCCGCTGAGTAGAGTGCCCGGTTGGCTTCCAGTGCCAGGATTAAATCGCTGGTCAGGTTACGGGCAACCAGAAACAGTCTTCGCTGCAGGGGCGGCGCCTCCTCGGGCTGTTGCTGTCGGGCCTGCTTGAGGTAACGGCGCAGGGCCTGGGCCTCAATCATGGCTTGCTCGGCAGACGCCGTTTCCCGCATGGCAGTGAATGAGGCACGCAGCACGCCCAGCAAGTTGCGCATCTCGTCGGTCATCAGGTCATCGTGGTAGCGCATCAGGCGCCCGATGACACGAATTCGTGCTACCAGGGAGAGGGTCTTGTGACAGATCAGGGTGGCGGCCCTGGCGCGGCCTGGGCCCTGACTGCCTTCATAGGTGACGGCAGAACTGTCATCGCTGAGGGCAAAAATATCCTGCAACAGACTGTCCACTTGCTGGTGGCGCCGGTTGTGGGTTCCGGTTGGATCCAGTTCCAGCTCGAGATAGGCCAGTGTCTGGTTCAATGCATTGCGGGCGTGGCTGCGAAGCAGGCCCTCCACTCTGGCGGGCCAGAAAAGGTTGCTGACCAGGGTAGCGCAGACAGCCCCCAGGATAATCTCGCTGACCCGGGCTGTGGCCACGTGGAAGATGCCGATACTGGAAGTGGCAACTGGGTTGGCAATGGGGATAACCACAATCAGGCTGGCGGTGATACCAGCCATGGCAAACCCGTAGATGAAGTTGGCCTGGCGTACCCAGGCAGACGCCCCTGCGTTGAAACCGATCCACAGGGTAAGCGCGGTGATGGCCAGAATGGGATAGGGCAGCAGCCAGGCGAGGATCAGCAAACCGGTCACGCCCCCTACCAGGGTTCCGCCAATCTGGCAGAGACCTTTTTCGATGACCAGCCCGGTTTCCGGGCGGATCTGCAGGAACACTGCGGAAATCAGTGCCCAGTAAGGGCGCTCAAGTTGTAGCTGCATGGCCAGAAACAGGGCCAGTGCCATACTGAGAATGCCCTTGCAGGCGAAGACCAGCGAACGCCGGTCCGGGGTCAGGACAACGGCGAGCTTCGGGTTAATCGTCATGCAGGCGAACGGTGGCGGTCATGCCGGCGGCGAGCAGAATATCGTCCGGTATCGCATCGAGCTCGATGTGGACCGGGATGCGTTGTGCCAGCCTTACCCAGTTGAAGGTTTGCTGTACCTCCGGCAGAAGTTGCTGATCAGTGCGGGTGTTGGCGTTGGCAATGGCCTGGCCCACGCTGGTGACTCTGCCGTGCAAAGTGCGGGCTCCATTCATCAATACCACGGAGGCTTTCTGGCCGATGTGCACCAGTGGCAGTTTGGTTTCTTCAAAGTAGCCAGTGACGTAGAAGCTGTCAGCCTTGACCATGGATAGCACCGGCACCCCGCGCTCGGCAAAGTTGCCTGGCTGAAGCGTGAGGTTGACCACTGTGCCATCGGCGGGAGCACGGAGTTCCGTGCGTTGCAGGTCCAATTCTGCGGCGGTGAGCCGTGCACGCGCCATCTCCAGGTCCGCATTGGCCAGTTTGACCGTCAGTGCCGCTTCTTGTTGAGCCTCTCCGGTACTTTTTTCGCGTTGCAGTTCAGCCATGGCCAGGCGGATTTGCGCCAGGTCCTGCTCGGCCCGTGCCTGTGCTACAGCGGCCTGATAACGCTGAGGGTCAATGCGCAGCAGCAGGCTGTCACGTTTGACACCCTGGTTATCAACGATCGGTAACTCTGCGACCCATCCCGAGACATCAGGCGATAAGGTAATGATTTCGGCGCGAATTTTCCCGTCCCGGGTCCAGGGGGCGTAGAGGTAATAGTTCCAGATCCAGTTGCCAGCAATCACCGCCAGCAGCACGACAGCCAAGGTTACAAGGATGCGAAGGGGGGGAGACATGGTGTGCGTCGTTCCTCAGCTTAGCAGGCCCAGCGCCAGGGCCAGGTAGCAGACAAAGAGTGAGAGATAAAACCAGGGGCCTTTCCAGATGACCCGGTGCCAACCAAGCTGACGCAGTGCCAGCCAACTGGCGGCGGTACAGGCCAGTGCTACCAGTACAAATAGCACCATGGGGCTGACCAGCAGGCCGCCAACCGGAATTTCATGCAGCCACATTGTTGTCCCCGGTGATAACACTTTCGGACATGGTAGCGGATATTGGCGGGTGGCTGTAGGTGATCCGGGCCTGGGCGAAGAATCGGTAGGAGCTTGCCTGCAAGCGATCCGAGTCTTGGCGAGGTAATGAGTTTCGAGTTGCGAGAAGCGAGTTTTGAAAGGCAAAACCAGAAGTATGGAGAGGGGTGGCTTTGGGTTCGATACGCGTTTCTGGAATCCATACCTCGCTTAGGCTCGGATCGCGAGCAGGCTCGCTCCTACAGCAGGTTGTAGTGACGCAAAAAGGCCCGCCCGGTTACGGGCGGGCCTTTTTGCGTCAGGCGTCACTTGATCCCATCAGGTTTTCCAGCAGGCGCTGGTAAATCTTCGTGAGGGTTTCCAGTTCGCTGATGCTGGTGTGCTCATCGACCTTGTGGATGGTGGCGTTGATAGGCCCCAGTTCTACTACCTGGCTACCCGTTGGCGCGATGAAGCGGCCGTCGCTGGTGCCGCCGGCAGTAGACAGCTCGGTGTCGCGGCCAGTGATATCGCGAATGGCATCCACAGCAGCATTGACCAGCGCACCCCGGTCCGTCAGGAACGGCTGGCCGGAGAGCGTCCAGGTCAGTTCATAGTCCAGGCCGTGCTTGTCGAGAATGGCTTCGGTGCGTTGGCGCAGAATGGCGTCGGTCAGCTCGGTAGAGAAGCGAAAGTTGAAGATCACTTCGCAGGTACCGGGAATCACATTGGTGGCTCCGGTGCCAGCGTTGATGTTGGAAATTTGGAAGCTGGTGGCGGGGAAGAATTCGTTGCCGTTATCCCATTCGCTGGCGGCCAGTTCGGCCAGAGCGGGCGCGGCATCATGCACCGGGTTGCGTGCCAGGTGCGGGTAAGCCACGTGGCCCTGAATGCCCTTGACGATCAGCCTCGCCCCGAGGGAGCCCCGCCGACCATTCTTGATCACATCACCCACGGTAGTGGTGGAAGAAGGCTCTCCCACCAGACAGTAATCGATGTGTTCGTTTCGCGCCTGCAGGGTTTCCACCACCTTCACGGTACCATTGATCGAAGGACCTTCCTCGTCGGCAGTAATCAGAAGCGCCAGGCTGCCGGGGTGATTCGGGTTGGCCGATACGAAATCTTCAATCGCCACCATCATGGCCGCAATGGAGCCTTTCATGTCGGCAGTGCCACGGCCGTAGAGCAGATCGCCTTCTTCGGTGGGGATAAACGGGTCGTATTTCCACGCAGAAACATCCCCGGTGGGAACCACATCGGTGTGACCGGCAAAGGCGAACACCGGAGCTTTGCTGCCCCGTCGCGCCCACAGATTACGAACTTCCTCAAACCACAGGGTTTCACACTCGAAGCCCAGGGCTTCCAGTTTCTCGATCATCCATTCCTGACAGCCTTCGTCTTGCGGTGTCACAGACGCGCGACGGATGAGTTCCTTGGTGTATTCGAGGGTGCGAGACATAGGGTTTCCAGTATCGGAGCTGACGTCTTTCGGACCGGGGCGAGAAGCGAGTAACGGGTTTCGAGTTGCGAAAGTCAAAACCGGTTTTGATCTTCGAAACTCGTGACTCGAAACTCGCCACTCAGCGCCTGTTCGATGCTTCTTGGTATCAATAGCGGACACGCCGGTGTGTTGTGTGAAGCGTGCCGCGTGTTGCGTTAATTGTGCTTATGCAGTTCTTCGTTGAGAGCGATGGCACTCTTGTTGGTGAGACACTGCACGGCGCCGTTGGTGGTGTTGCGACGGAACAGCAGGTCGGACTGACCAGCCAGATCGCGAGCCTTGACGGTTTCCACGATTTCGCCCTTGTCGTCCATCAGCTGGACCTTGGAACCTGCAGTGATGTACAGGCCCGCTTCAATGGTGCAGCGATCGCCCAGTGGGATGCCGGTGCCGGCGTTCGCACCAAGTAGACAACCCTCACCCAGGGAGATGATCATGTTACCGCCGCCGGACAGGGTTCCCATGGTGGAGGCGCCGCCACCGATATCGGAGCCCTTGCCAACGAATACACCGGCAGAGATGCGGCCTTCGATCATGCCCGGGCCTTCGGTGCCAGCGTTAAAGTTGATGAAGCCCTCGTGCATGATGGTGGTGCCTTCACCCACATAGGCGCCCAGACGCACGCGGGAGGTGTCGGCAATACGCACACCGGTCGGTACCACGTAGTCGGTCATCTTCGGGAATTTGTCCACGCTGTTCACGGACAGGACCTTGCCATTCAGACGCGCCATCAGCTGGCGCTCCTGCAGCTCTTCCAGATCCACGGCACCTTCGTTGGTCCAGGCCACGTTGGGAAGCAGCGGGAAAATGCCGGACAGGTTGACGCCGTGAGGCTTCACCAGACGGTGGGAAATCAGGTGCAGCTTCAGGTAAGCCTCGGGGGTGGAGGCGGGCTCGGCATCGGTTTCCAGCACGGTCAGTACCACCGGGCTTTCGGACTCCTGGAAGGCCACTGCATAGCTGGCTTCGTGTTCGAAACCGGCTTCACGCCATTCGCGGGCAATATGCTGGACCTGACCCCGGGTCAGTTCGATGGCGGCGTTGCCACCCTGGTAGTCCAGCTCTTCACGGATCGCTTCGATCAGCTTGTTGTCCGGGTTGATAGCCGGATCGGGGTAGTAGACTTCCAGCCAGTTGTCGTTGCGGTTCTTGGTGCCGCAGCCCAGTGCGATGGCGAAATAGTTGCTCATGAGGTCCTCTCTGTGAAATCGGTTGCGCAGGGCGCTTATTTCAAAAGTGCTTGCCACTCGTCGGCCTTGAAGCCGGCGGTGAGAATCTTGTCGTTCTGCAGAATCGGCCGTTTGATCAGGGACGGATTCTCCAGTGCCACGGCAACAGCCTTGCTGGCGTCCATGGTCTCCCTGGTCGTGTCATCCAGCTTGCGCCAGGTGGTGCCACGCTTGTTGATGACGGTCTCCCAGCCCAGCGCGTCCAGCCACTGCTGGAGGGGCGCCTCTGGCACGCCTTCCTTCTTGTAGTCATGGAAGTGATAGGCAACGCCGTTGTCATCAAGCCATTTCATGGCTTTCTTCATGGTATCGCAGTTTTTGATACCAAAGATTGTCAGTTCCATGTTCTTTCCTTTCCAAACCCGCAGTTGCGAGTAACGAGTTTCGAGTTGCGAAAACCTGGAACAATCGCCGGTTTAGCTTTTGAATTTCGAAACTCGCTTCTCGTACCTCGCAACTCTTGTATTCGTGTTGCAACCCCGTCCGGTGCTATGTCAGAGCGTATCCAGCAACGCCTTGATGCGCTTGGCACCTTCGATACATTCGTCCAGCGGAGCCACCAGCGCCATCCTTATCCGGTTTTGTCCGGGGTTCTTGCCGTCGACGGTTCGCGACAGATAGCGGCCGGGAAGGACGGTCACGTTCTGCTCGGCCTGAAGACGCTTGGCGAACTCTTCGTCGCTGACGGGCGTCTTGGGCCACAGATAGAAGCCTGCTGCCGGGGCGGATACCTTAAGGGGGCCGCCGAGAATGTCCAGCACGGCATCAAATTTTTCACGGTAGAGCGCTCGATTGGCTTCCACGTGAGTTTCATCATTCCAGGCCGCGATACTGGCCAGCTGATGATGGATGGGCATGGCACAGCCGTGGTAGGTGCGATAGCGCAGGAAGCGTTTGAGCACCTCGCTGTCCCCCGCGACAAAGCCGGAGCGAAGCCCGGGCAAGTTAGAGCGCTTGGAGAGTGAATGAAAGACCACACAACGACGATAGTCGTGGCGGCCCATTTCCGCGCAGGCTTCCAGGAGCCCGGCCGGGGGCTTGTCCCTGTAAATTTCCGAGTAGCACTCGTCCGAGGCAATGATGAAATCGTACTTGTCGGCCAGCTGAATCAGCGCCTTGAGCTGGGCCTTGCTGAGTGTTGCACCGGTGGGGTTGCCTGGGGTGCAGATGAACAATAGCTGGGTGCGAATCCAGGTGTCTTCACTGACAGCATCAAAATCAGGCTGCAGCCCGGTGCCGTCGGTACAGGGCAAATACATGGGCTCGCCACCGGCGAGCAAGGTGGCGCCTTCATAAATCTGGTAGAACGGGTTTGGCATCAACACCAGCGGCTGGCGCTGGCGATCAATCACTGCCTGGGTGAAGGCGAACAGGGCCTCACGGGTACCATTCACCGGTAGCACCTGGCTAGCGGCATCCACACCGGAGAGGTGGAAGCGACGCTTGAGCCACTGCGCGATGGCTTCGCTCAATTCCGGGATGCCGGCGGTGGTTGGGTAGTTGGACAGCCGGGCGGTGTTGTCCTTGATGACCTGTTGCACAAAATCCGGTGAAGGATGTTTGGGCTCACCAATGGACAGGGCAATGGGAGGCTTGTCAGAGGCGGGAAGGCCGCTGAACAGGGTTTTGAGTTTCTCAAACGGGTAGGGATGCAGCCGTTCCAGATCTGGGTTCATGGGTTACTGATTTCCGTTGTTCTTGTCGTCGAGCTCGCGGGTGAGGGTTTCCTGGAGTTCCTGGCACAGGGCTGGATCGGAAACCGGCTCTCCCTCGAGATCGGTAATGAAGAAGACGTCCTCGGCGCGTTCGCCAAGGGTGGCAATGCGTGCATTCTGCACCAGCAGCTCAAAGCGCATGAAGATACGACCGATGTGGGCCAACAGCCCGGGACGGTCCAGGGTCTGTATATCAACGGCGGTGCGATCGTTGACGATGTCATTGCTGATCACTACCTGGGTTGGCACATCGAAATGCTTGTTGCGACGCGGCATGCGGCGGCTCACGGTGCTGGCAAAGCGTTCCGGGTGTTTCAGGGTTTCGGTCAGGGTCTTGCGAATTTGCTCAATGCGCGCCCAGTCATCACCGATAGGAGTGCCTTGTTCGTCCAGCACGATATAGGTATCGAGACTGAAGCCATCCACGCTGGTGATAATGCGCGCGTCCATGATGGTGAGGCCCAGGGTGTCCAGCGCATTCACGGTGGCGCTGAACAGGTTGCGGGTGTCGGGAGTATAAATAAAGATCTGCGACCCACCGGCAATGGAGGTTTGGCTGGTCTCGCCAATCAGTACCAGCGGATCGTTGGGATTTTCCCGATCGAGCATGGCTTCGGTGTGCCAGGCGATATCCCGGGGAGTCTCGCGCAGAAAATATTCATCGCCAATGTTGGCCCACAGCGCCTCGACTTCAGCTGCATTGTGATCCTGACCCGTCAGCAGCTTGAGGGCCGTTTCACGGGTTTCGTCGATCCAGTCCTGCTTGTCCATCGGATTGTTAAGGCCGCGACGCAGGGCGCGCTTGGTTTCGGTATACAGCTGGCGCAGCAGGGAGGCTCGCCAGGAGTTCCACAGGGTTGGGTTGGTGGCATTGATATCGGCCACGGTAAGCACATAGAGATAATCCAGGTGCACCAGGTCGCCTACCTTGCGGGCAAACTCGTAGACCACGTCCGGGTCAGAAATATCCTTGCGCTGGGCTGTCACACTCATCACCAGATGGTTTTTCACCAGCCAGGCCACCAGCTTGCCATCCCAGGCACTGAGGCCATGTCGCTGACAGAAATCCAGCGCATCCACTTCACCGAGAGCAGAGTGGTCACCGCCACGGCCTTTGGCGATATCGTGGTACAGACCGGCGGTGTAGAGCAGCTCTGGCTTTGGTAGTCGGTAAAAAACTTCAGTGGCCAGAGGGTATTCATCGCGCATGTCCTCATAGCGCAGCCTGCGCATATGCTTGATGACCAGCAGGGTGTGCGCATCCACGGTGTAAATGTGGAACAGGTCGTACTGCATCATACCGATGATGGCACCGAATTCCGGCAGGTAACGGCCAAGAATGCTATACCGCTTCATGCGTCGCAGCTGGGTAAAAAGGGCATTGGGGCTGCGCAGCAACTGCATGAACAGGGCGGTGTTTTCCGGGTTGGCCCGGAAGGCATCATCAATTTGTCGACGGTTGTAAATCAGTGCCCGGATGGTGGTGGCGCGAATCCCCTTGAGGTCAGGGTTCTGGGCCATCAGCACAAAGGTTTCCAGCAGGGCAGAGGGGTGCTGGCTGAACACATCGGGGTGAGTGATTTCCAGGTATTCATTGCGTGCCTGGAAGCGCCTGTTCAAGGGACGGACCTGTTCAGGCTCATCGCTGCGCAAAATGGCTTCGTCAAATAGCTGCAGCAACATCTCGTTCAGTACGGACAGCGCCAGCGCCACCCGGTAGAAGCCCTTCATGAACACTTCCACCGCCAGGTTGGCGCTGGAGTCCTCGTGACCCAGGCGGGCAGCCAGTTGGCGCTGGTGATCAAACAGCAGGCGGTTTTCATTCCGGCCGGTGAGCGTATGCAACTGCCAGCGCACTTCCCACAGGTAGTCCAGACACTTGCGGAGCACCGAGTACTCTTCCTTGGTCAGGAATCCTGCATCGACCAGCGCTTCCAGGCTGTCGGCATTGAAATGACGCTTGGCAACCCAGGCAATCATCTGAACGTCACGAAGCCCGCCGGGAGCATTTTTGAGATCGGGTTCAAGATTGTATTCAGTATCATTGAAGCGTTTGTGGCGGCCGACCTGTTCTTCCCATTTGGCGGCGAAGAACTGGGCGGAATTCCACATGTGCTCCGGGCCGGTTCTCTCTTCCAGGCGAATACGCAGGGCATCGTCACCGGCCAGGGTCCGTGCTTCCATGATGTTGGTGGCAACGGTGATGTCTTCACTGGCGAGGTTGACGCACTCATCCAGTGTGCGTACCGCATGCCCAATCTCCAGCCCGATATCCCAGAGAAAGGTCACAAAGCGCTCCAGCCTATCGTAGACCGCCTGTTGCGGATCGTTAGACAGCAACACCAGCAGATCCACATCGGAGCAGGGGTGCAGCTCGCCACGACCGTAGCCCCCAACAGCGACCAAGGCACAGTCTGCCTGGTCGGCAAGGCCAAACAAGGACCAGGCCGCGACCATCACTTGGTCTACCAGCTGTGCTCGGGCATTGACAAGGTCGGTGATGTCAGCCGTTTCAAATACCTGGTTCAGGCGTTCTTGTCCCTGTTCGAGGTACTGGCGGGCGTACTGTCCAGGCTGGGGGCTCTCCTGCATTGCATCGAGGAGGGCTTGCTGGGTAAGCGCGGGGGTGAGCTGCATTAGGATCCTGTGATGGTGAGGCTGATGACCAGCGGGCCCGTTCATCATGCAGGACGCGCGCCAGTCATCGGCAGAATGTATCAGTACAGGTCGGTTTCTTCGCTGCGCGCGGTAAGCACTTCATAGCCATCTGCGGTAACGGCAATAGTGTGCTCCCACTGGGCGGACAGCTTGCGATCCTTGGTGACTACCGTCCAGCCATCGGGCAGCAGCTTGTTGGCTGCCTTGCCGGCATTGATCATTGGCTCAATGGTGAACACCATGCCTTCTTTCAGCTCAAGGCCCGTGCCCGGTTTGCCGTAATGCAGAACCTGAGGCTCTTCATGGAAGCCTTCGCCGATGCCGTGGCCACAGTATTCACGAACCACTGAAAAACGCTCGCCCTCCGCCAATTTCTGGATGCGGTGGCCAATATCACCCAGGCGCACGCCTGGCTTGACCATCTTGATACCGGCCATCATGCACTCACGGGTGGTTTCCACGAGGCGCTTGGCCAGAACCGAGGGCTCGCCCACGAAGAACATCTTGGAGGTGTCTCCGTGCCATCCATCCTTGATCACGGTGACGTCGATATTGACGATGTCGCCTTTTTTCAGTGCCTTGTTGTCAGACGGAATGCCATGACAGACAACGTGGTTTACCGAGGTACAAATGGACTTGGGGAAACCCCGGTAGCCCAGACAGGCCGGAATGGCATGCTGCCGGTTGACGATATGGTCGTGACAGATGCGGTCGAGCTCCTCGGTAGTGACCCCGGGTTTGACATGTTCGCCGATCATTTCAAGGACTTCGGCGGCAAGCTTGCCAGCCTCACGCATTTTGGCGATCTGCTCGGGGGTTTTGATGACGGCATTCATGGGATTCGAGGAAACTCCTGCGATTTCAGTGAGTTGGCTATTTATTGAGCCAATTCAGAACAGTAAAAAAGGCAGCTTTTCGTTGCCTGTGACGGGGTGCTGTGGTATAAAGCGCGCGCTTTCCCGCTCTCGGTCTGCTCTGTGGCAATGGTGCTGCATTGTAACCGTCGAAGCAGGGGAAGGAAATCACACATGCCCCGTCACATAACCCTGGGTGCCTTTACTCCTTATATTAAGGTGGTACGGGTTGGGCTTATGCGGGGGCGTGGAGGCCTAACCCAAAGTGGAGAAAAACCAATGTCCAGCGTAACTATGCGCGATATGCTGAAGGCCGGTGTGCACTTCGGCCACCAGACCCGTTACTGGAACCCGAAGATGAATACTTACATCTTTGGCGCCCGTAACAAGATTCACATCATCAATCTGGAAAAGACCCTGCCTCTGTTCAACGACGCGATGGCGTTCCTGAACAAGCTGGCTGCCAGCAACAACAAGATTCTGTTCGTAGGCACCAAGCGCGCCGCTCAGAAGGCTGTTCGTGATGAAGCCATGCGTGCGGGCATGCCCTACGTTGATCACCGTTGGTTGGGCGGTATGCTCACCAACTGGAAGACTATCCGTCAGTCCATCAAGCGTTTCCGTGATCTGGAAGCCCAGTCACTGGACGGTACTTTCGACAAGCTGACCAAGAAAGAAGCGCTGATGCGCAAGCGTGAGATGGAGAAGCTTGAGCGCTCCATCGGCGGTATCAAGGACATGGGCGGCCTGCCTGATGCCTTGTTCGTGATCGACGTTGACCACGAAGATATCGCTCTGCAGGAAGCCCGCAAGCTGGGTATTCCGGTGGTAGCGGTAGTGGATACCAACTCTAACCCTGATGGCGTTGATTACGTTATCCCGGGTAACGATGACGCGATCCGCGCTATCCAGCTGTACGTGAAAGCGGCAGCCGACACCATCCTGGAAGGCAAGCAGTACGCCCAGAACCAGACCGGTGGTGAAAGTGAATTCGTCGAGGTAGAAGGCGAAGCTGAAGGCGAAAGCGCCGAAGGCTGATCGTTTCGGGCAGGTGAGAGCCTGCCCGTCTTACCGAAACCAACCGTTTTGAGAGGATAATCATGGCTGCTGTAACTGCTGCAATGGTTAAAGAGCTTCGCGAGCGTACCGGTCTTGGCATGATGGAATGCAAGAAGGCGCTGGTAGAAGCTGAAGGTGATATCGAGCGTGCCATCGATGACATGCGTAAATCCGGTCAGGCCAAAGCGGCCAAGAAAGCCGGCCGTACCGCTGCTGAAGGCGCCGCAGTGATTGCAACCAATGCCGACAACACTGTTGCCGTCATGGTTGAAATCAACTCCGAGACCGACTTCGTTGCCCGTGACGACAACTTCCTGGGCTTTGCCAACAAGGTTGCTGCTGCTGCCCTGGCTGCCGGTGAAACCGATGCTGCCAAAATTGCAGAGCTGAAGCTGGAAGACGGTTCTACCGTTGAAGAAGCCCGTCAGGCGCTGATTCAGAAGATCGGTGAGAACATCCAGATCCGTCGTGCTGCCAAGCTGGACGCAGAAGGCGCCATCGGTGCCTACGTTCACGGCGCCAAGATCGGTGTACTGGTTGCCCTCAAGGGTGGCGATGCCGAGCTGGGCAAAGACGTGGCCATGCACGTGGCTGCTGTTAACCCGATGGTGGTTAGCGGTGACCAGGTTCCGGTTGATGTGCTGGAAAAAGAGAAAGAAATCATCCGTGCCCAGCCTGATATGGAAGGCAAGCCGGCTGAGATCGTTGAGAAAATGCTCGGCGGTCGTATCAACAAGTTCCTGAAGGAAGTGAGCCTGCTGGATCAGCCCTTCGTGAAGGATCCCAATACCACTGTCGGTGCCCTGGTTAAGGCTGCCGGCGCCGAGATCGTTGCTTTCGAGCGTCTGGTCGTTGGTGAAGGTATTGAGAAAGAAGAAGTCGACTTCGCTGCTGAGGTTCAAGCTGCGGCTAAAGGCTAAGGCTGCCTGTCGATGAGAAAATGACGCCTTGCTGGCCTGCCAGCAGGGCGTTTTTTTCGCCTGCCGGCTGGGTGCTGGAAGGCGAAACGAGGAAAGTGCTTGCAACCATCGTGCTTGGCGGTACTGTGAACATGCCCCGGCTGGATGTGCGGGCCGGAAACGGCAACCAATTGAATAATGGCGGGTATTCATGAGTGGCGGAGACTTGGACATGCCGACGAACAAGGAGCGCTCGCCGCGCTATAACCGTATTTTGCTGAAGTTGAGCGGTGAAGCGTTGGCGGGTGACGAAGGATTTGGTATTGACCCCAAAGTGCTGGACGCAATTTCCCTGGAAATTGGTCAGCTGGTCGGTATTGGTGTGCAGGTTGGTTTGGTGGTTGGCGGCGGTAACCTGTTCCGTGGCGCGGCCTTGCAAAGTGCGGGCCTGGACCGTGTTGCCGGTGACCACATGGGAATGCTGGCGACGGTCATGAATGGCCTTGCCCTGCGTGATGCGCTGGAGCGTTCCAATATTCGTACCCGTTTGATGTCTGCGATTCCCATGAGTGGCGTGGTCGAGCATTACGACCATCGTAATGCCAATCGTCATCTCAAGAACGGTGAGGTTGTGATCTTCTGTGCGGGTACCGGTAACCCGTTCTTTACTACCGACTCCGCAGCCTGCCTGCGTGGTATTGAGATCAGTGCCGACGTGGTGTTGAAGGCGACCAAGGTCGACGGCGTGTACAATGACGATCCGGAAAAGAATCCGGATGCGGTCAAGTACGACACCTTGACCTATGACGAAGTGCTGGATAAAAAACTGGGCGTAATGGATCTGACAGCAATCTGTCTGGTTCGTGACCACAATATGCCCCTGCGTGTATTTGACATGAACAAGAAGGGTGCGCTGCTCAACCTGATGTTGGGCGGCAAAGAAGGCACCCTTGTAGAGGCTGCGCAATAAGCGCACCTGAAGTGATGGTGAGGAAATACCGGTGATTGACGAAATTCGTGACGATGCGGAATCCCGCATGAAAAAGAGCCTGGCCGCGCTGGATACAGCCATGAAGCGCGTCCGTACTGGCCGGGCCCACCCCAGTCTGCTTGATAATGTGACTGTGGATTACTACGGCTCAGAAACCCCTCTCAAGCAGCTGGGTAACATTTCTGTAGAAGAAGGTCGCACGCTGACCATCTCCCCGTTCGACAAGTCCCTGATCCCGCAGATCGAAAGAGCTATCATGACGTCGGACCTTGGCCTCAATCCGTCCACGTCAGGCACCTTGATTCGTCTTCCTTTGCCGCCGCTGACGGAAGAAACCCGTCGTGATCTGGTGAAGGTAGTGCGTGGCGAGGCCGAGCAGGCGCGGGTTTCCATCCGCAGCATCCGCCGTGATGCCAACGGCGACCTGAAAGAGCTCCTCAAGGAAAAGGAAATCTCCGAGGACGAATCCCGTCGTGGCGAAGAACTGATCCAGCAGCTCACCGACAAGATGGTGGCTGAAGTGGACAAGGTTCTTAAAGAAAAGGAAGAGGAGCTGATGACCGTCTGATCCGGTTTTCAGTTTCAAATTCGATTTGGCGGGCTGTGAACCAGCCCGCTTTTGTTATTGGCGGAAGTTTTATGTCCAGTGACCAGCCTCGCTCCAGCGCGCCGGATATCGACTCTCATCAGGGGGAGCTCCCCCGTCATGTGGCCATCATTATGGATGGTAACAATCGCTGGGCGCGCAAGCGTGGCTTGCCTGGCGAAGAGGGGCATCGGGCTGGCGAACAGGCGGTGCAGACCATCATTCGCCAAGCCGCAACCCGTGGCGTCGAAGTGCTGACCCTGTTTGCGTTCAGTTCCGAAAACTGGCGTCGCCCGCCGGAAGAAGTGGCCCACCTGATGGCGCTGTTTCTCAAGGCATTAGGGGGCAGGGTAGAGGAGCTGCACAGCAAGGGTGTCAGCATCCGTTTTATTGGTGATCGCTCTGCTTTTTCCGATGAGCTCCAGGCTGGCATGACAGAAGCGGAAGCGCTGACGGCCAACAACAGCCGGATGACGGTGGTGATTGCCGTCAACTATGGTGGTCAGTGGGATATTGCCAATGCGGCCCGACGGCTTGCGGAACAGGTGGCTGCCGGTGAATTGCGGCCGGACCAGGTGAGCGCCGAGTCGCTAGCTCCGCATATCGCCATGGCAGATCTTCCCTTGCCCGATCTGTTGATTCGTACTGGTGGTGACCAGAGGATCAGTAACTTTCTGCTTTGGCAGCTGGCCTACAGTGAATTCTGTTTTTCCCCGTTGTTGTGGCCCGACTTTGGTGCCGAAGCTTTTGATGACGCGCTGCAGGATTATGCCGGCCGTCAGCGCCGATTTGGCCGTTCCGGAGAGGAAGTGGCCAGCCTGAAAGGAGAATAACAATGCTTAAACTGCGGGTGATCACCGCGCTGGTGCTGCTGCCGATCGTCCTTGGGGCAGTATTTGGTCTTGAGCGCATCCCCTTTGCGGTGGTGGCCGGAATCTTTTTCGTGCTGGCTGGGTGGGAATGGGCGGCCATGATGGGCAAGGTGTCCCAGGTCGTTCGGATACTCTGGACCGCAGTACTGGCGGGCGTCATGGTGTTGGCTGAGTTCTTTCAGCCGGCCTGGCTGCTTAACGCAATCCCGGCATGGTGGCTGCTGGCGCTGGTATTGGTGGTGGGTTACCCCGGCAATGCGGCAATCTGGTATCGCACTGGCCTGATGGCTGTAGTGGGGCTGTTACTACTGGTGCCTTCCTGGGCCGCCGTGGTGCAACTTCAGGATCAGGGTGCGCTGGGTCTGGCGGGCCCTTTCGCATTACTGTTTATCCTTTTGTGGGTATGGGCTGCAGATACCGGCGCTTATTTTGCCGGGCGGGCCCTTGGCAAGCATAAACTGGCGCCGCTAGTGAGCCCGGGTAAAACCATTGAGGGATTGATCGGCGGTGTATTGCTCGCGCTTGTTGTGGTTGGCGGGGTCTATGCCAGCGGTGTACTGCAGGCGTCGCTGATGCCGCTGATGCTGGTCGCGTTGATGACCGTACTGGCATCGGCGCTGGGTGACTTGTTCGAGAGCATGGTCAAACGTCAGCGTGGGTTCAAGGACAGTGGCACGATTCTGCCTGGCCATGGAGGCATGCTGGACCGTATCGACAGCGTCACTGCTGCCATGCCTATCGCCTTGGCCGGGTTCAACTGGTTCGGTCTGCCGGGGGGCAGCCTGTGATACAGCGGATTACGGTGCTGGGTGCAACAGGTAGTATCGGCCAGCAGACGCTGGACGTGGTTGCTCGCCACCCGGATCGCTATGAAATTTTTGCCCTTACAGCCAGTACTCGCTGGGAACGCCTGGCAGAGCAGTGCCTGGCAACCGGGGCACGTTTTGCCGCTCTGACGGATGAGCAGGCGGCGGAGAAGCTGCGGAACCATCTGCGTGACGCAGGGTCGGACACTGAGGTGTTGGCCGGAGCAGATGCGTTGTCCCAGCTGGCGGCCCATGAGCAGGCCGATACCGTGGTGGCAGCCATTGTGGGCGCTGCCGGGGTGCGCCCCACGCTGGCGGCAGTGAGGGCGGCAAAGCGCGTCTTACTGGCCAACAAGGAAGCGCTTGTAGTGACCGGTGCCCTGTTCATGGATGCAGTCCGTGATAGTGGTGCAACGCTGTTGCCGCTGGACTCCGAGCACAACGCCATTTTCCAGTGCTTGCCCCAGGAAGGGGTCAATGCCGGGGTTGAGCGGTTGTTGCTGACCGCCTCGGGTGGCCCATTTCGCGAGTTTACGGCAGAACAGCTTCAGGCGGTGACGCCGGCTCAGGCAGTGAAACACCCCAACTGGGACATGGGCCCAAAGATTTCGGTGGACTCTGCAACCCTCATGAACAAGGGGCTGGAATTCATCGAGGCCTGCTGGTTGTTTGGTGTCTCACCCAACCAGATTGATGTGGTAGTGCACCCGCAGAGTGTGGTGCATTCCATGGTGGCTTATCGGGATGGTTCAGTACTGGCCCAAATGGGGACGCCGGATATGCGCACCCCCATCGCCTGCGGCCTTTCATGGCCAGAACGAGTAGAATCAGGGGCGCAGAGACTGGATTTCTCCCAGCTGGCAGGCCTGAATTTCGAGCTGCCGGATACGTCGCGGTTTCCTTGTCTTGCCCTTGCGCGCAATGCCATGGAAACCGGAGGAACCGCGACCGCAGTGCTCAATGCCGCTAACGAAGAAGCGGTTGCCGCCTTCCTCGCCGGCAGACTGGACTTTATGGGCATACCGGCGGTGGTGGAACAGACACTGGCCAAGCAGCATGCACCCGGGTGCGTGGATGTGGAAGCCGTTATGGACATTGATCGACAGGCTCGGGAACTGGCCTGTCGTCTGATCAAGGAGCGCAGATGCTGACGGTTCTGGCTTTTGTCGTCACCATCATCATTATCGTGGCCTTCCATGAGTGGGGCCACTTCCTTGCCATGCGGGCCTTTGGCGTCCGTGTGCTGACCTTCTCTGTGGGCTTTGGCCCCAAGCTCCTCAATTTTACCGACAAGAAAGGCACTCTCTGGACCATCAGCGCGGTTCCTCTGGGTGGGTATGTGAAGCCTCTGGATGCCCGTGAAGATGAAACTGCTGAGGGGCACCCCGGCGAGTTTTCCTCCAAGCCTGCCTGGCAGCGGGTCATTACCTATGCAGCGGGGCCGGTGTTCAATTTCATCCTGGCAATGTTGATCTACTGGGTCTTGCTGGCAGGCTACGGGCAATCCGGCATGCGCGCGGTAATTGGTCCTGTGGCGCCTCAAACTGCGGCTGAGCAAGCTGGCTTTCAGCCCGGAGACCGGATTGAAGCGGTAGGTGACGTGGCACTGGAAGGCTGGAGGCCGTTCTACAACGAGATGATACTGCATCTCGGTGAAGACGCGCCGTTGGCGGTGACGGTGCGGGATGCCCGTGGTGAGAAGCACGTTCGCCAGCTGGATATCTCTCTTTGGTCGCAAGACCCGGAAAGCCCTCCGCTTGAGACGCTGGGTATCAATCAGGCGGTGGTCATTGGCACGGTCGTGGAGGGCAGTGCTGCAGAGCAGGCCGGAATGCGCAGCGCCGATCTGGTGCTGACTCTGGCTGGCCAGCCGGTCAATAACTGGCAGACGTGGCAAGAAACCATCATGAGTAGCGCGGGTGTCAGCCTGCCGTTGACCGTGATTCGTGACGGAGAGCAGGTGTCCCTGACCGTGGTGCCGGATTCTGTCACAGAACAGGGCAAGACCTTTGGGCGTATCGGGGTGGGTGCCGGCGGTATTTATCGCCAGGACTTTTCGCTGTTGTCCGCAATACCGGAAGCGGGTGGTCGGTTTGTCGAGCAGGTGGAAGTCATTCTTTCCAGCCTGGCGAAGCTGGTGACCGGTAAACTCTCGCTTGATAACCTCGGTGGTCCTATTACCATCGCCCAGGTCGCCGGTGAAAGTGCTTCTATTGGCCTTGCCAGTTTTCTGGCATTGCTGGCCTATCTGAGCATTACTCTCGGTGTTATCAACCTGCTGCCAATACCGATGCTCGACGGCGGCTGGATTTTCTTTGGAATCATTGAAATGATTCGCGGTCGCAGTTTACCTGAACGTTTTCTTTTAGCCGCTCAGGGTGTCGGGCTGACTCTGGTAGTCAGCTTCATGCTATTGGCGATCTATAACGACTTGGTGAAGCAGTTTTCATGATATTTGGGGATACTACCCGCCGCCTTTTCAAGGGCTGGCTGGCCACGATTTGCCTGTTTGCAGCGTCCCTGGCCAATGCCAATGGCATGTTGCCATTCAAGGTGCATGATATCCGCGTAGAAGGGCTGCAGCGTCTTCCTGTTGAGCGGGTTTATGCAGAGCTGCCCATTCAGGCGGGCGATACCGTCACGCGCGACAGCGTGGTGAATGCAGTACAGACTCTCTTTGCCACCGGTAATTTTGAGGATGTGCAGTTGGGTCGTGATGGTGATGATCTGGTTGTGGTGGTGGCTGAGCGCCCCAGCATTGCGCGTATCGAATTGTCAGGCAACAAGTCCATCGATGAAGAAAATCTTCGCAAGGGCCTCACCGAAGCTGGACTGGCAGAAGGTGAAGTGTTTCAGCGTTCCACCCTGGAAGCGATTGCCGGCGAACTGGAACGCCAGTATGTGAGTCAGGGCCGCTACGGCGCCAGCATCAAGACGGAATCCATTGCGTTACCCCGTAACCGGGTCGCCCTGAAAATTGATATTTATGAGGGCAAGGCCGCCCGTATTCGCGATATCAACGTGGTCGGTAACCAGCTGTTTGATGATGAAGAGTTGCTCAAGGACTTTGAGCTACATTCCACTGGTTTCTGGTCGTTCATCAAGGGCGATGACAAGTATTCCCGGGAGAAGCTCAGCGGTGATCTCGAGCGTCTGCGCTCTTACTACCTTGACCGCGGTTATATCAACTTTTCCATTGAGTCCACCCAGGTGTCAGTCACCCCTGACCGACGTAGTGTCTTCGTCACCATCAATGTGGTGGAAGGTGAGCAGTACACGGTCAATGAAGTGAAACTGGCAGGCGATCTGGTGGTCGAGGAAGACCAGCTCAAGCCGCTGCTGATCGTCAAGAAAGGGCAGGTGTTCAGCCAGCAGCTGGTCACTTATACCAACGACCTGATCAAGCGCCGGCTTGGTAATGAAGGTTATACCTTCGCGGAGGTGCGTGGTCAGGAGCACAATGCGGATGATGAAAACAATACCGTCGATGTGACGTTCTATGTGGAGCCCGGCCGCAAGGTATACGTGCGGCGCATTAACTTCTCTGGCAATGCCAAGACCTCTGATGAGGTGGTGCGCCGTGAGTTGCGTCAGTTTGAAAATGCGCCTGCCAACACGTCTCTCGTGGACCTGTCTCGCCAGCGCTTGCAGCGTCTCGGTTATTTCAGTGTTGTGCAGGCAGATACTCCGCGTGTACCCAATACCGATGATCTGGTGGATGTGGAATACAAGGTGGAAGAACAGCCCTCTGGTTCCATCGGTGCCAACGTGGGCTACTCCGATGCATCCGGCTTTATCTTCGGCGCCAACGTGACCCAGAATAACTGGCGAGGCAGTGGTAACCGGGTGTCATTTGCGCTGAGCCGTTCTGATGTGCGTGATTCTTACAGCTTTTCGCACTACAACCCCTATTACACGCTGGATGGTGTAAGCCGTGGTTTCAGCCTGTTCTTCTCCGAAATTGACTATGACCAAACCTCGGTAGCCTCCTATGCGGCAGATCGTTTGGGCGGCTCGGTGACGTTTGGTTATCCGATCTCTGAATACTCGCGTCTGAGCTTTGGTGGCACCTACGAGCGTACGGATATTACTACCGGTGATTTCGTGGCAGTGGATATCTTCAACTTCCTGGTGACAGAAGGCACCAAGTTTGACGAGTACAAGCTGAACGCCTCGTTGTCCACCAGCACCCTGAACCGGGGTATTTTTCCTGATCGTGGCTGGTCCAGCACACTGGGGCTGGAAGTGGCCGTGCCGGGCTCTGATTATGGTTTCTACCGTGCCAACTGGACGGGACAAAAGTACTTCCCGATCAGCCAGCGTTGGACATTGCGCATGCGCAGTGATGTAGCCTACGGTGATGGCTACGGTGACGATGAAGTATTGCCGTTCTTTGAAAACTATTATTCAGGTGGTATTGGGTCGGTTCGTGGCTATGAATCGCGCTCTCTGGGCCCTCGGTCTGAAGGTCTCAGCTATTTCCTCAATGGCACCATTGATCCTGATCCGGACCCTATCGGGGGCAACTTGCTCACCGAAGCCAGTCTTGAACTGATTTTTCCGACGCCGTTCGCGCCGGAATCCAGAAGTGTGCGTACCTTCCTGTTCGTGGATGCAGGTAACGTATTTGAAACCGAGCGGGATGATATCTTTGCGGACTTTGAGCCACAGGATATTCGTACCTCTGCGGGTATCGGCCTGAGCTGGCTGACCGCTATCGGCCCGCTCAGTTTCAACCTGGCCAAGGCGCTTAATGACCAGCCAGGTGATGACACTGAAGTATTTCAATTTTCTTTGGGACAGACTTTCTAGGAGTTTAATAATGATGAAAAAATGCCTTCTCGCCGCTGCGCTGCTTTTTCCTGCCCTGGCACTTGCTGAAAGCAACATCGGTATCGTATACCCGCTCAAGGCCCTGCAGGAGACCACTGCAGTAAAGGGTAAAATGTCTGCGCTGGAGAAAGAGCTGGCACCGGATGAAGAGAAGCTGAACAAGCTGGGTATGGAAGTGCAGGAACTGCAGGCCAAGATGCAAAAAGAGGCCATGACCCTGTCTCCGGACCAGCAGGAAGAAATGAGCACCCGCGGCAAACAGAAGATGCTGGAAATCCAGAGTCTGCAGCGCAAGCTTCAAGGTCGTGCCGAAGCCGCCCAGCGCGAAGTGATGGAAGATATGGGGCCCAAGTTCCAGCAAGCCATCGAGCAGGTTGCCAAGGACAAGAAGCTGGATCTGGTGATTAATGCCCAGGCAGCTGTGTATGTTGGTGAAAATGCTGTCGATGTGACTGAGGCTGTCAGTCAGCAACTGAACAAGATGAAGTAATGCATACTCTCGGAGAACTCGCCCGAATCCTGGATGCCGAGCTGGTTGGTGATCCCGACCGGCCAGTGGATGGCATGGGCACGATTCAATCGGCTACCGGTACCCAGATGACATTTCTGGCGAACCCGCGTTATCGCAGCTACCTGGAGCAGACCCGTGCTGCGGTCGTCCTGTTGCAGGAAGACCAGCGCGAGTTCTGTCCGGTGGCGGCACTGATCGTGAAGGACCCTTATCTGTCCTTCGCAAAGGCCAGCGCCCTGTTCGACGTGGCTCCCCAGGCTCAGCCCGGTGTCCATCCCTCTGCGGTAGTGGACGCGTCTGTGACGATTCCGGCTACCGCCAGCATTGGTCCCAATGCGGTGATTGATGCGGGTGTGAAGATCGGTGAAGGTGCGGTGGTCATGGCCAATTCGGTGATCGGAGCAGGCTCGGTCATCGGTGATCAGTGTCGTATCTGGCCAAATGTTACAATTTACCATGGTGTCACAGTCGGTCCGCGCACTATCATACACGCCAACAGTGTGCTGGGTGCAGACGGGTTTGGCTTTGCCTTTAACGGGGCAGGGTGGACCAAGGTGCATCAGGTGGGCGGTGTCCGGATTGGCGCGGATGTAGAAATCGGCGCAGGGACCACGATCGATCGGGGTGCAATCGACGACACCGTCATTGGCAATGGCGCGATTCTGGATAACCAGATCCAGGTAGCCCATAACGTCGTTATTGGTGACCATACTGCTCTGGCAGGAAAGGTCGGCATTGCCGGTTCTTCCAAAATTGGCTCCTACTGTCTTTTGGGGGGCGCCGTTGGGGTGGCAGGTCACATTGAAATCTGTGACAAGGTGCAGGTACTGGGCATGACCCTGGTATCCAGTTCCATTACCCAGCCAGGAACCTATGGCTCGGCTTTGCCTGCGGATGAACAACGTCGCTATCAAAAGAATGTGGCTCGTTTCCGCAATCTTGATGAACTCGCCCGCCGCGTACGCAAACTGGAACGTTTGAGTGATTAACGGCCGCTGATTGCGGCCCTGCCTGTGTGGAACACAAGATGATGGATATCCTAGAGGTCAGGGAGTACCTGCCCCACCGTTACCCTTTTTTGCTGGTTGACCGTGTGCTGGATCTGGAGCCGGGCAAGCGCGTAGAGGCGATCAAGAATGTGACGATCAATGAACCGTTCTTTAACGGTCATTTTCCGCACGAACCGATTATGCCAGGCGTATTGATTATCGAAGCCATGGCTCAGGCAGCAGGTATCCTGGGTTTTGTGACTGAGAACAAGAAGCCTGCCGACGGTTTCAACTACCTGCTGGTCGGTACTGACAAGACCCGTTTCAAACGTCAGGTTTTGCCGGGTGATACCTTGCATCTGTTTGCAGAGCACGTCACCACCAAGCGCAATATTCTCAAATTTGTCTGTCACGCCAAGGTCGACGGCAGGATCGTTGCCAGTACCGAGATGCTGGTCGCCGAGCACAAGAGCTGATTGTTGATGCGGCCGTGAACTAACGGTCGGATCAGGCCACGGACTAACGTATACTTGGCTGACTCAAACCAAGAACAAGTGATAATTACATGATTCACCCGACCGCCATTATTGATCCGGCCGCGGAGCTTGCAGAGGACGTGCAGGTCGGCCCGTATTCCATCATCGGTCCCGACGTGAAAATCGGGGCTGGTACCGTGATTGGTCCCCATGTGGTTGTCAACGGACCGACAACTATTGGCAAGAACAATCGCATCTTCCAGTTCGCGTCTGTGGGCGAAGAATGCCAGGACAAGAAATACAAGGGTGAACCTACCCGGCTGGAAATCGGTGACGACAATGTTATTCGTGAGTCCGTTACCATTCACCGTGGCACCATTCAGGATAACTCCCTGACGAAGATTGGTAGTCGTAACCTGCTTATGGCCTATGTCCACGTAGCGCACGATTGCATGATTGGCGATGATTGTATTTTCGCCAACAACGCATCGGTTGCGGGGCATGCTCATGTGGGCAATGGTGTGATCCTGGGCGGCATGACGGGCGTCCATCAGTTCTGCAAGATTGGCTCCTACGCCATGACATCGGGTTGTTCGCTGGTGCTCAAGGATATTCCTGCCTATGTGATGGTGTCAGGTAACCCGGCTCAGGCTCGCAGCATGAACTTCGAGGGCATGAAGCGTCGTGGTTGGTCCAGGGAAATCATTGCCACCCTGCGTAATGCCTACAAGGTAATCTACCGCCAGGGGCTCACTCTCGAGCAGGCACTGGGGGAGCTGGAGTCCATGCCTGCCAGTGACGAGTTGCAGATTTTGATCGACTCCCTCAAGGCATCCGAGCGCGGCATCACACGCTGACATGGAGTTTCGCAAGGACGCTCCGCTGATTGCCCTGATCGCCGGTGAAGCGTCCGGCGACATTCTGGGTGCAGGCCTCATGCAGTCTCTGCAATCTCGCTATCCCGGCGCGCGCTTCATTGGCGTCGGGGGAAGTGAGATGGCTGAGGCCGGTCTGGATAGTCTTTTCCCCATGGAGAAGCTCTCGGTGATGGGTATCACCGAAGTGCTTGCCCACCTCCCCGAATTATTGCGCCTGCGGAAACAGCTGGTTCGCTTCTTGCTGGAACAGAAGCCGGATGTGGTGATCGGTATCGATTCACCGGACTTCACGCTGCCCATTGAGCGTCGTCTGCACGAGCAGGGCCTGAAGACGGTCCATTATGTCAGCCCTTCCGTATGGGCCTGGCGACAGGGGCGTATCAAGGGAATCAAGAAAAGCATTGATCTGATGCTGTGCCTGCTGCCGTTTGAAGCGCGGTTCTATGAAGAGCATCAGGTACCCGTGGCGTTTGTTGGGCATCCGTTGGCAGATCGCGTGCCGTTGCAAACTGATACTTTTGCAGCAAGGCAGGCGCTGGATCTCAGTCCGCAAGCCACACTGATTGCGGTGCTCCCCGGAAGTCGCGGCGGCGAAGTCGGGCAACTGATGCCGATATTTATTGAAGCCATGGTTGCGCTTAGTGCCAGCCGTCCAGAACTGCATTATGTGATCCCCGCAGCCAACGCCGCCCGGCGTGAACAGATCGAAGCCTTGCTTGAGCACACTCCGGGTTTGCCTGTCACGCTGGTCGATGGCGAAAGCCGAACCGTCATGGCGGCGGCAGACGTGATACTGATGTCCTCTGGTACTGCCACGTTGGAAGGCCTGCTGGTCGGCAAGCCCATGGTGGTGGGCTATCGGGTGGGCAAGGTGACCTATGCCATTGCGAGCCGGCTGGTAAAGAGTGAGTTCGTGTCGTTGCCGAACCTGCTGTGCCGAGAGGCCATGGTGCCCGAGCTGATTCAGGATGATCTGACCTGTGAGGCTATTGTTACCGAGGTGAAGCGCTGGCTGGATAACCCGGACAAGGCCCAGGCGTTGATCTCCCGTTTTCAGGCGGTCCATGAGCAACTTCGTGGTGGAGCCAGCGAAAAGGCCGCCGATGCGGTAAGCCAGTTACTGGAGCGGTGAGATGGACCCCTTTTCCGAGTATGGGCTGGCTGAGCCTTTCATTCCGTCCCGTTTCAACTGGTCTCCGGGAATGCGGGTGGCGGGTGTTGATGAAGTGGGCCGAGGCCCGCTGGTGGGGGCGGTGGTGACCGCCGCGGTGATTCTTGACCCCGAGCAGCCGATAGTCGGGCTTGCTGATTCGAAGAAGCTCACAGAAAAGAAACGTTTGCTGCTGGAAGAAGAGATCAAATCCAAGGCGCTGTGCTGGGCCCTGGGGCGCGCGGAACCGGCAGAAATCGATCAACTCAATATCCTCCACGCCACCATGCTGGCGATGCAACGGGCTGTGCAGGCGTTGTCGCTTGACGCCCATGCCGTCCTGGTAGACGGTAACCGGGTGCCGGCACTGCCGTGTCCGGCCGAGGCCGTGGTGAAAGGGGATGGCAGAGTTCCGGCTATTTCGGCAGCATCGATTCTGGCGAAAGTAGCCCGTGACCGTGAAATGGCCCTGCTTCACCAGCAATATCCCCAATATGGTTTCGACCGCCACAAGGGCTATCCCACCAAGGCCCACCTGGCGGCCCTGAATGAACATGGCGCCCTGGCCGAGCATCGACGCTCCTTTGGCCCGGTGTCTGCCGCAATAGCACAAGGTAAGTTGTTTTGAGCCAACCGCGTTTTGTCCATCTGCGCCTGCACACCGATTACTCCCTGTCTGACGGGGTGGTTCGGGTAAAGGAGCTGATCAAGAGCTGTGTCGAGAAGTCCATGCCGGCGGTGGCTGTCACGGATGACTCCAACCTGTTTTCGCTGATCAAGTTCTACAAAAATGCCATGGGTGCCGGGATCAAACCGATCATGGGGGCTGACCTTTGGGTGGAATCTACGCACCTGGAAGCCCCGGCCCGGCTGTCCTTCCTGGTCCAGAACGAGGCGGGATACCAGAATCTTACCTTGCTGATCAGCCGCGCCTGGCAAACCAATCAGGACCGGGGGCTGGCGCTGGTCAAGCCGGAATGGCTGGCAGAATTGAATGAAGGGTTGATCGTTCTGTCGGCCGCCACCCATGGGGAAATCGGCCAGTTACTGCTGGCAGAGAAAGCGGACCTGGCTTCCCAGCAGGCCTCATGGCTGGCCTCCCTGTATGGCGATCGCTTTTATCTGGAGGTGCAGCGAACTTCCCGCCCTGGTGATGAAGACTGCCTGCATGCCTCTGTGGCGCTGGCGTCACAGCTGGGTTTGCCGGTGGTTGCCACCAATGATGTACGCTTTATCCGCCGTGAGGATTTCGAGGCCCATGAGGCCCGGGTGTGCATTCATGATGGCAATACACTTGAAGATCCCCGCCGGCCCAAAAAATATTCGGAACAGCAATACCTGAAATCCGAAGATGAAATGCTGGAGCTGTTTTCCGATCTGCCGGAAGCGTTGGAAAACACCGTAGAAATTGCGCGTCGTTGCACGCTGGACATCCGTCTCGGCAAGAACTTCCTGCCAGACTTTCCTATCCCGGAAGGAATGACCATTGAGCAGTATTTTGAGAAGGTCTCACAGGAAGGACTGGAGGACCGTCTCAAGGTGTTGCTGGACGAGAGTGACCCCGAATACGCCGAGAAACGGAAGGAGTATGACGACCGCCTCAGGTTTGAACTGGATATCATCAATCAGATGGGCTTTCCGGGTTACTTCCTGATCGTTGCCGACTTTATCCAGTGGGGCAAGGACAACGAAGTGCCGGTTGGCCCCGGTCGGGGGTCCGGTGCCGGTTCCCTGGTGGCCTATGCGCTGAAAATTACTGATCTCGATCCTATCGGTTACGACTTGCTGTTCGAGCGATTCCTGAACCCGGAACGGGTCTCCATGCCTGACTTCGATGTGGATTTCTGCATGGAGAAGCGGGACCGGGTGATCAACTATGTGGCCGACAAATATGGCCGTGACGCGGTAAGCCAGATCATTACCTTCGGTACCATGGCCGCCAAGGCGGTGGTGCGTGACGTGGCGCGGGTGCAGGGCAAACCCTATGGGCTTGCCGATCGGCTTTCCAAGATGATTCCGGGAGTGCCCGGGATGACTCTGGCCAAGGCACTGGAGCAGGAGGAAACCCTGCGAGAGTTTCTTGAAAGCGACGAGAACTCTGACAAGGATTCTGCCAACGAGATCTGGGAAATGGCCCGCAAGCTGGAGGGCCTGACCCGAAATGTGGGCAAGCACGCTGGCGGCGTGGTGATCGCGCCGGGCAAGCTGACTGATTTCGCACCGCTGTACTGTGAAGAAGACGGTACCAACCTGGTTACCCAGTACGACAAGGACGATGTGGAAGCCGCAGGTCTGGTGAAGTTCGACTTCCTCGGCCTGAAAACCCTGACCATCATCGACTGGGCGGTGAAAGCGGCCAATGTGAAGCGCCAGCGTGAAGGACTGGACGATCTGGTGATCGATCATATCCCGCTGGATGATACGGGCAGCTTTGAGTTGCTCAAGCGCGGTGATACCACGGCGGTATTCCAGCTTGAAAGTCAGGGCATGAAAGAGCTGATCAAAAAGCTCAAACCGGACGTTTTCGAAGATATTATCGCGCTGGTGGCCCTGTACCGACCGGGGCCGCTGGAGTCCGGCATGGTGGACAACTTCGTAAACCGAAAGCACGGGCGCGAACCACTGGCTTACCCCGATCCCCAATATCAGCATGAGTGGCTGGAACCGATCCTGAAGCCGTCCTACGGGGTTATCCTTTATCAGGAACAGGTCATGCAGATTGCCCAGGTGCTGGCCGGCTACACGCTGGGCGGCGCGGACATGCTGCGCCGGGCAATGGGTAAGAAGAAACCTGAGGAGATGGCAAAGCAGCGTGCCATCTTCGAGGAAGGCGCCAAGGGGCAGGGCGTCGACCCGAACCTGGCCATGAAGATCTTTGACCTGGTAGAAAAGTTCGCCGGCTACGGTTTTAACAAATCTCATTCTGCCGCCTATGCGCTGGTGGCTTACCAGACCGCCTGGCTAAAGGTGCATTACCCGGCCGAGTTCATGGCCGCCACCATTTCTGCGGATATGCAGAACACCGACAAGGTGGTGACCTTCATCGATGAGTGCAAGACCATGGGCCTGAAGGTGTTGCCACCGGATGTGAACTCCTGTGGCTATCGCTTCACGGTGAATGTGGAAGGCGACATCGTTTATGGTTTGGGTGCCATCAAGGGCCTGGGTGAAGGGCCCATCGACGCGATTGTGGCGGCACGGGATGACGGTAAGGGCGAGTTCAAGGACCTGTTCGACTTCTGCCGTCGCATTGATCTGAAAAAGATCAACCGCCGTTCCCTGGAGGCGATGGTACGTGCGGGTGTGCTCGACAAGCTTGGTCCGACGCCGGAGTCCGAAGCCGAAAGCTTCCATGACCGTGCCTCTATTCTTGCCACTTTGCCTGACGCCATTGCTGCCGCCGATCAGGACGCTCGTAATGAAGCCGCCGGGATCATGGACATGTTTGGTGCCGTGGAGGAGTCACCGGCCACGGCAGTGGACTGGAAGCTGGCACGCCCATGGAATGATGACACCCGCCTCAACGGCGAGCGTGACACCCTGGGACTGTTCCTCACTGGCCACCCCATTGATCAGTACGAAGGCGAGGTGCGCCAGTTTGTCTCTTCCCGGTTAAACGCCCTGCAACCCACCGCCAAGGGCGAAGCCGCCATGGTCGCAGGCCTGGTGGTAGCGCTACGGATCACGCGCAGCAAGCGCAGCGGCGAGCGCATGGCCTTTGTCTCTCTCGACGACAAGACGGGTCGGGTGGAAGTGTCCGTGTTCGGCAAGACGTTTGCCCAATATGGCGACCTGGTACAGAAAGATGCCCTGCTGATCTTCAAGGGCGGGGTACGCAATGACGAATACTCCGGAGGCTTCAATCTGGTAGCCGATGAAGTGATGGATATGCGTCAGGCCCGGGAAACCTTTGCTCGGCGGCTGCGTGTGGCGGTACCAGTGCAGGAGTCGCTTCCGGAGCGCCTCCAGCAGACCCTGTCTCCCTATCAGGGTGGCACAACGCCGGTACTACTGGACCTCGATCACCAGGTGGCAGCGGCCAGTTTCTGGCTGGGGGATACCTGGAAGGTGAGCCCCCATGACTCCCTGGTGGAGGAGCTGCGGGTGCAGTTTGGTGATGATGCGGTGCGGGTAGAGTACTAGTACCCAGTTTGACGCATCACGCCAAATGCAACACCAGGCTAACCGCGGGCAGCATGTTCCGTCTCCCGCTGAAACAGTTTGCAACCTTCAGTCCGGCGGCTTTTCTCGACCTTTTTGTCCGGTTGCCGCTACACTTGGTCGGCATAAACAGGGTGTGGGCCCCGGGAACGGGCCCGACCATGACAAATTGAACACACAGGCTCAGATATGAACCCGAACTTCCTCGAATTTGAACAACCTATCGCAGACCTGGAAGCGAAGATCGAGGAGTTGCGGTTGGTAGGCAGCGGCAGCGAAGTCAATATCTCTGAAGAAGTGGGCAAGCTGCAGGAAAAGAGCATTAGCCTCACCGAGTCGATCTTCAAGAACCTGTCCTCCTGGCAGATCTCCCAGCTTTCCCGTCACCCCCAGCGTCCGTACATGCTGGACTACATCAAGCGCATTTTCGCCGACTTCGATGAATTGCATGGCGACCGTGCCTTCGCTGATGACCCGGCTATTGTGGGGGGCGTAACCCGTCTGGATGACCAGCCGGTGATGGTGATCGGCCACCAGAAAGGCCGCGAGGTGAAGGAAAAGGTGCGCCGCAACTTTGGCATGCCGAAGCCGGAAGGCTATCGCAAGGCGCTGCGTTTGATGGAAATGGCAGAGCGCTTCAAGATGCCGATCCTGACCTTTATCGACACCCCGGGCGCCTTTCCCGGTATTGATGCGGAAGAGCGCGGCCAGTCAGAAGCCATTGCGCGTAATCTGCGTGTCATGTCCCAGCTGAAAACGCCCATTATCGCCACCGTGATTGGTGAGGGCGGCTCCGGTGGCGCTCTGGCGATCGGTGTCTGTGACCACCTGCAGATGCTGGAATTCTCTACCTATTCGGTGATCTCCCCGGAGGGGTGTGCCTCCATTCTGTGGCGTAGCGCGGACAAGGCCCCGGATGCGGCAGAAGCCATGGGGCTGACCGCCGGTCGTCTGCACGAGCTGGGTATCGTCGATCTGGTGATCAAGGAGCCGCTGGGCGGCGCTCATCGGGATTACGACATGGCCGCCGACTCCATTCGCAAGTCCTTTGTTAAACAGCTGGCGACCCTCAGCGCTATGGACACGGACGCCTTGATTGAGCGCCGTTATGAGCGACTGATGAGCTACGGCAACTTTACCACCGAGTCTGCCGACAGCTGATCATGAATGATTTAGCCGGGTTTTGCCGAGAGCTGGCAGAACAGGCGCCTGAAGGGCCCTTGCTGCTGGCACTCAGTGGCGGGCTCGACTCCTCCCTGCTGCTACACCTTATGATTCGGGCCGGTTTCGGCCCGCGTTTATCTGTGGTTCATGTAGACCATCAGCTCCAGGCGGACAGTCATCAATGGTCCCGCTTCTGTCAGTCTCTTGCCGAAAACCATGGCGTGCCCTTTTTCATAAGGCAGGTCAGAGTGGATAGCTCCGAGGGACTGGAAGCGGGAGCGCGGGAGGCCCGCTACGGTGTCTTGTTGCCGCTTGCCACTGAGCTGGGGGCGACGTTGGTGACTGCCCATCACCGCTCCGATCAGGCGGAAACCCTGCTGCTGCGCTTGCTGCGAGGGGCGGGTGTTCAGGGTTTGTCGGCCATGCGGGCGTTGACGCTACGAGATGGCGTTGTCATCTGGCGGCCGTTGCTGAGCCTGGATCGACACCTGTTGAAGCGCTGGGCTGACGATGAGCAGCTCCGCTGGCTGGACGACCCGAGTAATCAGGACCTTGGGCTGCGCCGCAACCTGCTCCGTCATCGAGTTATGCCGCAGCTGCGTCAGCAGTGGCAAGGAGCTGACGCGACCCTGGCGAGGGCGGCCGATCATATGGCAGAAGCGGCCGGCTTGCTGGAGGAAATTGCTCTGTCGGATGCCGCTAGCCTGGGCGTTTCCGGTCGCAAGCTGCCGCTGAGCGAATTGCACCGGCTGTCTCCATCGCGGCAACGCAATCTATTTCGCTGGTGGCTGCAGGCCAATGGCGCCACGGCTCCCAGTCAGGCCGTTTTGGCAGAATTGCTGGCCATGCAGCAGGCTGCCGATGACAGCCAGGCCCGGGTGGAGTGGGGTTGCTGGGGGGTACGTCTGTATCGCGGTGCCTTGTATCTTTCTGAGCGCAATGGCTTTGCTCCCTGGTCTGGGACGGCCCTATGGCAGGACGGTAATGCCCCTCCGGCACTGCCGAACTGGCGATGGAGCCGAACAGATGAAGAGGGTGCGGTACCGGTGCTGCGGCCGGCAGGCGATCTGGTATTGAAAGGGCTTGGAGGCGCCAGCAAGATCCAGCGCAATGGAATGCACCAGCAGGTAAAGGAGTTGTGGCGAGCGGCAGGAGTGCCGCCCTGGCATCGTAAGCAATGGCCGCTGCTGTATCGAGATAATGACCTGGTGTCGGTGCCGCAGGTGGGGCTTGCTGAAGGTGAGGATGCCCGCGCTTGCGAACAGTGGTACCTGATTCCTGAGATCAATGCAGAAAGGGGTTGATCGCTGCGATCCAGTGCTTTTTGTGCTCAATTTCACTCTGTAAGTCATCGCCGACAGAAAAATACGTCCCCAGCCCTCGTGTTGCGCTTTCTGGTCTGCCACACTCAGGCCGTCTATAAGTACTGTTCAAAAGATCAGTTGAGATGGGCGCAGGTCATTACGATGCGTGAGAGGGACACGAATGTTGGAAGCCATACAGCAACGGTTACAGGACACCTTTCAGCTCCAGGCGTTTCGTCCCGGCCAACAGCAGGTCATTGAAACCTTGCTGGCAGGGCGCTCAGCCCTGGCGGTGTTTCCCACTGGTGGCGGCAAGAGCCTCTGCTATCAACTCCCTGCATTGATGCTGGACGGCCTGACATTGGTGGTGTCGCCCCTGATTGCCTTGATGAAAGATCAGGTGGATCAGCTCAATGCACTCAACATTCCTGCCGCACGGCTGGATTCCAGTGTGGATGGTGATCAGCTCAAGGTCATTTACCGGGGCATGGAAGAAGGCAGCATCAAGCTGTTGTATGTGGCACCTGAGAGGCTGGCCAACGAGCGCTTTCTGGCCAGGCTCAAGCGCCTGTCGATCAGCATGATGGCGGTGGATGAAGCTCACTGTGTATCGGAATGGGGGCATAACTTTCGTCCCGATTATCTCAAGCTCGCGCAGTTGGCCAGTGATCTGAACGTGGGCCGAGTGCTGGCGTTGACGGCCACGGCAACGCCCCAGGTGGCAGAGCAGATCCGGGACAGCTTTGCCATCGATCAAGCGGACCACATACAGACCGGCTTCTTCCGCCCGAATCTGGCGATAACGGTCTCTCCCTGCGCCCAACAGCAGAGGGATGAGCACCTGTTCAAGCTGATCAGCTCAGGGCCTGCCGGGGCTGCCATTGTCTATGTGACACTGCAGAACACCGCTGAGCAGGTTGCCGCCTTTCTCAAGCGAAAGGGGCTGTCAGCGATTGCCTACCATGCTGGCCTGAAAGACGAGGTGCGCCACCAGGCCCAGGAAGCCTTCATGACCGGGGCGGTGGATATTGTGGTGGCCACTATTGCCTTTGGGATGGGTATCGACAAGGCGGATATTCGAGCCATCTACCATTACAACCTGCCCAAATCCCTTGAAAACTATATGCAGGAGATTGGCCGGGCAGGGCGGGATGGCAAGCCCTCGCAGTGTACCCTGGTGGCTAGTCTGGATGACCTGACGGTGCTGGAAAATTTCAGCTATGGAGACACCCCGGATGACGAGTCGTTGGCCGGGCTGATTCACTGGCTGCTACGTCAGCCAGAGCAGTTTGACCTTTCCGTTCATGAGCTGTCCGGGTTGTTTGATGTGCGCCCCCTGGTGATCAACACCCTGCTGACCTACCTGGAACTCGAGGGCGTCATCCGGGCGACGTCTCCTTTCTATACTGAATACAAGGTGGGGTTTATTACACCGCAGGATGGTGTCATCGCTCAGTTCGATGGCGAAAGGGCCGCGTTTCTGGCTGCCCTGTTTGCAACCGGCAAGCAAGGCAGAACCTGGCTCACACTAAAGCCTATCGAGGCTGCAGAGTCGCTTCAGGTTGAACGTTTGCGCATTCTGAATGCGCTGGGGTATCTGGAGCAGCAAGGCAGCGTGGAACTCAGGGTGGCAGGCGTCCGCCAGGGTTACCGGATGGTGGCTCCCCCGGCTTCTGCGGATGCATTGATAGAGCGACTGCAGGCCCAGTTTCGGCGTCGTGAACAACGAGACATCGAGCGGTTGCAACAGGTGGCTGACTGGGCACAGCACAGTCGATGCTACCAGCAGGGACTGGTGGCCTATTTTGGTGAGACGCTCCCGAAACCCTGCGGGCATTGCAGTGCCTGCCTTGGCAAGCATGCTGCCATGCCGCCCCGGCACCGCAGTGAAGTGGACATGACTGTGATCAAGAAGATGCAGGAAGAGGGGCACAAGGCACTGGCTTCTCCTCGCCAGTTGGCCCGGTTTCTCTGTGGTATTAGCAGCCCGAAAGCCAGCCGGGCGAGGTTGGGGCGTCATTCTGCCTTTGCTTCGCTGGTGGATGCGCCGTTTTCGGAGGTGCTGGCTCTGTGCGGACGGCCGCAACCCTGAACCGTGGCGGCAGCGAACCCGGAGTGGGGCAGGGAAACACGGAGCAGCAAAAAAGAACCGTAAATTATTCGCCCAACGGGCGTATTCCCGATTGAGGCGAGCCAGCGCTTCTGTTAACATTTTCTCCCGTCCTGATGTAGCGCAAGCCCCTGAAATTTCAGGTGTTCATCCATCACTTGCGTAACTGGCCAACCCGATTCAAGAGCAACCCTTGCCCGCGATGCCGCGAGCAGGGTGTTTTTTTTATTGGGGCCGGTTCACACTTGATGGCGCGCTACTAACCCATTAGGGAATTCGAGGTTTAGCCCCTGCAGCCGGTGGCCCTACCTGCGGAATCCCAAGCAATCTGGTGAGTGCATGTCACGTTTCATCTTTGTCACTGGCGGTGTGGTGTCTTCCCTGGGTAAGGGGATTACCTCTGCTTCTCTGGCTACGTTGCTGGAGGCTCGCGGCCTCAAGGTCACCCTGATCAAAATGGATCCCTACATCAACGTGGATCCCGGCACCATGAGCCCTTACCAGCACGGTGAGGTGTTTGTGACTGAGGATGGCGCCGAGACGGATCTGGATCTGGGTCACTATGAGCGTTTCATTCGCACTCGCCTGAGCCGCCGTAACAGCTTTACTACTGGCCGTGTCTATCAGGACGTACTGGACAAGGAACGCCGTGGCGAATACCTGGGTGCCACCGTGCAGGTCATTCCGCATATCACTGACGAGATCAAACTCAAGATCCGTCAGGGGGCAGGGGATGCCGACGTGGCCATCGTCGAGATCGGCGGTACCGCCGGCGACATCGAGTCCCTTCCGTTCCTGGAAGCTGCGCGCCAGATGCGTGTGGAACTGGGTTCCAGTCAGTCCCTGCTGGTACACCTTACGCTGGTGCCCTATATCGCAACGGCAGGCGAGATCAAGACCAAGCCCACCCAGCATTCTGTGAAAGAGCTGCGTTCCATCGGTTTGCAGCCGGATATTCTGGTTTGTCGTGCGGATGATCCGATTCCGCAGAGCGCCCGTGAAAAAATTGCCCTGTTCACCAATGTGGAAGCCCGTGCGGTGATCTCCTCGCCGGACTGCAAGACCATCTACCAGGTGCCGCGTGGCATGCATGAGCAAGGCCTGGATGCCATCGTGGTGGAGAAGTTTGGTCTTGATCTGCCCGAGCCGGATCTGAGCGAGTGGGATCGTGTTGTCGAGGCGCAGCTGAACCCGGAAGCGGAAGTGACCGTGGGGATGGTGGGCAAGTACATCGAGCTGGTTGATGCCTACAAGTCGCTTAACGAAGCACTGATTCATGCCGGTATCAGTAATCGCGCCAAGGTCAACATCCTTTATCTGGATGCGGAAGACATTGAGCGTGACGGCACCGGTGTGCTGGAGAATCTGGATGCCATTCTGGTGCCTGGTGGTTTTGGTGATCGCGGTACCGAGGGCAAGATTGCGGCTATTCGCTATGCCCGAGAGAACAAGGTGCCTTATCTGGGCATCTGTCTGGGCATGCAGCTGGCCGTGATCGAATACGCTCGCGATGTGGCCGGCATCAAGCAGGCTCATTCTTCAGAGCTGAAGCCCGACACGCCGGATCCGGTAGTGGGCCTGATTACCGAATGGACCACGGAAGATGGTCGCAAGGAGCAGCGCTCTGCCGAATCTGATATGGGCGGCACCATGCGTCTGGGTGGTCAGGAGTGTGTTCTTGAGGCCGGAAGCCGTGCTGCTGAGTGCTATGGCGAAACGCACATCGTCGAGCGTCATCGTCATCGGTACGAAGTGAACAATAATTACTTGCCTGTTCTGGAAGAGGCCGGCCTGAAGATTGTGGGTCGCTCTGTAGATGGCGAGTTGGTGGAAGTGATTGAGGTGGCTGATCATCCGTGGTTTGTGGCCTGTCAGTTCCATCCGGAATTTACCTCCACGCCCCGCGATGGACATGGCCTGTTCAAGGGTTATGTGGCGGCAGCCCTGTCTCAAAAGGCTGCGCAATAAGCGCACACAAGGAGTAGTTACCTGTGAGTGAGCAGAAAGTCATTCGCCTCGGCGAACTGGAATTTGGTAACGACAAGCCCATGGCGTTGTTTGGCGGCATGAACGTGCTGGAATCCCGGGATATGGCCATGCAGGTTGCCGAGGCCTATGCCGAGGTGACCAGCAAACTGAATATTCCGTGGGTGTTCAAGGCGAGCTTTGACAAGGCCAACCGGTCCTCGCTCAATTCCTACCGTGGGCCGGGCATGGAAGAGGGGCTGAAGATCTTCGAAGAAGTGAAGAAGACTTTCAATTGCCCGGTGATTACCGATGTCCATGAGCCCTACCAGGCGGCTCCGGTGGCGGAGGTCTGCGATATCATTCAGCTGCCGGCTTTCCTGGCACGACAGACAGACCTGGTGGTGGCCATGGCCAAGACCCAGGCCATCATCAACATCAAGAAGCCTCAGTTTCTGGCGCCCCATGAAATGGGGCATATTCTGCACAAGTGTGAGGATGCCGGGAACGACCAGCTGATCCTGTGCGAGCGTGGCTCCAGCTTTGGTTACAACAACCTGGTGGTGGACATGCTTGGTTTCGGCATCATGAAGACGTTCAATTACCCGGTGTTTTTCGATGTGACCCACGCGCTGCAGAAGCCGGGTGGTCGTGCCGACAGCGCCGATGGCCGTCGTGCCCAGGTGGCCGAATTGGGCCGTGCGGGAATCAGTCAGGGCATCGCCGGACTGTTTCTGGAAGCCCATCCTGACCCGGACAACGCCAAATGCGATGGCCCCTGCGCCCTTCGCCTGGACCGTCTGGAGCCATTCCTCGCCCAGATGCAAACCCTGGATAATACCGTCAAGGCACTGCCTGCCTTTGAAAACAACTGATTGAAGAGAGATTGACTGTCATGTCCAAGATCGTTGACATCAAAGCCCGCGAAATTCTCGATTCCCGCGGCAACCCGACCATTGAAGCCGATGTGATTCTCGAGTCTGGCGCCAGCGGCAGTGCCTGCGCCCCCAGCGGCGCATCCACCGGTTCCCGTGAAGCGCTGGAACTGCGTGACGGTGACAAGAGCCGTTACCTGGGCAAGGGTGTGACCAAGGCAGTGGGCAACGTGAATTCCGAAATTCGCGAGCTGCTGATCGGTATGGAAGCGTCCGACCAGAAGGGTATCGACAAGGCCATGATCGATGCCGATGGGACCGAGAACAAAGGCAAGCTGGGTGCCAACGCCATCCTGGCTGTGTCTCTGGCGGTGGCCAAGGCCGCGGCTGCCGATCAGGGCAAGCCTCTGTATGAGTACATCTCTGATCTGCAGGATGACGACAACGAATACTCCCTGCCAGTACCGATGATGAACATCATCAACGGTGGTGAGCACGCGGATAATAACGTGGACATCCAGGAGTTCATGGTTCAGCCGGTGGGAGCCTCCACGGTGGCTGAAGCGATCCGCTACGGCGCGGAAATTTTCCACGCTCTGAAAGGTGTTTTGAAAAAGCGTGGTCTGAACACCGCCGTGGGTGATGAGGGTGGTTTCGCGCCGGACCTGCCGAGCAACGAAGCTGCTCTGGAAGCGATCATGGAAGCCATCGAGATCGCTGGCTACAAAGCCGGTGAAGACGTGACCCTGGCTCTGGATTGCGCCTCCAGCGAATTCTACAAGGATGGCAAGTATGTGCTCGCCGGCGAAGGCCGCAGCATGACCTCTGCCGAGTTCGCCGACTACCTGGCCGAGCTGTGCGACCGTTACCCGATCATCTCCATCGAAGACGGCATGGACGAGTCTGACTGGGAAGGCTGGAAGATCCTCACCGAGAAGCTGGGCAACAAGGTACAGCTGGTGGGCGACGATCTGTTCGTGACCAATACCAAGATCCTCAAGAAGGGGATCGATGAAGGTGTGGCCAACTCCATCCTCATCAAGTTCAACCAGATTGGTTCACTGACCGAGACCCTGGACGCGATCAAGATGGCCAAGGATGCCGGTTATACCGCGGTGATTTCCCACCGTAGTGGTGAGACGGCCGACAGCACCATCGCTGACCTGGCCGTGGCGACTGCCGCAGGCCAGATCAAGACCGGCTCCCTGTGTCGTTCCGACCGTGTTGCCAAGTACAACCGTCTGATTCGCATCGAGCAGGAACTGGGTCGTGCTGCCTACCATGGCCGCAAAGAGTTCAAGTTCCTCGGTTAATCCCTGATGACAGGCACCCGGGCCAGCAAGGCGTCAACCCTGGAGGGCAAGCGGGCAGCACTGAAGCTGTCGCCCGCTCGCCAGGTGGTTTTCGCCGTGCTGGCCTTGGTGTTTCTGGGCCTGCAGGCGCGGCTGTGGTTTGGTGAAGGGAGTGTTCGGCATGTGGCCAGCCTCAAGCAGGAAGTGGCCGCCCTCAAACAGACCAACGCCAAACTGACTGAGCGTAACCGGCTGATGGCTGCTGACGTGAAGGACCTTAAACAGGGCACGGAAGCGGTGGAAGAAATCGCGCGCAAGGACCTGGGTATGATCCGTAAGGGTGAAACCTTTTTTCTGATCCTCGAACAACCAGGGAGTACCGAGTGAATCCGGTAATCCGTGGCCCTCTTTATGCTGTTGTTCCCGCTGCCGGTGTCGGCGAACGCATGCAGGCAGGCATCCCCAAGCAATATCTGACGCTGGCTGGCAAAACCATCACCGAGCATACCCTGCAACGGTTGTTGTCGTTTGCACCGATTGAAAGTGTGGTGGTGGCCGTTTCTGCTGATGATCCCTGGTGGCCAACCTTGCCGGTGGCCACCCATCGCCGCATTCATGCAGTGACGGGGGGAGAAAGCCGCGCTCAGTCAGTTCGCAATGCGCTGGCTCAGGTGCTCATGGACGGCGGGGAAGAGGCCTGGGTGCTGGTGCATGACATGGCGCGCCCACTGGTCCGTCTCTCTGATATCCACAGTCTGCTGGCTTCTACACAGGAGCAGGGCGCTATCCTTGGCCTTCCGGTGGTGGATACCATCAAGCAGGCGGCGGACGACCAGTGCATCGACACCACGCTGAACCGCGAAACTATCTGGCGTGCCTTGACGCCCCAGTTATTCCCGGCCGCAGCACTCTATGAAGCGCTCAGTGGTGATCTGGCCTCAGTCACCGATGAGGCCTCTGCCATGGAGCGTCAGGGCTGGCGTCCGGCACTGGTGGCAGGCCACAGCGATAACATCAAGATTACGGTGCCGGAGGATTTGCCGCTGGCCCGCTTTTACCTGGCCCGCCAATTCGAAGAGCAGGGAGGCATGTAATGGCGATTCGTATTGGTCAGGGTTTTGATGTCCATGCCTTTGACGAGGGTGACCACGTGATGCTGTGTGGTGTGGCGATCCCCCATAGCCATGGTCTCAAGGCGCATTCAGATGGTGACGTGGCGTTGCATGCGCTATCTGATGCACTGCTCGGTGCTCTCGCACTGGGTGACATCGGGCATTACTTCCCGGATACCGATCCACAGTGGAAAGGGGCGGACTCCGGCAAGCTGTTGCAGGCAATCTATCAGGACGTTGTGACTGGCGGCTGGCGGCTGGGCAACGCAGATCTGATCATCATCTGTCAGGCGCCGAAACTGGCTCCGCATATTCTCACCATGCGTGAACGCATTGCCGGGTTACTGGACTGTCAGCTAGGCCAGGTCTCCGTGAAGGCCACCACTACAGAGCAACTCGGGTTTACCGGTCGCAAGGAAGGCATTGCTGTACAGGCAGCAGTGCTGCTGGAAACGCCATGAGTCTGCCCCATGCCCACGGCGGGCCGGTGGCAGAAGCCAAACTCAAGGCGATACCGGCCGATTTCCAGGTGTTTGAATGCATGCACGTGGTTCCGGAAGAGGAAGGCGAGCACCTGTGGCTGGAAATCGAGAAGACCGGCTGGAACACAGAAGATGTGGCCATGTGGCTGGCAAAGACCGCAGCTATTCATCGTTTGTCCGTGGGCTATAGCGGCTTGAAGGACAAGCATGCCGTGACCCGGCAGTGGTTCAGCTTGCATCTGCCCGGCAAGGCAGACCCGGATTTTGACTGGCCTGAAGGGGTTCGCCTGGTTCAGGCCGTGCGTCATCGTCGCAAACTCAACCGTGGCACCCATCGAGCCAATCGTTTTGTCATTCGCGCCACGGGTTTTCGTGGCGACGAAATGCTGCTTGCGGAGCGAATGGCGGCCATCACGGCACAGGGCATCCCCAATTATTTTGGTGAGCAACGTTTTGGTCGTGGGGCAGGCAACCTGGTCCGAGGCAGGGAGTGGCTCACTGGCGGTGAGGCGCCGCGCAAAAAGGCGTTACGCAGTATCTGGTTATCTGCAGTGCGAAGCGATCTGTTTAACCAGGTGCTGGCCGAGCGCGTGTCACGGGGCATCTGGAATCGGGTGCTGGCTGGCGACATTCTCCAGCCGGAGGGTAGTCGTGGCCTGTTCCATGCCGATGATGACGTTGAAGCGGCCGCACGGGTGATAAGTGGCGAGGTCCATCCTACCGCCCCTATGCCGGGTGTGCCGGGCATGGCATCATCTGGCCCTTGCCGGGAAATGGAGCACCAGATCCTGGCACCCAGTCAGGCGGTGATCGACGGCCTCTGCCGGGAAGGTGTGGACGAAATTCGTCGTGCTACCCGGTTACCGGTACAGGACTTGCAGTGGTCCTTGCAGCAGGAAAGGGAAGGGGAAAACACCCTCGAGGTGGCATTCAGGCTACCCGCAGGTGCGTTTGCAACAACAGTCATGGCAGAGCTGGTGACCACACCGGAACCCTCTGCATAGAGAACGAAGTACAACATGGATATCCAACTCAGCGGCATCGGCATGACCTCTGCACGGACCCGGGATCGTCTGGTGCAGCGGCTTCGTGAGGCCGGTATTCAGGACGATCGGGTGCTGGATACGATCCGCAACACGCCGCGTCACTTTTTCATTGAAGAGGCCCTGGCGCATCAGGCGTATGACGATACCGCCTTGCCCATCGGTCACGGGCAAACAATCTCCCAGCCTTGGGTGGTGGCGCGCATGACCGAGCTGCTCATGGACGGAGGCAAACGCAGTAAGGTGCTGGAAATTGGCACCGGTTGCGGCTACCAGACCGCGGTGTTGGCGCCATTTTGTGATGAACTTTATTCCGTGGAACGTATCCGACCTCTACAGGAGCAGGCCCGTAAGCGGCTGATCCGGCTGGGGCTGGCCAAAGTCCAGCTCAAGCATGCCGATGGCGGTTTCGGTTGGAAAAGCGAAGCGCCTTTCGACGGCATCCTTGCCGCCTGTGCACGACCGGATATCCCGTCGGACTTGCTGGAGCAGCTGGCCGATGGTGGGCGGTTGGTCATGCCGGTGGGCGATGACCGGAAACAGATTCTCACGGTGGTCGATCGAGAAGGTGATCAGTTCCATACCCAGTCGCTGGATGCGGTGCGGTTTGTGCCATTTCAGCGCGGGGTGATGCGGTAGCAAGCCACAAGCTTCAAGCTGCAAGGGGCGGTCAGGGAGATCAAATTTCCCGTGCCATGCCCGCGGTCAATGGTTTGGGCGCGGCTGCAACGTTCAAGACATAACCATGCGTGACTCGCGTTGTAGCTTGCAGCTTGAAGCTTGCTCTTCCTGCGCTTGAGAATAACAAATCCGAATTCACGCTGAGACGCTTGGCGCGAAACATGAGGCTGATAATGATTCGTCCCGGTATTTTCTTTCGTGGTATGGCCATGGGCGCAGCGGATGTTGTGCCGGGGGTCTCCGGTGGCACGCTGGCGCTCATTACCGGGATTTACGAAGAGCTTATCGATACCCTGGGTGGTATCACCCCGCGACTACTTGGCGTATGGCGCCGTGAAGGATTTGCGGCTTTCTGGCAGCAGGCCAATCTGACGTTTCTGATGACGCTGCTGGCCGGAATTTTTACCAGTATTGCGTTACTGGCTCGTCTGATCACCTGGTTACTGGCGACTCATCCTGTACCTGTCTGGGCCTTTTTCAGTGGTCTGATTCTGGCCAGCATCCTTATGGTGTTGTCTCCACTCCGCCAGCGTGGGCTGGTGCAGGGAATGGCGTTTGCGTTGGGCACCCTGACTGCTGTGCTGATCGCGTTCGCGCCGGCCATGTCTGGTGGCGCAGGAGCCCTGGTGTTTTTTCTCAGTGGCATGCTGGCCATCTGTGCCATGATCCTGCCAGGCATTTCCGGCAGTTTTATCCTTCTTTTACTGGGCATGTACCAGCCTGTGCTGGAAGCTGTAAAAGAAGTACAGGTTCCTCTCTTGCTAGCCTTTCTCAGTGGCTGCGCGATAGGTCTGCTCAGCTTTGTCCACATTCTCAAGTGGACACTGCATCATTATCACGACACGGTCATGGCTTTGCTGGCTGGTTTCATGGCCGGCTCGCTGGTCAAGCTGTGGCCCTGGCGAGTAGCGGATGCGGCTGGACTGCAGGATCAGTGGTTTACCCCGGCGGGGTATGCTGCCACCACGGGGCAGAGTGCGCAGACGCTATTGGCATTGTCTACTGCCGTCATGGCGGTGGCGTTGGTGTGGCTACTGCACAGGCTGGCTCCTGTGCATAATAGCGCCATGGCCAACAGGAAAGATGGCTGAATACACTGGGTCTCGAGGGCGATTGGTATCAGTAACCGCAGCAGGAAAGTGACAGAGCTGGTTCGCACGGTGGCAGCGACAGTTTTTCTGGTGCTGATGAGTGGCTGCAGCGCCAGCCTCGCTCCTGTGGTGGATATCTACGGGCAAGATACCCGACAGCGGAAAGTGACCTCCGGTACACACCATGTGCGCGAAGGGGAGACTCTTTACTCCATCGCCTGGCGTTACGGTTGGGATTACCGTGAGCTGGGGGCGGCCAACAATATTCCCGCCCCATACACTATCTATCCCGGGCAGCGCATTTCACTCGCCCTGAAGCAAACGTCAACGGCGCCGGTCAGCAGGCCCAGGCCGGTCACGTCCGGTTCGACTTCCTCATCAACGACAAGCAAACCCGTCAGCAAACCGAGTAGCACACCGGCCCCGAGCCCTGCACCGGTGACAAAACCAGCGGCGAGCAAACCAGCGGTATCGTCAGACAGTGGCTCTCGTACGGTGGGGCCCGTGACCTGGCGTTGGCCTGCAGGGGGGACAGTGGTGGAGTCGTTTTCGGCGTCCTCATCGGGGCGCAAGGGGATTGCCATCAGTGGCAGGACAAAGAGTCCGGTCATCGCGGCGGCAGATGGCCGCGTTGTGTATCGCGGCAGTGGCCTGACCGGTTATGGCAATCTCTTGATCCTCAAGCATAATGATCGTTGGCTCAGTGCTTATGCCCATAATGATGCGATGCTGGTGAAGGAGGGCGATGTGGTCAAGGCCGGTCAGAAAATTGCGACCATGGGCGCTACGGGTACCTTCCGAACCCAGCTTCATTTTGAAATTCGCCGGGATGGCAAACCCGTCGACCCGATGCAGTACCTGCCCAAACAGTAATTCCATAAGGCGTACCGATTCATGAGTGATGGCACTAATAGAGAGCACCGCCTGCTGCTTCTGGCTGCACTGTCGTCTGTGGCGACAGCTCTGGTACTCATTGCTGCCAAGTCGGTTGCCTGGGTGATGACTGGATCGGTGAGTATGTTGGCCTCACTAGTGGATTCGGTGATGGATTCCATGGCGTCGTTGATCAATTTCGTCGCCATTCGCTATTCGCTGGTTCCCGCCGATGAGGAGCATCGCTTTGGGCATGGCAAGGCAGAAGCCTTGGCTGGGCTTGGCCAGGCGGTGTTTATTGCCGGTTCATCCGTGTTCCTGATTCACCAGTCTACGCTCAAACTAATGAACCCCACGCCGATTGAAGCCAGTGCAGTGGGTATCGGAGTGATGGTGCTGTCCATCGCGCTGACGTTTGGACTCCTGCTAATCCAGCGCTACGTGATTCGCCGCACCGGCTCCACCGCTATCGAAGCGGACTCGCTGCACTATGTCTCTGATCTGGCCGTCAATGTGGGCATCATCACGGTTCTGGCGCTGAGCAGCATGGGCTGGTTGTGGCTGGATGGTGCAGTGGGCCTGGCTATTGCGCTGTTTATCCTGCGCAGTGCCTGGCAGATTGCTTCAGAGTCAGTCCAGCTATTACTGGATCGTGAGATGCCTGGTGATGTTCGTACTCGCATCAGCGCTATTGTCTCTTCCCATCACGACGCCCTCGGTTTCCATGACCTTCGCACCCGTCAGAGCGGACGCACCTGCTTCATTCAACTTCACCTGGATATGGACCAGAACCTGACTCTACGGATGGCCCACGATCTGGCAGACCGTGTCGAGAGGGACATCAAGAGGGACTTTCCCAGCGCTGACGTGATTATCCACCTTGATCCGGTTGCGGTAGGTCCCAAGGTGAGGGTTGAGCCACCGCAGGCACCGTGAGGTAGCGACGTCTTTGAGTTGTTCTGTCAGGTCAATCTTCCCTGTCCGGTAAACATATTGTATTCATCTGGCCTTTTCTTTAGCTTGAATGGCACGTCTTCAGGTTAAGGAATGGCAATGAATAGCCAGTTTCAGGCACGGCAGATCAAGCAGATCTGGCAGCGGGGAGTAGCCAGGCGACAATTCCTCAAATGGGGCCTCGGTGGTGTGGCTGCTGCGACGGCGATCGCCGCTGGTGGCTTTGCCCTGTTACGCCGCTCCCCCCATGATGAACTCCCCACCCCGGATTGGGTAACCGGCCTCTCCGCGGCCGAATACCACCTATTTGACCGTGCCCGTGTGGTGCTCCTGCCCGTTGAAGGCACACCTCTGGTCGACAGTGAGGCTGTCCCGGTGGTGGCCAATGTTCAGACCACCCTCAGTTACCTTGATCCAGCGACTCGTAAGGAGCTGGGTGCAGGCCTTTCCCTGTTCGATAACGTGGTGGTGTTCAGTCACGGCTGTCGTTTTGTGGACCTGGAGGATGCCCAGGCACGGGCATTGTTCGATCGTTGGGGGGAGGGCAGTGTGCTGCAGCGCACCCTGACTACTGTGATCAAGCAATTGGTGTATAGCGCCTACTGGCAGGAGCCCGCTACCTGGCCGCCAACAGAGTTCGATGGGCCGGTGAGTGAGAAATGGGGGCTGGAGTACCTGGGCAATGCGCCCATGCCCCAGCAACCTACTATTGATGTAGAGCAGGAGCAGGCATGAGTCAGGTCAAGTGGCAGGCCAGTGGCTTGCAGGTGCATCAGGCCAGCGATGTGACCAGTGAGCACATTGCGCTGGAAGCGGATGTGGTAGTCGTGGGTTCCGGTGCTGGAGGGGCGGTCACGGCTTACGAGCTGGCCCGTATGGGGAAGCGTGTGATCGTGCTTGAAGCCGGGCCTTACGTGCCTTCACAGGCATTTACAGAAGATTTCACCGAAAGCCTCCATGCCCTGTATCAGGACAAAGGTGGGCAGGCCAACAGCAGTGGCGATTTACTGGTGTTACAAGGCGCCTGTGTCGGTGGGTCCACAGTGGTGAATGGCTGCGTCTGCTTCCGTACACCGGATTTTATTCTGCAAGACTGGCAACGGGATTTTGGACTCAGTGAACTGACCGAAGCCGAACTGGCGCCGTATTTCGATGAGGTGGAGCAGAACCTCTCCGTCCATGACAATGGCGAACATGAAATTGCCCGCCATGGGCAGGTGATACGTGCCGGCGCCAACAAGTTGGGTTGGTCGGTGAAGCCCTTGCGTCGCAACATTCGCCAGTGTGGCCTGACGGGTCATTGCCTGTCAGGCTGCAAGACCGAGCGCAAGCAGTCCATGTTGGTCACCTATTTGCCCTGGGCACAGGCCCATGGCGCCCGGATTTACTCCGATACCCGGGTTGAAAAGGTCGTCACGGAGGGCGGAGTGGCCAGCGGTGTGGAGGCGGTAGTCACTCGCCATGACGGTACGGTGGCTGCGACCATGACGGTCAAGGCTCCGCGAGTAGTGTTGGCCGCCGGTGCGGTTCAAACGCCGGTGCTGCTGCTCAAGAGTGGCCTGGCCAATCGCTCCGGGCTGGTGGGCAAGAATTTTGCCTGCCACCCGTCACTGTTGGTGGCCGGTCGCTACCCGGAGCCGATCCACCCTTGGCGTGGGGCCATGCTGGGTGTGCATGTGGATGAGTTCATGCACCCGGACAAAGGCGGCTTCATCCTCGAGGATGGCGGGTTTGGTTTGGTTGAAATGACCATGTTGGCCGAGCCCGGTACCGGCAAGCCGTTTATGGAGTATATGGAGAACGCCCGTTATCTGGCGGGGCTTGTGACGCTGATCCATGATCACAATGTGGGTGCCATCGAATGGGATGGGGAGCGCAAGGCGATCAACTATCAGCTCAGTGACGCGGATTTCCCGTCCATGAAACGGGCCATCAAGGCTGCCGCCAAACTGCATCTGGCCTCAGGCGCTACCGAGGTGTATGTGCCTGCCAGTGATAAACGGGTGATTCGCTCAGAGGCGGATATTGACCTGCAGGTGGATTCACTGGAAAACGACCCACAACACTTGCGCATGGTCAGCTATCACCCCCAGGGTACCTGCCACATGGGCGCTGACCCTGACCACAGTGTGGTCAAGGCCAATGGCGAAACCCATGATGTGCCGGGCCTCTATGTGGCTGATGCCAGCTTGTTACCCACTTCCATCATCGTCAACCCGCAGATCACTGTTTACGCTCTGGCTACCCGAATCGCGCGGCATATGAGTTGATTTGCTTAGCAGGGCGACCGCGCTGTCGCCCTGCGGGTTTACAATCCCTTACCCAACTGACTGAAAGGCTTGTCCTCCCGGCCATGACAGGCTTTGGCGTTTGTTACGGTTTGTTATAGACTCAGTCTGAAATCTCCACCAATAACAACAAGGGCCACAGAGGCCTGCCCAGGAGAGGGTGTTGATGAAGAATAACAACCGTGCGCCCTTGCCCGGCCATTTGGCCGGTCTCGAGCCGCTCAGCCGTCGCGGCTTTTTGCGTGCCTCCGTCCTAGCCGGCGCCGCACTTACCAGCGGCTGTGCCAGCCTTTTCGGGCGTAAGGATGCTCCGGAAACGCTGCAGTACTACAGCCTCAAGCCTGATGAAGTCGACGTAATTACCCGGTTGACTGAGATCATGTTGCCTACAGAGCGCTATGGCTTGCCCTCAAGCACTACGGTAGTGCCCACCGTCAAGAATATCGACATCATGGCCCAACGTTTTCCTGAGCAGACTCGTGAGCTGCTTGGGCTGGGCATCTGGGTGTTCAATAATCGCCCGATGATGAGTTTCAAGTTCAAGAAGTTCACCTCCTTGTCCGATGCAAAAGCGCTCGAATATGTGAATGCCATGCAGGAGGGGGCTTTTTTTGAGCGTGGACTGATGACGACCCTCAAGGCCTTGATTGCACTGAATTACTGGCGGGATGAGCGTACCTGGCCGGGCCTTGAATACCATGGCCCCGTGACTGAAACCTGGGGTGTTCGTCGCCTCGGAAATGCGCCGTTGCCGAGAGCCTGACAGGGGGAATTATGGCTTTTGTACGTGTACCAAGAGACGGGGTTCCGGTCACCCAGGCCAAGGATGTGGCTCTGGACCCTAGCCTCGGCAAGCGGTTTACGCTGAAAACTGATGTAGTGGTCGTGGGCTCCGGTGCTGCCGGCTCCATGGTGGCCTATGAGATGGCCAAGGCCGGTCGGGATGTGCTTGTTCTTGAGTCTGGCCGATACTACCCGAGTTCAGAGTTCACTGAGCACCTGGGTGACACCATGACCAAGATCTATCAGGATCAGGTGGGTCAGGTGAACACGACGGCAGACATCATTTTTGTGCAGGGTGCCTGTGTTGGCGGCTCCACCGTGGTTGGCGCCTGCGTAATGGAGGAGCCCGGAGACAAGGTGCTGGATGGCTGGGCTGAGAAGTACGGCCTCGACGCGCTGTCGGCTGAAAAATTCCGCCCATACCTGGATAAGGTGGCGGAAGAATTGCAGATTCACACCAACGAAGCCCACGAGATCAATGCCTGTGCACACAAGGTGATTCAGGGCTGTGAGAAAATGCAGTTTTCCTGGAAACCGGCACAGCGCAACGTCAAACAGTGTGCCTTGACTGGCCATTGCCTGGCGGGCTGTCCCTCTGATCGCAAGATGAGTTCGCTGGTTACCCATCTCCCCTGGGCTTCGGCCTATGGGGCTCGTATCTTTTCTGACACCGAAGTCATCAGGGTTAAAACCCTTGATGGTCGTGCCCGTGGTGTTGAGGCCCGAATTGTTGATCCGGATAGCGGTGCCCATGTTGCTGACATGAACGTTGATGCTGACATGGTGGTCCTGGCAGCGGGTGGTATCCACACCCCTTTGATTCTGCAGCGTAGCCAGGTGCCTGATCGCAGCGGTCAGCTGGGACGCAATCTGGCGATCCAGCCTTTCACCCAGGTACTTGGCAAGTTCAAGGAGCCCTTGTATGGATTCCGTGGGGCGCTGGTGGGAGTGCAGGTCGATGAGTTTACTCACACTGATGGCTACACCATTTTCTCCGGTCTGGCGGAACCGGAGTCCCTTCTGGCTCAGGGGGACATGAAAGCAGGCCAGGCTCATATTGAATTCATGAAGGACTACAAGTACTACGCGGGTGTGAATGCCTTCAGCAAGGATCTCGGCAACGGTTACGTGAAGTGGGATGGTGATGCCTACAGCGGCAGCAAGACCATTCATTACAATCCCAGCCGGGAAGAGTTCGAGAACATGAAGGCGTCTGCCGCGCTGGCAGCACGCATCTTCTTTTCAGGTGGTGCTGAAAAAGTATATTTGCCCACGTTCCAGAGCCTTCAAGCCAACTCCGTTTTTGAGCTGGATGAGAAAATGGACAAGGTGGATTACGGCATCAAGGGCATGTATACCTTCCGGTCTAACAGCTTCTCACCCCACGGTACTTGTCGCATGGGGGCGGATCCCTATGAATCAGTGGTTTCTCCTACGGGTGAGATGCACGACACTCCCGGATTGTTCGTGGCCGATGCCAGTCTGCTACCTGAGTCCATGAGTGCGCCTATCCAGTGGACAGTGCATGCGTTGGCAAAGTATGTAAGTGACCAGATCAATAATAACGCCAGTAACTATTTCATCAGTTGATTTGCTGCCTGGCGCCTGATCCTTGAAGCGAAAATGCCGCGGCTCCTTGCCTGTCCTGGAGCCGCTTTTCGTAGCGTGAAACTCGCGATGCTGTCCTGCTTTTTCGTCCTGATATTTGTCTCAATTGGCATCCATGATGGCGTCATTTGCCTCCTGTGGCTGTGATAGCATCAGTGGCTAGTGACCTTGGAGATTGCAGCATGTCAGGTTTTGAATTTGCCACTACCCACCGTGTACTGGTGGAGGCGGGTGCCGCGGGCCGGCTCCCTCAGCTTTGCAGGGAGCTGGGTGCCAGCCACGTCATGCTGGTGACTGACCCCGGTATTCGTAGCACCCCGTTGCTGGGCCCAGTGGAACAGCGCTTTCAGGACGAAGGTTTGCCGCTTAGTGTGTTTGATCAGGTGAGTGCAGACCCGGCAGATCGCATCGTGCTGGATGCCGCCGCCCAGGCCAAAGAGGTGGGCGCGAACCTGGTGATCGGGTTCGGTGGAGGCTCATCCATGGATGTTGCCAAATTGGTGGCGTTGCTGGCTCACCCCGCTGCCACCCAGAAGCTGGCTGATATTTATGGCGTCGGGCTGGCAACCGGCCCTCGCTTGCCACTGGTGCAGGTGCCGACAACGGCGGGTACGGGCTCAGAGGTAACGCCAGTTGCGATTGTCACCACCGGTGAAACCACCAAAGCGGGTGTGGTTGCTCCTTCGTTATTACCCGATCTCGCTGTTCTGGATGCGGAGCTCACCCTGGGATTGCCAGCTCATGTGACGGCCGCTACAGGTGTGGATGCCATGGTGCATGCCATTGAGGCTTATACCAGCGCCCACAAGAAAAATCCTTACTCCGACATGCTGGCCCGCGAAGCGCTTCGGTTGCTGGGCTGTAATCTCGTCACTGCAGTGAATGAGGGCAGCAATCTGGCAGCCAGGGAGGCCTGTTTGCTGGGCGCCATGATGGCAGGGCAGGCGTTTGCCAATGCTCCTGTGGCAGCCGTTCATGCTCTGGCCTATCCACTGGGTGGCCACTTCCACATACCCCATGGCCTGAGTAATTCCCTGGTGCTTCCAGAGGTGCTTCGTTTCAATGCCCGTGATGCCGCGCCGCTGTATGCGCAGCTGGCCCCTATTTTGAGTGACCGCCCGTTTGCCGACCATGAGGATGGAGCAGGGGTGCTGATCGCTGCGTTGGAAAAGTTAATCAGGGATGTTGGGTTGCCCACACGGTTGCGCGATGCCGGTGTGACTGAAGACAGTCTGGAAACCCTGGCCTCTGACGCCATGCTGCAGCAGCGATTGCTGGTGAACAATCCAAGAGAAGTCAGCGAGGCGGATGCTCTCGCTATCTACAAGGCAGTCTTTTAATGAGTGATAAGGCCCCGCGTCCGCAACGAGAGGAGTACGGCTATCTTTGCCCTGTGGATACCCGTTGGCGTGACAATGATATCTACGGTCACATCAACAACGTGGTGTATTACAGCTACTTCGACTCCACCATCAATCGTTACCTTATTGATGAAGGTGGGCTGGATATTCACGAGGGCGAGCATATTGCCTATGTGGTCAGCTCTGGGTGTGACTATCTGGAAGCGGCGGCTTATCCGGACAAGCTGGTTATCGGAATGAAGGTAGACAAGCTGGGCAGCAGTTCCGTGCGTTACGGCCTGGCTCTGTTCGGAGAAACCGGCTTGGCAAAGGCGACCGGTTTTGTGGTGCATGTATTTGTAAATCGTGAAAGTGGAAGACCCGTTCCCATACCAGAGCGGCTCAGGAAAGCATTGGCAGTACTGGAATCGTAGTTACGACGTGCTGCGGGTTTCGAGTGACGAGTCTCGAAAGGCAAAACAAAGAATCAATGCAGTTCCTCGATGATAATGGTTGAGAGCGAAGGCGCAGAGTTTTTTGCTCTTCGAAACTCGAAACGATGGTCTTGGAAGGTCGTATGATGCGCGCAGCTGCCGCGGAGTGGCCCACAAAAAAGCCCGGCATAAGCCGGGCTTTTTTGTGGTGAAGCGATTACCAGGTCTTAGACAGACTGGGCAACCGGGATCTTCACGCTGTCTGCCACTTCCTGGTACTCCGGCAGCTTGTCGAAGTTCAGGTAACGGTAGATTTCAGTGGACATGGAGTCGATGGTGTTCGCGTATTCCATGTACTCTTCCGTGCTCGGCAGTTTGCCAAGGATGGAAGCCACGGACGCCAGCTCGGCAGACGCCAGGTACACATCCGCACCCTGACCCAGACGGTTCGGGAAGTTACGGGTGGAGGTGGATACCGCAGTGGACTTCGGCGCGATGCGAGCCTGGTTACCCATACACAGGGAGCAGCCCGGCATCTCGGTACGCGCACCGGCGCTGCCGAAGATGTTGTAGTAGCCTTCTTCGGTCAGCTGGTGCTGATCCATCTTGGTCGGCGGAGCGATCCACAGACGGGTCGGCATGGTGCCGCTCTCCACTTTCTGCAGGAGTTTACCGGCAGCGCGGAAGTGACCGATGTTGGTCATACAGGAACCGATGAACACTTCGTCGATCTTGGCGCCAGCCACGTCGGACAGGGTCTTGGCATCGTCCGGATCGTTCGGGCAGCACAGTACCGGCTCTTTGATCTCATCCATGTTGATTTCGATGACGGTGTGGTACTCGGCATCGGCGTCAGCACGCATCAGGCTCGGGCTGGCCAGCCACTCTTCCATGCCATTGATACGACGCTCAATGGTACGGGCGTCGCCGTAACCGTTGGCAATCATCCACTTCAGCATGGTGATGTTGGACTTCAGGTACTCAGCCACGCTGTCTTCGGACAAGGTGATGGTACAGCCAGCAGCGGAACGCTCTGCAGAGGCGTCAGACAGTTCGAATGCCTGTTCCACGGTCAGCTCTTCCAGACCTTCGATTTCCAGGATTCGACCGTTGAATACGTTAACCTTGCCCGCTTTCGCTACGGTCAGGTGACCTTCTTTGATGGCCTGCAGCGGAATGGCGTGTACCAGATCACGCAGGGTAATGCCAGGCTGGCGCTTGCCCGTGAAGCGAACCAGTACGGATTCCGGCATATCCAGCGGCATCACACCGGTGGCAGCAGCAAATGCAACCAGACCAGAACCGGCCGGGAAGGAGATGCCCATGGGGAAGCGGGTGTGGGAGTCACCACCGGTACCGACGGTGTCAGGCAGCAGCATGCGGTTCAGCCAGGAGTGGATGATGCCATCACCCGGACGCAGGGAAACACCGCCACGGTTCATGATGAAATCAGGCAGGGTGTGCTGGGTCTCAACATCAACCGGCTTGGGGTAAGCGGCGGTGTGACAGAAAGACTGCATGACCAGGTCAGCCTGGAAGCCCAGACAGGCCAGATCTTTCAGTTCGTCACGGGTCATCGGGCCGGTGGTGTCCTGGGAACCCACGGTGGTCATCTTGGGTTCGCAGTAAGTGCCAGGACGTACGCCGTCCATGCCACAGGCCTTGCCAACCATTTTCTGGGCGAGGGTGAAGCCCTTGCCTGAATCATTGGGCTGCTCAGGCTTACGGAACAGAGTGCTCGGCTCCAGGCCCAGTGCTTCGCGCGCCTTGGTGGTCAGTCCACGGCCAATGATGAGGTTGATACGGCCGCCAGCGCGGACTTCGTCCAGCAGTACCTGGGAGCGCAGATCGAATTCAGCGATGACTTCGCCGTTTTTCTCAACCTTGCCCGCAAACGGGTATACGTCGATCTGGTCGCCGGTTTCCATTTGGGAAACGTCGCACTCGAAGGGCAGGGCGCCGGAATCTTCCATGGTGTTGAAGAAGATCGGAGCAATCTTGCCACCGATACAAATACCGCCAGCACGCTTGTTCGGTACGAACGGAATGTCGTCACCGAAGTGCCACAGTACGGAGTTGGTAGCTGACTTACGGGAAGAACCGGTACCCACAACGTCGCCCACGTAGGCAACCGGCAGGCCCTTGGCCTTCAGTTCTTCCATCTGCTTCAGAGGACCGATCTCGCCATCTTTCTCAGGGAAGATGCCTTCACGGGCGTTCTTCAGCATGGCGTTGGCGTGCAGGGGGATGTCGGGGCGGCTCCAGGCGTCCTGTGCGGGAGACAGGTCGTCGGTGTTGGTTTCGCCGGTGACCTTGAATACGGTCAGGGACATTTTCTCAGCCAGGTCTTCACGCTGAGTGAACCACTCGGCTTCAGCCCAGGACTCGATCACTTCCTTGGCTTTGGCGTTGCCGGCTTTCATCTTGTCTTCCACATCGTGGAACGCATCGAAAACCAGCAGGGTGTGCTTGAGCTGCTCGCCAGCTTCTTCGGCGAGGTCTGCATCATCCAGGGCATCGACCAGCGGAGCGACGTTGTAGCCACCCTGCATGGTGCCCAGCAGCTGAACAGCACGCTTCTTGTCGATCAGGGGGGAGCTGGCGTCGCCTTTCACAATCGCGGTCAGGAAAGCAGCTTTAACGTAAGCGGCCTGGTCCACGCCCGGCGGAACGCGGTTAACGAACAGATCCTGAATGAATTCTTCTTCACCAGCCGGCGGGTTCTTGAGCAGCTCAACCAGGTCAGCGACCTGCTGCTCGTTCAACGGCTTCGGCGGCACGCCTTCGGCAGCGCGCTCTTCAACATGTTTGCGATAGGCTTCTAGCACAGCGTTTCCCTCTTGCTCGATTTGGCTGCTTTCTTTTGGAAATCAGTCTTTTAGGGTGTAACTGGGGGTTGGAATTGCGCGCGGAGTATAGCGGATCCGACATCAACTGTTAAGCAAAACGGCGGCCCCAGCCATTCATGAGATGAATACTCATAATCACCTGAGGTACGCATTTGCCCGCTCAATACGGTGCGCGTTGCCCGACAGGGGGCCTGCGAAAGCGTTTGTAGCTCCACAGGTATTGCTCCGGGCCTTCGTCAATCAGATTGGCAATGGAATGATTGAGTGCGCGCAGGGAAGTATCCAGGTCCGGGTCGGCGGTGGCTTCATCGGCGGGTCGGAAGCGCAGCTCAAAACCCTGGGTACCCGGCAGGCGACGAGCCCATGCCATGAATGGGCGGGCGCCGGTTTGTTGAATCAATTTGCAGGCCAGGGTGCCGGTATAGGCAGGGTGGCCAAAAAAATCAGCATGGCGTCCACTGCGGCGATCAGGTACTTGATCCGGAAGAATAGCCGTCATGGCACCTTTACGCATGGCCCTGACCAGACCGGCCACTCCGCGGGCGGTGGTGGGGTACATGGTGGAGCCAAAATGCTCCCGGCCCTGACGGACCAGGTCATCCACTTCCGGGAGCCCGGAAGGCGCAAACATGACATGCAGGTCATAGCGGTCGGCGAGCCAGAAGTTGAGCACCTCCCAGCAGCCCAGGTGGGGTGCCAGAATCATTACGGGATGACCCGCATCGACCGCTGCCTGCAGGGCCTCGCCACCATCCACAGACGTAATGCGGGTCATGCCGCTGGCCGGGCGAGACCAGAACAGGGCTATTTCAAAGGTGTTCTTGATGCTCTCGATCAGAGACTGGCGGGCCAGCTTTCGCCTTTCATCGTTGGCAAGGTTGGGGTAGCAGAGCGCCAGATTGATTTCTGATACCCGTCGCGCCTCGGATGGAAACAGTGCGATCAAGTGGCCAAGCAGTGTTGCCAGCCAGCGATTAAGCACAAACGGCAGGCAGCCAATCAGGCGCAGCATGAAAACGGCGGCGCGGCCCTTGAAGGTCTGAATGCTTGGATTGGTTCGTCTTCCCATGGCAGGAGAGTATAAGGGCCCTGAAGCAGGACGCCAGATGCCGCCCGTAAAAACCGCGAAAGTTCCGGGATGCCGAAGAAGGCTGCGATGGCTATAATGCGCGCCGACCCAGAGGATGCCATGCACGATATTTCCCACATTCAGCAGTTTCTTCCCTGTCCGACACCGCAAGCCTGGATTGACTGGGCGCTGCAGCACCCGGACATCCTGCTGATAGACCATGCCCACTGTGAAAAGAAGGCGGCCAGTACGGCATTGAACCTGATGTTCCGTTACGTTGACCGGCCGGATCTGCTGGATGCGTTGAGCCAGTTGGCGCGGGAAGAGCTACTCCACTTTGAGCAGGTCATCCAGATCATGCGCGAGCGCGGGGTGACCTATGATCACCTTTCTCCGGCACGCTATGCCCAGGGTTTGCGGCAACATGTTAGAACATCAGAGCCGGGACGCCTGGTGGACACGCTGATTGTCGGTGCGTTGATTGAAGCGCGTAGCTGCGAACGCTTTGCCGCCCTGGCACCCCACGTGGATGAGGAGCTGGGCCGCTACTATAGCTATCTGCTCAAGAGCGAGTCCCGCCATTACGAGGACTACCTGCGCCTGGCGGAACAATACGCAGGTGGGTCGATTGAGGAGCGGGTGGCGTTTTTCAAGGAGACGGAGCGGGATTTAATTGAGTCGCCTGATGAGGAATTCCGGTTTCACTCCGGCGTTCCAGGGCAGTGAACAGTTAACAGTGAATAGTGAACAGCGCGCGTTCAGCGCAGGATGTTCATAAACGCATGAGGCCGCGTCCAGAGTATGGGCGCAGCCTCATGCGTTAAAGATCAAAACAACCTGTCTCGCGACGCTGTTAACTGTTCACTATTCACTGTTAACTCATCTCAAAGCTCTCCAACCGCAACCCCCGCTCACTATCCGCCACAATCTGCCAGCCAAGCTTGCCCCAGTCGCCCAGCACCCAGCGCTTGCCGGTGCCATCAGACAAGGGGACATCGTGTACATCCGGGCGATGGGTGTGGCCGTGGATCAGGTGATGAACGCCTGCGGCTTCCATGGTCTTGACCACTTCTTCCGGCGTTACATCCATGATGTTCTCCGCCTTGTTGGCATTCTTTCCCTGGCTTTGCATGCGCATGCCCTGGGCGATCATGCGGCGTTGTTCCAGTGGCTGGGACAGCATGCCCTGTTGCCACTGGGGGCTACGTGCCATGGCGCGGAACTGTTGGTACTCGGTATCCAGGGTGCACAGGCTGTCGCCATGCATCAGCTGGGCTTGGGTGCCGTAGAGATCGACCACGGTACCTTCATCCAGCAGGGTGCCACCACAGGCGGTAGCGAAACCCTCACCCAGGAGGAAGTCACGGTTACCGTGCATGAAGTAGAGCTTGCTGCCACTGTCAGCGAATTGGCGGAAGGCAGCAATGGTAGCCTGGTTGAACGGGGTGTCATCGTCGTCGCCAATCCAGGCTTCAAAGAGGTCACCCAGAACATAAAGGGCATCAGCCTTGCCGGCATGCTCGGCCAGCAGGGCCTTGAGCGCGTCGAGGTGCTCGGGCCGCTCCGGATCCAGATGCAGATCGGAAATAAACAGGGAGTACGCCATGGTAATTACTGGCCTTCCTGTTCTTCGTTCTCTTCACCGAGGCGATAGGCCTTGATGATCAGGATCGGCACTTCCGGCACGTCACGGGCCATCATCCCGCTGAGGCGCTGGGTGGTGGTGCGCTCGCGGGCAATGTTGTCGACCACGTTCATGCCTTCAGTGACCTTGCCGAAGACGGCGTAGCCCCAGCCGCGCTGGTTCTTGCCCGTGAAGTCAAGATTGCGGTTATCCACCAGGTTGATAAAGAACTGTGCGGTGGCTGAATGAGGATTGCCCGTTCGTGCCATGGCAAGGGTGCCGCGGCTGTTGCTCAGGCCGTTGTCCGCCTCATTCTGGATCGGGGGCTGGGTAGCCTTGCGCTGCCCGTCCTTGTCGAAGCCACCACCCTGAATCATGAACCCCTTGATCACGCGGTGAAACTGGGTGCCATTATAGAAGCCACTGTCCACGTACTGGAGAAAGTTGGCGACGGTTTTGGGGGCCTGGTCTTCGAACAGCTCCACCGTGACCGGGCCGGCAGTAGTGTCCAGGCGGACAACCGGATTGGCCAGCAGCAGGCCGGGAAGCAGGGCAATCAGGGCAACGACAAGGCGCATGAGGCTTACTCCTCGATCAGCTCGGCAGACTCGATCATCACCGGTTCAACCGGCACGTCCTGGTGGAAACCGGAGTTGCCAGTGGCAACACCGCGGATTTTCTCGACCACGTCCATGCCATCAGAAACGGCACCGAATACAGCATAACCCCAGCCGTCCTGGCTGCGTTCCTTGTCCAGGAAGTGGTTATCGGCCACATTGATGAAAAACTGGGCAGAGGCCGAGTGCGGGTCCGGGGTGCGGGCCATGGCAATGGTGCCAACCTTGTTGGACAGGCCGTTGCCAGCTTCATTCTGAATCGGAGCGCGGGTGGGTTTCTGCTGCATGTCTTCGGTGAAACCGCCGCCCTGGATCATGAAGTTGCTGATCACGCGGTGGAAAATGGTGCCGTCAAAATGGCCGTCCTTGACGTATTGCACGAAGTTTTCTGTGGTAACAGGCGCTTTTTCTGCGTCCAGTTGCAGGGTGATTTTGCCGTAGGTTGTATTCAGCACCACTTTCATTGGGTATTTCTCCACTGGTCGAGCTTGTAAGCCATGGCGGAAATTGCCGATGTGCAGGCCCGGAGTCTTTGACTGAAGGGGGCTGCACTGTACACTAGCGCACCTTTATTTTCACTGTATCCGGCGAAGGCAATGAGCGAAACCAAAGCGCCAAGCAATTTTATCAGACAGATCATCGATCGCGACCTTGCAGAAGGAAAAAATGACGGTCAGGTGGTGACTCGTTTTCCGCCTGAGCCCAATGGCTACCTGCATATTGGTCACGCCAAGTCCATTTGTCTGAATTTCGGCATCGCCGAGAGCTATCAGGGCGCCTGCAACCTGCGTTTTGATGACACCAACCCCGAAAAGGAAGAGGACGAGTACATTCAGTCCATTCAGCGGGATGTGGAGTGGCTCGGCTTTGAATGGTCCGGCGAAGTTCGTTTTGCCAGCAACTATTTCGATCGCCTCTACGAGCTGGCGGTGGAACTCATCGAGAAAGGACTGGCCTATGTGGACAGCCTGAGCCCGGAACAGATCGCTGAGTACCGCGGCAACTTCACCACCCCGGGCAAGGAAAGTCCTTATCGTGAGCGCAGCGTTGAGGAGAATCTGGCACTGTTCGAGAAGATGCGTGCCAATGAAATGGACGAGGGTGAGGCGGTTTTGCGTGCCAAAATCGACATGCAAAGCCCCAACATCAACTTGCGTGACCCGATTCTCTACCGGATTCGCAAAAAGGTGCACCACCAGACGGGTGACAAGTGGGTGATCTATCCCATGTACGACTTCACCCACCCGCTGTCCGATGCCATCGAAGGCATCACCCACAGCCTGTGCACCCTGGAGTTTGAGGATCATCGTCCTTTCTATGACTGGGTGGTGGCGAATACCTCTGTGGGGGCGACGCCGCGCCAGTACGAGTTCGCTCGTCTCAACCTGAACTACACCGTGACCAGCAAGCGCAAGCTGAAGCAACTGGTGGATGAAGGGCATGTGGATGGCTGGGATGATCCTCGCATGCCGACGATTTCCGGCCTGCGTCGCCGCGGCTATACCCCGGCCTCCATTCGTCATTTCTGTGAATCGGTTGGTGTGAGCCGGGCGGATTCCGTGGTGGATATGGCCATGCTCGAGGCGGCCATTCGTGACGATCTGAACCAGCACGCCCCGCGGGCCATGTGTGTGATGAATCCGCTCAGGTTGGTCATTGAGAACTGGGAGGAGGGCAAGGAAGAGTCCTTGACTGCCCCGGTGCATCCGCAGAATGAAACCATGGGGTCCCGTCAGGTCCCGATGACCCGTGAGGTGTTCATCGATCAGGACGACTTCCGCGAAGAGGCCAACAAGAAGTTCAAGCGTCTGGTGCTGGGTGATCGTGTGCGCCTGCGCTATGGCTATGTGGTGCGGGCCACCGATGTGGTCAAGGACGAGAAAGGCGAGGTGGTTGAAGTTCGCTGTGTCTATGATCCGGAAACCCTTGGCAAGAACCCGGAAAATGACGAAGGGCAAGGCAAGTTGCGCGGTGTTATTCACTGGGTCAGCGCCAGTAAGGGCCTGCCCTGCGAGGTGCGTCTGTACGACCGCTTGTTCACGGTGGCTAATCCGGGCAAGACGGAGGAGGGCCAGACTTTCCAGGACAACATCAACCCTGAGTCTCTGAAAGTGCTCAATGGTTGCTGGGTGGAGCCTGGCCTGCGCGGAGTGCTGCCCGAGATTCGCTACCAGTTCGAGCGCGAGGGCTACTTCTGCGTGGACAAGAGCAGCAGCGAAGACATGCTGGTATTTAACCAGACTGTAGGGCTGCGAGAGTCGTGGCCGAAAGACAACTGATAACAGCAGTTAATAGTTAGCAGTGAATAGTGAATAGCTGCGCGATTTCGCGTGGTGGTTTGCCGAGAACAGAGAGGCCGTGCCCGGGTGTGGGGTGCGGCCTTTTTGTTGTAGGGCAGAATGGATGGATGCAGGAGCGTGCCTGCAAGCGATCCGGGCCTTGGCGAGGGCACACAAAAAAGCCGCGAGCAGCATCTGCTGGTCGCGGCTTTCGGCTAGAGCTGGGATTAGCCCAGGGCTTTTTCACCGGACTGGAGTGTCTGGAAGATCAGGGTGTTGATGGTCATGGGGCCAACACCGCCGGGCACGGGAGTGTAGGCTGCGACGCGGTCGGCCAGCGGGGCTAGCTCAATGTCGCCACACTGCTCGGGGTGGTAGCCGGCATCAACGACCACCGCGCCATCTTTGATCCAGTCCGCCTTGATGAACTCCGGCTTGCCCACGGCGCCCACAACGATATCGGCCTGTTTGACCAGGTCGGCCAGGTTCCGGGTGCGGCTGTGGCAGATAGTCACGGTGGCATTGGCTTCCAGCAGCATCATCGCCATAGGCTTGCCGAGGATGGCGCTTCGGCCCACGACCACCGCGTGCTTGCCTTCCATCTCTACCTGGTAATGCTCCAGCAGACGCATGATGCCCTTGGGGGTGGCGCAGCCGTAGGCGGCTTCGCCCATGCTCATGCGGCCGAAACCCAGACAGGTGACTCCATCCACATCCTTCTCAAGGCTGATGGCGTCAAAACAGGCCCGCTCGTCAATTTGGGCAGGCACGGGGTGTTGCAGCAGGATGCCATGCACGTCCGGATTGTTGTTCAGCTCGTCGATCTTGGCCAGCAGCTCTTCCGTCGTCGTGCTTTCGGCCATTTCGATGGCTTCCGACTCCATGCCCACACGGCGACAGGCATTACCCTTCATCTTTACATAGGTGGCAGAGGCGGGATCAGCGCCCACCAGGATGGTGGCCAGAATGGGGGTGCGGCCATCAGCCTTGGCTTTCAGGGCCTCAACACGTTGGCGCATCTCTTCTTCGAACTGCTGGGCCAGGGCCTTGCCATCGAGAATCTGGGCGGTCATGAAGTCTCTCTCTGAGGTAAAGATAGTGGTTTGTCGGGGCGCGGGATTTTCGCACGGGTGGGCTACCGGCGCAAAAGAAGTGGGGGCCTAATTGCCGCTTATCCGCACAAGTTGTTTAAAATCTGTGCGTTAGAGATTTTTTTGTTCCCGGGTGCGTTGACGCTACCCGGGGTGCCGAGTATTATGCGCGCCTCGCTTTCAAGCACTGTTGGCGTGACTGATAAACGGGGTGTAGCGCAGCCTGGTAGCGCGCCTGCTTTGGGAGCAGGATGTCGGGGGTTCGAATCCCTCCACCCCGACCATCAGTATTGAGCAGAACCTGCAATGCGCCTGTAGCTCAACCGGATAGAGCAACGGCCTTCTAAGCCGTCGGTTGCAGGTTCGAGTCCTGCCAGGCGTGCCAGGCAGGGAAGCGACAAGTTTATGGTGACTGTAGCTCAGTTGGTAGAGCCCCGGATTGTGACTCCGGTGGTCGGGGGTTCAAATCCCCTCAGTCACCCCATAATTCAATACCGAAAAAGCCTCCGGGAGTTCCCGGAGGCTTTTTCGTATGTGGCTTGCGCAATACCGGCCCTAAGCCGCCGGGTTTTGTAGGCATTCGGGGCGCGTTTGATTATAATCTGCGCCCTTGGAATTCAGGTCGTCACGCGTTATGTCGACGGCGAGCAGCAAAAAGTCTTTTTAAAGAGGATGTTATGCAGGTTTCTGTTGAAACGACTTCAGGTCTTGAGCGCCGTCTGACGGTGGGTGTTCCGGCGGAGAAGGTGGACTCTGCAGTAGAAAGCAAACTGCAAGAAGCCAAAAAGAATATCCGTCTGGACGGTTTCCGCCCGGGCAAGGTGCCCATGGGTGAAGTGAAGCGTCGCTTCGGTAGCGCCGTGCGTAACGAAGTGCTGGCCGACGTCATGCGAGAAGCCTTCATCGAAGCCGTGGAGCAGGAAAAGCTCCAGCCGGCCGGTATGCCGGGCTTTGAAGCAAAGACCAACGAAGCAGGAAAAGACCTGGAATTCGTTGCGACTTTCGAGATTTATCCGGAAGTTGAGCTGGCAGCGTTTGACGGTGTGGCTGTCGAAAAGCCGGTGGCTGAAGTATCCGACGAAGACGTGGACACCATGATCGAGACCCTGCGTCAGCAGCGTGCCCAGTTCGTGGAAGTGGATCGTGCTTCTGAGGAAGGCGACCGCGTCAATATTGACTATAAGGGTATCAAGGGCGACGAAGCGTTCGAAGGTGGTACCGCTCAAGGCCAGAACCTGGAGCTGGGTTCAGGTCAGATGATTCCGGGCTTCGAAGACGGCATCGTGGGCATGAAGGCTGGTGAAGAGAAAGATATCAATGTGACCTTCCCGGAAGAGTATCACTCTGAAGAGTTGAAAGGTCAGGCCGTGGTCTTCCAGATCAAGGTCAACAAGGTTGAAGGCAAGCAGCTGCCGGAAGTTGATGCTGAGTTCATGAAGGCGTTCGGTGTTGAAGATGGCGACGAAGCCAAATTCAAAGCTGAAGTTCGCAAGAACATGGAGCGTGAGCTCAAAAATGCCGTTGCCGGCAAGGTAAAAGAGCAGGTAATGGAAGGCCTGGGTGAGTTGCACCAGTTTGACCTGCCGTCTGCCCTGGTAACTCAGGAAGTGCAGCGCATGCGTCAGCAGATGGTTCAGCAGTTCGGTGGTGGTCAGCAGTTTGATGCTTCCATCCTGCCGGACGACCTGTTCACCGAGCAGGCACAGCGTTCTGTGCGTTTGGGCCTCATCATCCGTGCCATTCTGGATCAGAACGAGCTCAAGGCTGACGCTGACAAGGTGAAGGCGCGCGTAGAAGAAATCGCTGAACAGTATGAGAAGCCGGAAGAAGTGGTGAACTGGGTGTACGGTAACCCTCAGCAGCTTCAGCAGATCGAAGGCGCTGTACTGGAAGAGCAGGTCGTTGAGCTGGTGCTGGCTTCCGCCAAGGTGGAAGAGAAGACCATGTCCTACCAGGACGCTGTGAAACCTCGCGAGCAGGCTGAAGCCTGATTCCGGATTTCAAAGCCAGAAAAAAGGGGCCTTCGGGCCCCTTTTTTTGTGCTGCTGCAAGGCGAACCCCGGACCTGCTTCGCCCGCGGGGTAAGAAAGAAGGTGTGATTCCTCCTGCATAGCGACCGATTTTGTTCTTTCTGAACGGGTTTTTTCACCGTTTTCGACCTGAATTGACCTATTAATGCACAATTTGGCCAAGAATTGCGCACTTGAACCCCTCCCTTGCCCACTTTTATAGACGCCCCTCTGGTGCCGTCATAAGATGCGGGAAGACTTATTTTTCCTGAACGCCTTGTTTTGCGCCTGATTGGGCCCCATAGCAGCATCAGGAGAGGGCCGTAGCGGCGGCGTAATACCGCTCAACGCACCCACATAAACAAGAGCGTCCGCGGACGATCGAAGAGAAGGAAAGCGCTGCATGATCGACTTGAGCCGTATCCAGTCCATGACCCCGGAAATGAACCAGCTGATCAAGGACCCGACTAACCTGGGTCTTGTACCGGTGGTGATTGAACAGACTGCCCGTGGTGAACGTTCCTTTGATATTTATTCCCGCCTACTCAAAGAGCGGGTGATTTTCATGGTTGGCCAGGTTGAAGACCATATGGCCAATCTGATCGTGGCGCAGCTGCTGTTCCTTGAGTCTGAAAATCCGGATAAGGATATTCACCTGTACATCAACAGCCCGGGTGGCTCGGTAACGGCCGGCATGTCTATCTACGACACCATGCAGTTTATCAAGCCCGACGTCTCTACCATGTGTGTAGGACAGGCGGCCAGCATGGGGGCTTTCCTGCTGGCAGCGGGGGCAGCGGGCAAGCGTTACGCGCTGCCGAACGCCCGAGTGATGATCCATCAGCCGTTGGGCGGTTTCCAGGGCCAGGCTTCTGACATTGAGATCCACGCCAAGGAAATCCTCAAGATCAAGGGACAACTGAACAGTCTGCTGGCGCATCATACTGGCCAGCCGCTGGAGCGCCTGGAGCGAGACACGGACCGCGACAACTTCATGGGCGCGGATGAAGCGCAGGAATACGGCATCATTGACGCTGTCCTGAAGCAGCGCCCGGTCTAATTCAGACTCTTTCGTATCATTTCGTATAAAAAGTGTCCTAACGGAGGGGCTGGGAGGCCCGGCGGACTTGAAAAAGCCCCGGTCTCCCTGCATCTTCAAAGAGAACCCGATATCCAATACACAGGTTTAGAGGCAATTCGATGACCGATTCCACTGGCAAGAGCGATGACGGCAAGCTGCTGTACTGCTCATTTTGCGGCAAAAGCCAGCATGAGGTTCGTAAGCTGATTGCGGGGCCCTCGGTCTTTATCTGCGATGAGTGCGTGGATCTGTGTAACGACATCATCCGCGAAGAAGTGCAGGAAGACGCTGCCGACACGGGTGGCGAGCGTTTGCCCAAGCCTGACGAGATCAAGGCGACCCTTGATGAGTATGTCATTGGTCAGGAGCGCGCCAAGAAGGTTCTGGCGGTTGCGGTATACAACCACTACAAACGTTTGCGCAGCAGTGGCAAGGGGCGTGACGAGGTTGAGCTGGGCAAGAGTAATATCCTGCTGATTGGTCCTACGGGTAGCGGTAAAACCCTGCTGGCCGAGACGCTTGCTCGTCTGCTGAATGTTCCTTTCACCATTGCTGATGCGACCACGCTCACAGAAGCGGGTTACGTGGGTGAGGATGTTGAAAATATCATCCAGAAACTTCTGCAAAAATGTGACTATGATGTGGAGAAGGCCCAGCGCGGCATTGTCTATATCGATGAAATTGACAAGATTTCCCGCAAATCTGACAACCCTTCCATTACCCGTGATGTGAGCGGGGAGGGCGTTCAGCAGGCCTTGCTGAAACTGATCGAAGGCACTGTTGCGTCAGTGCCCCCACAGGGGGGGCGCAAGCACCCCCAGCAGGAATTCCTGCAGGTGGATACCTCCAATATGCTGTTCATCTGCGGCGGCGCCTTTGCCGGTCTCGACAAGGTTATCCGGGATCGCTCCGAGAAGGGCGGTATTGGCTTTTCCGCCGAAGTGAAGAGCAAGGACGACGCCCGCAACCTGGGTGAGCTGTTGGTGGATGTGGAGCCAGAAGATCTGGTGAAGTATGGTCTGATCCCTGAGTTCATTGGTCGTCTGCCGGTAATTGCTACGCTGGAAGAGCTGAGCGAGGACGCGCTGGTTCAGATCCTCACCGAACCGCGCAACGCGCTGACCAAGCAGTATGGCCGTCTGTTCGAGATGGAAGGTGTAGAGCTGGACTTCCGTGAAGATGCCCTGCGTGCGGTGGCCAACAAGGCCATGGAACGCAAGACGGGTGCCCGTGGCCTGCGCTCTATTCTGGAGAGCGTGCTGCTGGAGACGATGTACCAGGTCCCGTCCATGGATGGCGTGGCGAAGGTGGTTATCGACAGCCCTACCATCAAAGGCGAATCCGATCCGCTGTTGATCTATGAAAACAGCGAACAGTCTTCCAAAGTGGCGCCTGACTAAGGCGCCACCCCTGGTTATTAGAGGCAATACGTGCTGAAAGATATTCCGCTGTTACCACTGCGTGATGTGGTGGTGTACCCGCACATGGTGATCCCTCTTTTTGTCGGGCGGGAAAAATCCATTGCGGCTCTTGAAGCTGCCATGGCAGCTGACAAACAAATCATGCTGGTCGCCCAGCGAAATGCCTCAGATGATGATCCCGGTGTCGACGAGATTTACCGCGTCGGTACAGTGTCCACTATTCTTCAACTGCTCAAACTGCCCGATGGCACCGTCAAGGTGTTGGTGGAGGGTGGTCAGCGTGCGCATCTGATCAAGGCAGAGTTTGGTGACGATGGCGCCGTGGCCGATGTTCGCGAATTGGAAGAAGGTCTGCCTGGCGAGTCCGAGCAGGACGCGCTAGCCAAGTCGCTGCTTTCGCAGTTTGAAGACTACGTTAAGCTCTCCAAGAAAGTCGCACCTGAAGTGACCGGATCTGTGTCGTCCATTGATGAGGTGAGCCGCCTGGCCGATACCATCGCGGCTCATTTGCAACTCAAGCTTGAAGAGAAGCAGGACGTGCTGGAGATGGTTGACGTGCAAGAGCGCGTTGAGCATCTGATTGCGCTGATGGAATCTGACATTGACGTGCTGAAGGTCGAAAAGCGCATCCGTGGTCGCGTCAAGAAGCAGATGGAAAAGAGCCAGCGCGAGTACTATCTGAACGAACAGATGAAGGCGATCCAGAAGGAGCTAGGCGATCTCGACGAGACCGGCAACGATCTGGATGAGCTGGAAAAGAAACTCGACAATGTGGGCATGCCCAAGGAAGCCCGTGACAAGGCGCAGGGTGAATTCAACAAGCTCAAGATGATGTCCCCCATGTCCGCGGAAGCGACGGTGGTGCGCGGTTATCTTGACTGGATGACCTCGGTGCCATGGAAAAAACGCAGCCGTGTGAAGCATGACCTTGTTAATGCCAAGGAAGTGCTGGACAGTGACCACTACGGTCTGGAAGAGGTCAAGGACCGTATCCTGGAATTCCTGGCAGTACAAAGCCGGGTAGGGAAGGTGAAGGGTCCGGTGTTGTGCCTGGTTGGGCCTCCGGGTGTGGGTAAAACCTCGCTTGGGCAGTCTATCGCCAAGGCCACCAATCGCAAGTTCGTGCGGATGGCGCTGGGCGGCGTGCGGGATGAAGCCGAGATTCGTGGTCATCGTCGTACCTACATTGGCTCCATGCCGGGTAAGGTGATTCAGAAACTGGCAAAAGTCGGTGTTCGCAACCCGCTGTTCCTGCTCGACGAAGTCGACAAGATGGGTATGGATAATCGTGGCGATCCAGCCTCTGCCTTGCTGGAAGTGCTTGATCCGGAACAGAACGACACCTTTAGCGACCACTATCTTGAAGTGGACTACAACCTCTCAGAGACGTTGTTTATCTGTACGTCTAACTCCATGAATATCCCCGGCCCGCTACTGGACCGTATGGAAGTGATCCGTATCCCGGGTTACACCGAGGATGAGAAGGTCAATATCGCCCAGCAGTATTTGATGCCCAAGCAGATCAAGAATAATGGTCTGAAGAAGGATGAGCTGGAAATCGGTGTTGAGGTGATGCGCTATATCGTTCGTCACTACACCCGTGAAGCAGGGGTTCGTGGCCTTGAACGTGAAATCAGCAAGGTCTGCCGGAAGGTGGTGAAAGAAAACCTGCTGGCGGGTAGCACTGAAACCATCAAGCTGACTGAGGATCAGGTAGAGCACTACCTGGGTGTCCGCAAGTTCAGCTTTGGCCGCGCTGAAGACAAGGATCAGGTTGGGCAGGTAACAGGACTTGCCTGGACGTCCGTCGGAGGAGAGCTGCTGACCATTGAAAGTGTTTCCACTCCTGGCAAGGGGCGGGTAATCTCTACCGGCTCACTCGGTGATGTGATGCAGGAGTCCATTCAGGCTGCCTGGACAGTGGTGAAAAGCCGGGCCGGTAGCCTTGGTATCCGCCGTCGCTCTCTGGAGCGGAATGATCTGCACATGCATGTGCCTGAGGGGGCAACCCCGAAAGATGGTCCCAGCGCCGGTATTGGCATGTGTACTGCAATGGTCTCGGTGTTGACGGGTATTCCGGTGCGCGCTGATGTTGCCATGACAGGTGAAATCACACTGCGTGGTCAGGTGTTACCCATCGGTGGCCTCAAGGAGAAGCTTCTTGCGGCGCATCGCGGCGGAATCAAGACGGTATTGATTCCGGAAGAAAATGAAAGGGATCTGAAAGAGATTCCTGAGAATATCAAGGCATCCCTGGATATCAAACCGGTAAAATGGATTGACCAGGTGCTTGATGTAGCGTTGACTCATCAGCCCAGCCCGCTCTCCCAGGCGGAGCAGGACGAGGATTTAGCGCTTTCAGAAGAGAAAAACCAGGAAGGTAACAAACGACCCAGTACACACTGATGGATCATATTTAAAGTAATTTAACGTATTGATCTGTTTGGTTTTTCAACTTTTTAAACTTGGGTGAGATTGCATTTTTCCTTCCTTGACGCCCCCTATACCCATTGGTATAAAGTCGGCTTCGCTTAGGAGAGTGCATCCGCCTCGACCATAAAACCGGGAAAAAACAGAAAGGGGAACTTTGTGAATAAGTCAGAGTTGATTGATGCGATTGCCGCTAGCGCGGACATTTCCAAAGCAGACGCAGGTCGCGCTTTGGACGCTACTTTGGAAGCGGTAACTGGCGCCCTGAAAAACGGCGATAGCGTTTCTCTGGTAGGTTTCGGTACTTTCGCTGTTAAAGAGCGTGCCGCTCGTGAAGGTCGTAACCCGCAGACTGGCCAGACCATCCAGATCAAAGCTGCCAAGGTACCGGGCTTCAAGGCCGGCAAGGCGCTGAAAGACGCGGTAAACTAAACTGATTGCAGGAGCGGTAGTTCAGCTGGTTAGAATACCGGCCTGTCACGCCGGGGGTCGCGGGTTCGAGTCCCGTCCGCTCCGCCAGTTTGAGAAAGCGCACCCGTTCGCGGATGCGCTTTTTTCAGTTTCAAGGGGCATCCCCAAGATGACCCTCAAGAATAAAATTATTTGAGAATGTCCTGACGGAGTAGAGTCATGCAGGAGTTCCGACGGTTTATCCGCGGTCCCGTTGGCAAGTTGTTGCTTGCCGCAATCGTCATCCCATTTGTCGCCGTTCCGTTCCTGGACTATTTCTCCGGCAGCAGTTCTGCAGATACTGTTGCGGAGGTGGAAGGCAATTCCATCACCCGTGGTGCTGTCAATCAGCGTGTCGAACGGGTCCGGGACATGCTGCGTCAGCAAAGCCCGAACATGAATCCCGCCATGCTGGATTCGTTTGTGCGCCCGGAAATGGTGCTGGATGGTCTGGTTAATGAGCAGTTGATCCTCAGTGCCGCAGAGAATGCCGGCATGGTTTACAGCATTTCACAGCTCAACCCGATGATCCAAAGCCAGCCCCTGTTCCAGGAAGATGGCAAGTTTTCCAATGATCGTTTTGAGCGAGAGCTGCGTGCTCGAGGCATGACTCCACAGAGTTACCTGAGAGGCTTGCGTCAGGACTTGATCAAGGAGCAGTACCGTTCAGGTTTCATGGCAACGGATTTTGCTTTGCCCGCCGAACTCGAAGAGCAACGTCGTCTCGGCGAGCAGGTTCGTGACATCCGTTATGCCCAGCTGGACCTGAATGAGTTGCGCAATAGCTTCACTGTCACCGATGAAGAAGTCCGGTCTTTCTACAACGATAATCAGGATGAATTCATGCGTCCTGAAGAGTTTCGTATTGCCTATGTGGAATTGGCGACAGCGGACTATGCCGACAAAGTTACCGTCAGTGACGAAGACGTAGCGGCAGAGTACCAGGTTCGCAAATCCATCATGGAAGATTCCACAGCCAACACTGCTCGCCATGTGTCGCACATTCTGATCGAGGTGGGTGGTGATCGTGATCTGAACGCGGCCAAGCAGCGTGCAACCGAAGCTGCGTCTGCCATTGCTGCGGGCATGAGCTTTGCGGATGCTGCTGCTGAGTATTCCGATGATCCTGGTTCTGCTAATTCTGGTGGTGATCTGGGTGTAGTCTCAAAGGGAGCCCTTCCCGAAGAGATGGAGACAGCTATTGCCAGTCTTGAGCCCAACGTGGTGTCCGAGCCTGTGGTCAGTGACGCGGGCGTTCACTTGATCAAAGTGACTGATGTGGCAGAGAAGCGCGATATGCCTCCGTTGGAGCAGATGGCTGGCCAGATCCGTGCGGATCTCAAGCAAGCCCGTGCAGAAGCCATGTTGGCCGATGATGTAGCGGCTCTCGAAGAGCTGCTTTATGAGCATGGGGATCTTCAAACCCCGGCTGAAGAAGTGAATGCTCAGGTTCAGACCACTGACTGGGTCCCGCTTTCCTCCCTGCCAGCGCCGTTGGCAAATCCGCAGGTCCAGCAGGCACTCAGCACAGATGAGGTTCGTCGTGATGGACACAACAGTGAACTGATTGAGGTGAACCCCGGCCAGTATCTTGCTGTTCGCATTGCCGAAGAAAAGCCTGCCGAGCCTCTGCCACTTGAAGAAGTCACCTTCGTCATTCGTGAGCGACTGAAAGGGGACATGGCTGCTGACAAGGTGCAGAGCCTGTTCGCTGAAGCAGAAGCCAAGATTGCTGAAGGCGCTGATCTTGAGGCTCTGGCTGACTTGTTTGATACCGAAGTAGAAGAGCAGGACGGATTACAGCGCGGTGGCGCAGAGCCCTCCATGGAAGTGGTTAACGGTGTTTTCGCTCTGCCTCGTCCTGCTGAGGGTGAGTCCTCTGCCGTTGCAATGATTCGCACCGGCAATGGCTCTCTCGTTGCTTATCAGCTGACCCGTGTTGAAGACGGTAATGTTGAAGCGCTCAGTGCTGCACAGCAAATGGCTGCTCTGGGTGAGCTGAGCAATGTGGAAGGGCAGCGTAATTTCCGTCAGGTGCTTGCCATGTTGCGTGAAGAAGGTGATGTGGAACTGTTCCCGTCACGTCTCAGCCCGAATGCGGATGACGCCCAGTAACACTGGCGTTGCCCAAACCCGGTTGAAAAAAGCCCACCAATTGGTGGGCTTTTTTATTATGGGAATCATTCTCTGCAAGCTCAGCCTCTGCTTGGGGGCTGTGCTGAGCGTCGTAAATACGTAGCGTCGTTAGCCAGATGCCGAACCAGTGCCACAAAAAAAGCCCGCCGGGTGCTCCCTGGCGGGCTTTCTTTTATTTGTATGGGAAGAGCGGCTTATGCCACGGCTCCCGACGATCCAGTTATTCGGCTTCCAGCTCGAAGGGCATGGATACGGTGCTGGCACCGGCATCCACGTAGGTGATCTCACCGGTGATCCCGGAGGCCAGATCAGAGCACAGGAAGGCCGCGGTGTTGCCCACCTCTTCGATGGTGACGTTACGACGAAGCGGTGCCTTGGCGGCGTTGTAATCCAGCATGGAGCGGAATTTCTTGATGCCGGAGGCCGCCAGGGTACGGATCGGGCCGGCAGAAATACCGTTAACGCGGATACCTTCCGGGCCCATGCTGGCCGCCAGGTAGCGCACGGAAGCTTCCAGGCTGGCCTTGGCGAGACCCATGACATTGTAGTTGGGCACCGACTGGCGGGCAGCATGGTAGCTGAGCGTCAGCAGGGCTGCATTGCGGCCTTTCATCATTTCATGGCCTGCCTGGGCCAGAGCCACAAAGCTGTAGCTGGAGATGTCGTGGGCAATCTTGAAGCCTTCACGGGTGGCCACGTCAACGAAGTTGCCATCCAGCTCATGGGCCGGGGCAAAGCCCACGGCGTGGATGATGCCGTCGAGGCCGTCCCATTTCTGGCTCAACCCTGCGAACACTGCTTTGATCTCGTCATCATTGACCACATCACAGGGAAAGCAGAACTCCGCACTGCTTCCATAACGCACTGCGGCTTTTTCCACGCGGCTCTTCAGCTTGTCGTTCTGGTAGGTAAAGGCCAGCTCGGCACCTTCGCGGTGCATGGCTTCGGCAATACCGGTGGCGATGGAACGGTCGCTGGCGATACCAACGATCAGATAGCGTTTACCTGCAAGAAATCCCATGATTTTCCCTCAAATCGTGTAATGGTTTCCCGGTGAGTCTGGTCAGGGTCTTTTGCGGCCAAGTATAGGCAATTTCGCCGTCCGTGACGTGATCCGGGCCTGATTGAAATGCAACGGTGTGTTTCCTGATTCTGTGCTCTTTGCCGCCAGCATTCAGGCAAACGCCGCGGCAATCAGCCGTTGGGTATAGGCCTTGGCCGGAGCATCAAAGATAGCTTGTACATCGCCTTCTTCAACGACTTTGCCGTCTTTCATGACCATCACCCGGTGACAAATGGCACGAATCACCTTGAGGTCATGGCTGATGAACAGGTAGCTCAGGCCATGGCGCTGCTGCAGCGATTTCAATAGCTCCAGTATCTGGAACTGTACGCTACGGTCCAAAGCCGAAGTGGGTTCGTCCAGAATCAATAGGTCAGGGTTCAGGATCAGGGCCCTGGCAATGGCAATCCGCTGGCGCTGCCCACCGGAAAATTCATGGGGGTAGCGATGTCGGGTCTCGGGAGGAAGGTCCACTTCCCGAAGCAGCTCGGAGACCCGTTCCTCGCGTTTCTCCCTGGCCATGGAAGGTTCGTGAACGGCAAGACCTTCAGCAATGATCTGCCCAATTGTCATGCGTGGATTGAGGCTGCCAAAGGGGTCCTGAAAGACAACCTGCATGCGCCTGCGCCACGGGCGCAATTGGCCCTGGCTGAGATCATGCAGCGTCTGCCCGTCCAGGGAGATAATGCCTTTGCTTCCGATCAGGCGCAGCAGAGCCAGCGCCAGAGTGGATTTACCCGAGCCGGATTCGCCAACGATGCCAAGGGTTTCTCCCTTGCGCAGGGAAAGGCTGATGTTATCCACTGCCCGGAATACGGGTGCTGGCTGAAACAGCTGGGCACGCTTGCCTTTGAAAGCAACCTCGATTTCACTGGCTTGAAGAAGGATCGGGCTGTCCTTGGCAATCGGCGACATGCGACCGCTGGGCTCGGAGCTGAGCAGGTGCCGGGTGTAGTCTTCCTTCGGATTGGCCAATACCTCATGGGTGGGGCCGGCCTCCACCGGTTTGCCTTTGTGCATGACGATGATGTCATCGGCAAACCGGCTCACCACACCCAGATCGTGGCTGATCAGCAGGATAGACAGGCCCAGCTCGGTTTGCAGCCGCTTGATCAGTTTGAGGATGGTCTCCTGCACCGTCACGTCCAGCGCGGTAGTGGGCTCATCCGCAATCAGGATTTCCGGATTGTTGGCCAGGGCCATGGCGATCATGACCCGCTGCCTCTGGCCACCACTGAGCTGGTGGGGGTAACGGCGCAGCATGTCTTCAGTGGCTGGCAGTTCAACCTGCTCCAGCAGTTCCAGACAGCGCTCGCGGGCTTTGCCCTGGCTCATACCCTGGTGCACAAACAGGCTCTCGCTGATCTGTTTTTCTACCGTGTGCAGCGGGTTGAGCGCGGTGAGAGGCTCCTGAAAGATCATTCCGATACGCCCGCCCCGAAGGGTGCGCTTCTGCTTGTGATCCAGCCGCAACAAGTCTTGATCGGCCAGCGTCATATGTTCTGCAGACCAATGCGCCGCCTCCGGTAACAGATCCAGCAGCGACAGTGCCGTCAGCGATTTACCGGATCCGGATTCACCCACCAGAGCCAACATGCGACCGGCATCCAGTTGCAACTCCATGTTGTCGACAGCGGTTTGCTCACCAAAGCGAATGGTCAGCCCGCGAATACTGAGCAGACTCATTGCAGGAACTTCCTCGTGTCAAAAGCATCACGGATTGCCTCACCGATATACACCAGCAGGGTAAGCATGATAGTCAGGGTGGCGAACACACTGATCCCAATCCAGGGCGCATGCAGGTTCGCCTTGCCCTGGCCAACCAGACGACCAAGAGAAGGCGCATCCGGCGGCAGCCCGAAGCCAATAAAATCCAGAGAGGTGAGGGTGACCACTGCGCTATTGAGGATAAAGGGCAGGAAGGTGAGGGTGGCCACCATGGCATTCGGTAGCATGTGGCGGAACATGATCATGGGAGCCTTGACCCCCATAGCCCTGGCGGACCGCACATAATCCATGTTGCGGCCGCGCAGAAATTCGGCGCGTACCAGATCCACCAGCGTCATCCAGGAAAACAGCAGCATGATCACCAGCAGAGTCCAGAAACTGGGGATGACAAAGCTGGAAATGATGATGATCAGGAACAGGGTTGGCATGCTTGACCAGATTTCGATGAAGCGTTGCCCAAACAGATCCAGTTTGCCACCGTAATAGCCCTGCATCGCTCCGACGATAATCCCGACAATACTGGAGAGCACGGTAAGCATGAGCCCGAACAAAACGGAAATTCGGAAGCCATAGATCAGGCCAGCCAGGATATCGCGGCCCTGGTCATCGGTACCCAGCCAATTTTCCGGAGAGGGGGGCGCAGGGGCGGGTACTTCCAGATCATAATTGATGGTGTTGTAGCTGAAACGAATCGGCGGCCAGATCATCCAGCCTTTATCGTTGATCAGTTCGGCTACAACGGGATCCCGGTAATTGGCTTCGGATTCGAAGAAGCCACCAAAGGTCGTCTCCGGATAGCTGGTAATCACGGGGACATACAGATTACCGTCATAACTGAGCAGCAGGGGCTTTTCGTTGGCGACCAGCTCAGCACCGAGGCTGAGCCCGAACAGAGCCAGGAATATCCACAGTGACCAATAACCGCGGCGATTGCTGCGGAAGGCACGCCATTGTCGAGCCCAGACCGGGTTGTTCTTGAGTGGATTCCTGTCGAGCAGTTTACGAAGCGGGGATCCCATTAATGATCCCTCCGTTCGAAGTCGATGCGCGGGTCCACCCACATATAAGTGAGGTCACTGACCAGTTTCATCACCAGGCTCAACAGCGTGAAGATAAACAGGGTGCCAAACACCACAGGATAATCCCGACTGATGACAGCCTCAAAACCGAGTAAGCCAAGCCCGTCCAGGGAAAAGATGAATTCGATCAGCAGAACACCGGTAAAGAACATGCTGATAAACGCGGCAGGGAATCCCGCGATGATGATCAACATGGCATTACGGAAGACGTGCCCATAGAGAACCTGTTTTTCTGCCAGCCCTTTTGCCCGGGCGGTTTGAACATATTGCTTGCGGATCTCATCCATGAACGAGTTCTTGGTCAACATGGTGAGGGCTGCGAAGTTTCCAGCGACAATGGCGATAGTGGGCAGGGTGATGTGCCACAGATAATCGCCAATCTTGCCCAGCATGCTCAGTTCTTCAAAGTTGTCTGAGGTGAGGCCTCGAAGCGGAAACCACTCAAAATATGAGCCTCCGGAAAACACCACAATCAACAAAAGCCCGAGCAGAAAGCTGGGGATGGCAAAGCCGATGATGATGGCGGTGCTGCTCCAGATATCAAAACGGGAGCCATCATTTACCGCTTTGCGGATACCCAGGGGGATCGACACCAGATAAGCAATCAGAGTGCTCCAAAGGCCAAGAGAGATGGAGACCGGGAGGCGCTCAAGAATCAACTCTGTGACAGAACGATCTCGATAGTAGGATTCGCCGAAATTTCCGGTGAAGTAGTTTTTCACCATCAGCCAGAATCGCTCATGGGCAGGCTTGTCAAAGCCGTACATTTTCTCGATGCGCTCTACCAGTTCCGGCGGCAACCCTCTGGCATTCTGATAATTGCTGGTACTCATGGTGTCGGCACTGCTGCCGGCAAAGCTACTGCCTGCACCGCCCGTGCCGATGCCCTGGAGTTCAGCCAGTGTCTTCTCCACAGGGCCGCCGGGGGCGGCCTGAATAACCACAAAATTGAGCAGTAGAATGCCAAACAGGGTCGGCAGTACCAGTAACAGGCGTTTGCCTATGTAGAGTTTCATTTCGCGGTGCTGTCCCACCAGGTATCAAGGGCGGTGCCCGGGTCCACGTAGCGCCCGAACTGTGGGTGCTCAAGGCGGGATTGATAGGCAATCCGGTAGGTATCGGTATACCAGTTGAGCACGCTGTAGTAGTTCCACTGCAGCACGCGATCCAGTGCCCGGCAGGCAACGATCAGCGCGTCTCGATCCGGGGCAGCAATAATTTTGTCCACCAGGGCGTCTACTACCGGGTTCTTGATGCCGATCAGGTTGCGGCTGTTAGGCCGGTCGGCGGCTTCAGAGCTCCAGTATTCTTTCTGTTCATTACCCGGCGAGCTGGACTGGCCCATGCTTCCTACCATCATGTCGAACTCAAAGTTCCGCAGGCGTTCGATGTATTGGGCCGAGTCCAGAGTGACCACATTGGCATTGATACCCAGCGCTTTAAGATTGCGCGTGAAGGGCAAAACAACACGCTCAAATGCAGGTGAAATCAGCATGATCTCGAATTTCACCGGCTTGCCATCGCGGGTAAACAGGTTGCTGTCACGGAATTGGTAGCCCGCTTCCTTGAGCATGCGCTGGGCTTCGCGAAGGTTTTCACGGGGACGGCCGGTACCGTCACTTTTGGGAGGCTGGTATTCGCGGGTAAAAACCTCCTCGGGAAGCTGATCCCGGAAGGGCGCCAGCAAGGCAAGTTCGGCCTTCGAGGGCAGCCCTGTGGCTGCCATCTCGGAATTCTCAAAGTAGCTGCGGGTACGCTTGTACTGACCGTAGAAAAGATTGGCATTGGACCATTCAAAATCGAAGGCATAGCCGATGGCTTTACGCAGAACCATGTCCTGGAATAGCGGTTTGCGGATGTTAAAAAGGAATCCTTGTGCGCCCGCTGGGTTCTGGTGGGTCACCACTTCCGTCTTGATTTTGCCACTTTCGAAGGCTGGACCTTTGTAGGCGGTTGCCCACTCCTTGGAATTGGTTTCGCTTCTCCAGTCGTAGTTACCGCCCTTGAATGCGATCAAGGCGGCTTTTTCATCTAGAAAATAATCGTAGCTGATGGTGCCAAAATTGTTGCGGCCCTTCATTACCGGCAAATCTTTTGCCCAGTAATCGTCACGGAGCTGGTAAACGATTTGCTTGCCCGGATCCGCTTTGAGAATGCGGTAGGGGCCAGACCCCACCGGCATGGTCATGCCTGCCTTGGCAAATTCCTTGCCGTCCCACACGTGTTTGGGAAGTATCGGAAGCTGGCCAATGATCAGAGGCAGCTCCTTGTTGATGCTGTTCCTGGTGAAATGGAAAGTGACGGTGAGCGGGTCGTTAATTTCAACCCGCTCGACTTCCCCATAGTAAAAGCTATAGAACGGGCGCCCTTCCTTGATCAGGGTGTTAAAGGTCCAGGCGACATCATCAGCCTGAACCGGTTCGCCATCGGAAAATCGGGCTTTCTCATTCAGATGGTAACGAACCCAGCTGCGATCGTCGGGCCACTCAATGGTTTTCGCCAGCAGTCCGTATTGCGTAAAAGGTTCGTCCTCGCCGCGAAGGGTGAGGGAGTCGTACAGATAAGAGTTATCCGTAGCACCCATGCCCACAGCAGGTCGGCCCTTGGCAACGAACGGGTTGAGCGTATCGAAACTGCCAACCACCTGCAGTTTCAGGCTGCCGCCCTTGGGAGCGTTGGGATTGGTATAACGGAAATGGGTAAAGTCAGCGGTATAGAGTGGCTCGCCATGCATGGCGATGGCGTGACTCTTGTTGACTCCGGCATCTGCCAGGCCCGTGCAAAGGCACAGACCAATGAACAGCCCACGCATCATTCGTGTGTGAATGGCGCCGTGAAAGGCCATATCGACTCCTTGTTATTTTTTCATCCACCAAGTGTCCAGACCCAACCCGTAGGGGATTGGTTCCGCTGGACGGGCGAACTTGTCCCACCAGGCAACCCTGTGATGGCGGATATGATAATTCAGTACCCCGTAATGCTGGTAGCGTAACCGACGATCCAGGGCCTGCAGGGCAAGTGTATAGTCCGCTTCGCTAGATGCTGACAGTGCCTCACCGACGAGAAAATCCACCACCGGATCACTAATGCCCGCCAGGTTTCGGCTGCCAGGAATTGTGGCGCTCGAGGAAAGGAAATAATCCTTCAGTTCCGGCCCGGGGTAATCTCGCATGGGTAGCACAAACAGCACCACATCGTATTCGAAATTATCCAGTTTTTGCTTGTAGGCGGCGGGATCCACTTCGCGATAATCCGCTTCAATACCTAGTCGCTTCAGGTTCTTGAACCAGGGTGCAAGGATCCGATATATGCCCGGGTTATGGTAATTGAGTACGGTAAATTTCAGGGGCTGGCCCTGTTTGTTGACCAGAACATTGTTCTTTAGCTGCCAACCACTTTCTTTCAGCAGGGCAAGCGCCTCACGCATACGGTTACGGATCTGCCCGGTTCCGTCGTTAACCGGTGGAGTGATGCTGGCCGAGAAATACTGTTCTGGCAGCTGTTTGGTGAAGTCCTTGAGCAGGGATTGTTCAGCTTCACTGGCAGGCACCGGGGCGGTGAAAGGGCTATTGGGAAACCAGCTCACGGTCCGTGTGTAGGCATCGGCAAACAGATTGCGGTTAGACCATTCGAAGTCAAACAAGAGGCTGGCGGCTTCACGAACGCGCGGATCGTCGAAGGGCGCATGCCGGGTATTGAAGAAGAACGCCTGAACGGGCCTGGGCACCTTGTGGGCAATCTCCTCACGCTTTACCCGGCCATCTTTAAGGGCGGCAAAATCGAATTGGGTTGCCCAGCGTTTGGAGCTGTAGGTGTAGTGGAGATCGTATCCGCCGGATTTGAAGGCTTCAAAACCTACATCGGCGTCCCGATAAAATTCGAATACCACCTTGTCGAAGTTATGCCGACCGAGATTCACGGGCAAGTCTTTCGCCCAGTAATCTTTCACCCGCTCAAAGGTAACCTGTTTACCGCCCTTGATATCGGTGACCCGGTAGGGGCCGCTGGAGACAGGGGGTTCCAGGGTAGTGCGTTCGAAGTCGTGGGTTTGCCAATAATGACTGGGCAGGATCGGAATGGCTCCGACTACCAGAGGGAGGTCCCGGCGACCTTCTATAAACGTGAATTTCACTGTTTGCGCATCCAGCGCCTCAACGGCTTTCACATCGGAAAGCCGTAAGCTGTATTCAGGATGCCCTTTATCGCGAAGGATATTGAAAGAAAATACCACGTCATCGGCGCGGATGGCCTCTCCGTCGTGGAAGCGGGCTTTGTCGCGAATATGGAAGATGCACCAGCTACGGTCTTCAGGGTATTCAATCCAGTCCGCAATCAGTCCGTAGGCGGCGCCAGCTTCATCTCCGAGCGGATTATGTGGCTGGCTGCCCATCAGCAGGCTGTCAGCAATTTCGGTGACGCCATACATTTGTATGCCCGGTGTGTCGGCCGGGCTGATGCCTTTGAGAATATAGGGATTCAGGCTGTCGAAGGTGCCACTACCGAACAGGGTGATGGTGCCGCCCTTGGGGGCATTCGGATTCACATAATCAAAATGCGGGAAGCCAGCAGGGTATTTCAGGTCACCAAAAGGGTGATAGCCGTGGCTGCGGGTGATGTTGGGCTCTTCCGCCTGTGCCAGCGAAGTGAGGCTGAAGCACAGGCAGAAAAGGGAGGCAAAAAACGTTTTAGTAGGATTGGCGAATATCAACGTAAAGTGTCAGCCGTTGCCCGGGTTGAATGTATCGTTTGCTGGCAACCTTGCTGTTCCAGCTACGGATGTCGTTCACCGATACATTAAAGCGGTCTGCAATGGCATACAAGGAATCTCCGTTACGTACGGAATAGCGAACCTGACGAACCATGTTGTTGTCGCCGCGGCTCGCCACCGTGGTGGTGCCAGTGCCTTTGCTCCACACCGCCAGGGTTTGGCCAATACTGAGTTTGTCGCCGGGGGCCATATTGTTCCATCGGGCAAGTTCCTTGACCCCCACCTTGTACTGACGGGAAATCTCCCAGAGGGTATCGCCGGAGCGAACCGTATGGTCGATCTTCTGGCGGCCATCGCGTTGACGATTCTGGTTGTCGGCAAGGCGGGAGTCAGCACTCAGGGTGTAGCTGTCACTACCGGCAGCCGGACCCGGGATCAGCAGGGTGCGGCCAGCGATAATGGTGTTGTTCTTGAGATGATTGATGCTGCGCAGCACCTCCGGGGTGGTGCGGTTGCGGCGGGCAATGGCGCCCAGGTTGTCACCGGGACGAATCTCATAGCGAGCCCACTGCATGCGTTGATCCACCGGTAGCTCAGCCAGGGCAAGGCTGAAACGCTCAGCACGGTCAGCGGGCACCAGCAGGCGGTGCGGGCCATCCGGGGAGGTTGCCCAGCGATTATATGACGGGTTCAGCAGATACAGCTCTTCGATGGAAATGTCAGCCAGTTTGGCAGCCTGGGCCAGGTCTATCTGACCCCCCGTATCCACTTCGGCAAAATAGGGCTCGTTGCGAATCGGCTGAAGAGGGATATCGTATTTATCCGGGTCCTGAACAATCTGGGCAATGGCGATTAGCTTGGGAACGTAGGCTTTGGTTTCGCGCGGGAGTTTCAGGCTCCAGAAATCGGTCGGCTTGCCCGCTTCTTCATTCTTGCGTATGGCACGAGAAACGGTGCCACCACCAGCATTGTAGGACGCCAAGGCCAGCAGCCAGTCTCCGTCGAAGCGGTTCGCCAGTTTTTGCAGGTAATCCAGGGCGGCATTGGTGGATTTGATCACGTCACGGCGTTGATCTTCCCACCAGGTACGGTGGAGGCCGAAGTAATCACCGGTAGAGGGGATGAACTGCCAGGGACCTGCGGCGCGGCCATGAGAATAAGCGAAGGGGTCAAAGGCACTTTCAACGACGGGGAGTAAAGCCAGTTCCAGCGGCATGTTGCGGGCTTCAGCCTGCTCGACGATGTAGTGAAGGTAACGCTCTGAACGGGTAGTCACGCGCTCGAAATACTTGGGGTGACGAGCATACCAGTCCCGCTGGACCCGGATACGGTCGTTCTCCACCGACAGGTCCAGGCCGTAACCGGCGCGGAGCCGGACCCAAAGGTCCTCGTTGTCGATAGAGGCTACCGAGTCAACTTCAACCGGGGCCGGTTCGTCCATGCCATTGGCCAGATCCATGTCATCTACAGAAGGGTCCGCAGCCTGCATGGGGGGGAGTTCGTCCACTGAGTGGTGTGAGGCACAGCCGGACATGATGCCCATGCTGACCAAAACGGCCACGGTAAAAAGTCTTTTCATATCAATAAGTACAGCAATTATTTTCGTTTAGTTTAGAGAATAGGATCCGTGGCCAGCAAGCTGAAAAAGCTAGAAGTTATCTTTCCAGCGACGCAAGGATGCAAAGCATTGCACATTGTTATCTGAGGCGCCCGGATCACGGGCTTCGCAGGCTGCCTGAACCGACGCTTCCCCGACCCTCAGGAACGGGTTGGTGCGGCGTTCTTCTGCCACCGTGGTTGGCAGGGTGATCTGATCGTTCTCCCGAGCTGAAATGACTGCCGCCAGCCTGGCCTGGACCCGCTGATCGTCCGGGGTGACGGCTACGGCAAACTTCAGGTTGGCCAGTGTGTATTCATGGGTGCAGTAGACCAGGGTCTGTTCAGGGAGTTCGGCCAGCCGCTGCAGTGAGCTGTACATTTGTGACGGGGTTCCCTCAAATAGCCTGCCGCAGCCGCCGGCAAACAGGGTATCACCACAGAACAGCCAGCTGTTCTCGGCGTCATAATAGGCGATATGGCCCAGCGTGTGACCGGGGATTTCCATGACCCGCAGGGATATTCCCAGTGAATCGAGGGTAATCGACTGGCCTTCGCCAAGCGGATTCGTCATGCAGGGGATGGTTTCCCCGGCCGGTCCGTACACAGGGATATCCCGGTCGCGGGTAAGCGCGGCAATACCAGCCACATGATCAGGGTGATGATGTGTCACCAGAATGGCGCTCAGGGTGAGGCCTTTTTCTGCCAGAAACCGCTCAACCGGAGCGGCATCGCCGGGATCAACCACCACGCATGTGCCTTCGTGGCAGATCGTCCAGATGTAATTGTCACTAAAAGCGGGCAGGGCAATGGGGCTGGGTAACATGTCGTGTTACGCTCCTGAAATACGCCTTGGATATAGAGGTATTGTGCTGATGCAGCTGCCACCACTCAACCGTAACTCGTTCAGTGCCGGTAACAATGATCTGGAAAAGCACTTCGATGCCTGGCTGGACAGCGAGCCCGGGCAGGCCTTGCTGGAGGCAGAGCGTACCATGCTCGCCGACTGGATGCGCAGGCAGGTTGGCCAGCGGGCTGTCGCTATCTACTCCTCCCGCGAGCAGGACTTGCTGCGCGAGTCCCCGTTGCGCTGGAAAATGTCGGTGGGGCCCATGGGATTCCCTGGAGTCACTGTACAGAGCCGGCTGGACTCCCTGCCATTGGCCAAAAGCAGCGTGGATGTGGTGATGTTGCACCATGTACTCGATTTTGCGCGCGATCCTCACCAGGTACTGCGGGAGGCCTGTCGTTCTATTGCCCCGGGAGGGCAAGTGGCTATTGTCGGTTTTCATCCCGTGAGCATGATGGGGTTGGCGCGCTGGTTCTATTGGCGGGGCCGACCGGGTTGGTCCGGGCGGTTCTATCGCCCCAACCGCGTCACAGATTGGTTGCAGGTGCTGGGATTTGAGGTCGATGGCATGGCCAGCGGCTTCTATACTATGCCCTTTCGCCAGCAGGGTCGGCAGCGCTTGCGGTTGCTCGAATGGCTGGGCAGCATGCTCTGGCCTCGCCATGGCAGCACCTATTTGCTGGTCGCGCGTAAACGCGCCGGGGTGATACGGCCGCTGCCGTCCCGGCAGAGCCGGGTGCCACGCAATACCGTGGTGCCTGTGCCGGTGGCTCGTTGGGGTCAACAGAATCGGGAGTCGTGAATTTTTGAAGCAAGTAAAGAAAGTCGCCATGTTTACTGACGGCGCTTGTCGTGGGAATCCCGGGCCGGGTGGCTGGGGGGTGGTGCTTCGCTACGGCGACAAGGAAAAAGAAATGCACGGTGGTGAGCCAGAGACCACCAATAATCGCATGGAATTGATGGCAGCTATCGCCGGCCTTGAGGCGCTTCGCCAGCCATGCCAGGTGGTGTTGACCACGGATTCTCGCTATGTGATGGATGGTGTGACCCAGTGGATGCCCAACTGGAAGAAACGGGGCTGGAAAACAGCCTCGAAGCAACCGGTCAAGAATGTGGACCTGTGGCAACGTCTGGATGCCGCCGTCCAGCCCCATGAAATTGACTGGCAGTGGGTGAAGGGGCATAGCGGCCACCCTGAGAACGAACGGGCAGATGCACTGGCCAACAAGGGTATTGATGAAATGAATAAACAGAAAGGGATCGCCTAATGCGTCAGGTGGTACTGGATACCGAAACGACGGGTCTTGAGCCCAATGATGGCCATCGGGTTATCGAGATTGGTTGTGTGGAAGTGATCAACCGCAGGATAACCGGCAACAACCTGCACCTTTATCTGAACCCAGAACGAGACATTGATGAAGGGGCGCTGGCTGTACACGGTATTTCGACCGAGTTTCTGGCAGACAAGCCCACCTTCGACAAGGTTGTGGACCAGTTTCTTGCCTTTGTGGATGGGGCAGAGCTGGTAATTCACAACGCGCCCTTTGATGTGGGCTTTCTCAACCATGAGTTGAAGCGTCTGGGTGCCGCTTACGGCACCATCGAGCAGCGCTGTGGTGTGCTCGATACCCTGGTCATGGCACGTCAGAAGCATCCGGGTCAGAAGAACAATCTGGATGCTCTCTGCCGTCGTTACGATGTGGAAAACGGCCACCGGGAATTGCACGGTGCCTTGCTGGATGCCGAGATTCTCGCCGATGTGTATCTGGCCATGACCGGTGGCCAGACACGACTGTCTCTTGGCGGAAGTGATGCTTCAGATCAGGGCGGCGCTGCGGTCGCGGAAGCCATTCGGCGTCTGCAAGGTGGCCGGGAAGCCCTGAAAGTGGTGCGCGCTTCCGAGTCGGAGGTCTCCCGCCATAACGACAAAATCAGTGCCATTGGCAGCAGCAACGGTGAGCCGACGCTCTGGGAGAAATTGGAGAAGGGCGAGCTGCACTAGGCGCGCCCGTGGCGCAATAGCAGCGAAAAGCGGCTGTTTTAACCCCGCGTATACTGAACATAAAGAGGCCGCCCCCGGAACATCCGGGGGCGGCCTCTTTGTATCCGGGATCAATCGCGCCCCAGTGTTTGCGTGCCGCGTTTGTCTTAGTGACCTTGCTCCGGCGTCTCAGTGTACTCGCTGGCAGAGTGGTGCGTGATCCAGCCTCTCTCGTACATGGCGTCAGTGGCGGGCTCCAGCACGGTAGCGGTCATGATCAGGCCGGTGATGGACATGACGATGGTGTAGGGCAGGGCCATGACGACCATGCGGCCGTAGGACAGGCGCACCAACGGGGCCAAGGCGGAGGTCAGCAGGAACAGGAAGGCTGCCTGTCCGTTGGGGGTTGCCACGGAAGGGATGTTGGTGCCGGTATTGATAGCCACCGCCAGCAAGTCAAAGGTATCGCGGTTGATTTCGCCCTTCAGCAGAGCCTGACCAACTTCATCCACGTACACCGTTGCCACGAAGACGTTATCCGAGACGGCAGAGAGGATGCCGTTGGCCATGTAGAACGCGGGCCCTTGCACCGACTTCTCCAGGCTCAGCACGTATTCGATCACAGGGGCGAACAGCTGCTGGTCGGCAATGACCGCCACCACCGCAAAGAATACGGTGAGCAGGGCGGTAAAGGGCAGCGCTTCCTCAAACGCCGCGCCAAGGCGGTGTTCTTCGATAATGCCGGTGAAGGAGGTAGCCAGAATGATCACGGTGAGGCCCACCAGGCCGACGGACGCGGCGTGGGTTGCCAGGCCAATGACCAGCCATACCGCGGTGAGTGCCTGAATGACCAGGGCGGCGCGGTTCTGCGGGGTGCGCTTGCGGTCTTGCTCCAGCGCGTACTGGCGCATGATGCCCCGGACTTTCTCCGGGATATCCTCGCCGTAGCCAAAGCTGCCACTGATTTCCAGGAACACACAGGTCAGCAGCCCGATGAACAGTACCGGGATGGTGATCGGTGCCATGCGCAGGAAGAATTCACCGAATTCCCAGCCCGCCTTGTTGGCGATCAGCAAGTTCTGAGGCTCGCCCACCAGGGTGCAGACGCCCCCGAGTGCGGTGCCCACGGCCGCGTGCATCAGCAGGCTGCGCAGGAAAGAGCGAAAACGACGCAGATCTTCACGGTGCAGGTCTTCAACAGCGGTATCGTCGCCGTGGTCATGCTTTTGCTGGAACGTTTTTCCGGAGGCCACCTTGTGGTAAATGCCATAGAAGCCAGTGCAAACCGCAATCACAACCGCGGTGACGGTCAAGGCATCAAGGAAGGCGGATAGCAGGGCGGCAGCGATACAGAACAGCAGGCTCAGTCGCACCTTGGATTTCACGCCGAGCAAAATGCGGGTGAACATGAACAGCAGCAGGTCTTTGAGGAAGAAAATCCCCGCCACCATGAAGATCAGCAGCAGCATCACTTCCAGATTGCTTTCTACCTTGTGCAGTACGGTATCTGCGGAGGTCAGGCCAATCAGAACCGCCTCAATGGCCAGCAGGCCGCCCGGTTGCAGCGGGTAGCACTTCAGCGCCATGGCCAGAGTGAAGATGAATTCGCCCAGCAGTAGCCAGCCGGCAGCTACCGGCCCAAGCGTCAAGGCGATCAGAGGGTTGATCACCAGAAAGCCTATGATGGTGTATTTGTACCAGGCAGGAGCCTGACCCAGAAAGTTTTGCAAGAAAGCACGGCCAAAGGACGCGGGCATCATCATTACCTGCTGACGTCGGATGTGTATGTGGGAGGAGGCGGCGCAATGATAAGGACTTGGCGTGAACCAGTACAGTGCAAAGGTGGGACATATTGTCCTAGATCAAGGTCTTATTGCGGGCAATCGGTATGCAGGTTACCGGGAGGTAATAATAGGGGGAGGCAGACTGTGGTAAGGTTAACAAAAATCCAATAAATCAGTTGCTTACCAATGAAAGTTGACGCATTGTTTAATCGCATGCCAAAGTTGATACGCCTTGTCTGACCATCGGGGAGCCCACATATCGCCCCCGCACAGGCGATTGGATGTGCTGTGGGAGGCTGGTTTTTTACAGTTTCTCATGCATTTGGGGAAAGGTTCTGAAGATAATAACAGCTTGGTGCTTGCGGAGAGTCCATGGTTGCCATAACAAATACCACCTCCCTGACGTTTCTGAAGGAAGCGATCGATAGCACTTTGACCGAGGCGGAAAACCGTCTCGAAGCATTTTCCGAAAATCACAGCCTGCACGAAGAACTGACGTACATCGCCGACTCCTTTCAGCAGTTGCGAGGTATCTGTCAGGTTGTCGAATTGCCGGCAGCAGCGTTGATGAGTGAGGAAATGGGGCTGGCAGCCCGTGAGTTACGCGACAAAGTGTCCGATGCCCGCATTCAGGCTCTGGGCAATGCGATTGTGCTGCTAACCCGCTATTTCGATTACGTTCAACTCAAGAATCGTACCTTGCCGGCCCTGTTGATTCAGGGGCTGAACGACCTGCGTCAGGCCAACGGCAAGGCTCTGATTCAGGAGAGCCATTTTTTCAGCGCAGACCTGTCCGTTGCCCGCACACCGCCGGCCAAGGTCAGCGAACTAAAGCGCTCAGAAATGCCAGCATTGGCTCGCCGTTTGCGCCACATGTATCAGGTGGGGCTGCTGGGCATTCTTCGAAATCAAAGTGCCAAGCCAAACCTCAAGCTTATGGCGCGGGCCCTGGCTCGACTCGACAAGGCGGCCGGCCCCTGTGGGATGAGTCGCTTCCTGTGGGTGGCACAGGGCGTACTGACCGCCATGTTCAGCGATGACATGGCCATTACTTCAGCCCGTAAGGCGCTGCTTTCACAGTACGACAGGCAATTAAAAGGTCTGGTTTATGGGGGTGAGCAGGCCTTTGATGCCGAGCCGCCGCTACTACTGGTCAAGGAGAGCCTCTATGTGGTGTCCCTGAGCCAGCAGCAGAGTGGTGTGGTCGATGAGATCAAGACGGCGTTCTCTCTCAAGAACAGCATTACCGATGAAGAGCTGCAACGTGAACTGGCGCTGATGACAGGTGCCAGCGGTTCGGTGATTCGCTCTGTGGCCAGCGCCATGCGTGAGGAGATTGCTGAACTCAAGCACAGCCTCGATATGGCCTCCCAGGGGGTGGCGGATACCAACTACCAGCAAGTGGGCGAGAGCCTGCAGCGCCTGGGTAGCACCCTGTCCATGATCGGCAAGGATGAAGACGCCGCTGCCATCAAGCAGCGAGGGGCTGAGGTGGGCAAATGGAGTGCGGATCAAAGCGTGGAGGGTGAGGCGTTCCATGCCCTGGTTGACGACTTGCTGACTATTGAAAATGTAGCGGCTAACCTGGAACGTAGTCTGGCGCCGGAGGACGATGTCCATCGCGCTGCCTCAAATTCGTCCATCTCACTTTACCAGCTTGATGAAGCACGCATGACCGTCGTCGGTGAGTGCCGGGCGGGTTTGGCGCTGGCCAAGCGCTCTGTCAGTTCCTTCATGGATAATAACTGGGACGCCATGCACCTCTCCAATCTGCCCGGGACTTTTGCCTCCATTGCCGGCGGCCTCATGTTCCTGGAACTGGAAAGAGCCAAGAGCGTTACTGAATCTTGCCACAAATACATCGTGAAGCAGTTGATCGAAGGCACGTCCAACCCGACGCGGGAGGATATGGAAACCCTCGCCGATGCGCTCACCGGGGTTGATTACTACCTGGAAAGCATGGAAGAGCAGAAACCCATCGGTGACGGCGTGCTGGAAGTTGCTGAAGAAAGTATGAAGGCCCTGGGGTACCCCGTTAACAAGGTTGCATGATGATAGATCTGTCTCGCCTGGAAAGTGGCGATGCCGAAAATGCTCGCTGTTACGTGATTCACGATCAGAGCATTCTGCTCAACGCTGAATTACAGGTGCCATCTTTGCCGGCGTTTCTGCTCCGGCAACATCCGGATTACCATTTTCTTGGTTGGCTGAACGGTGAGCCTTGCTACGTCTGCGAGCTGGCCCGCCACGAGCTGGATGATGGCAGCCTGCAGCCGGTTCCCCAGCGCCATATGCTGGCCGGAGGCCTGGATGAAGCGGGCTTCTCCATGTTCAGCCGTGCCCTGCAGTTTCTCAGCTGGCAGAAAAACCACCGCTATTGCAGCCGTTGCGGCAGCCCCACGGAAGCGCACGGCAAAGAGCTTTGCATGCAATGCCCGCAATGTGGCTACACCCAGTATCCGCGCATTACGCCTTGCATCATTACGTTGGTGACGCGGGGCGAGTACGCCCTGCTGGGTCAGTCTGCACGCTTCCCTAACGGTATGTTCTCCTGTCTTGCGGGATTCATGGAGGCAGGGGAGAGTGCAGAGCAGGCGCTGGTGCGTGAAGTCCGGGAAGAAACCGGTGTAGAGGTGGGGCAACTATCCTATCTCGGTAGCCAGTCCTGGCCGTTTCCCCACTCGTTAATGCTTGCCTTCCATGCCGACTATGCCAGCGGCGATATCGTCATCGACGATGACGAGATCGTCGCTGCGGACTGGTTCCATTACCAGTCTCTACCCAAGATACCTCCCCGCGGTAGTATCGCCCGCACCCTGATCGAGAGCTGGATAACCGGCCTGGAGTCAAAGGACTAACCATGAATTACACCCTCGCTCCGCTAATCCTGTTCGGGTTTAGCTTGCTGTTCGTACTCGCTGGTGCCTGGATTTTGCTGCGCCAGAAGTGGTTGTTGCAGTGGCTCAAGGGCACTGGAGGCCTGCTATTGGTGGGCGTAGCTATTTACTTGAGTATTTTTGCGCTCAACATCTATGGCTACCGTGAATATGCCCAGGAAGTGCCCGTGGCCACGGTCAGCTTCCGTCAATCCGGTGAGCAATCGTTTATTGCCACGGTGACTCGCACCGACGGTATCGCTGAGGACTTTCGTCTTAAGGGAGACCAGTGGCAGCTGGATGCGCGGATCATCAAGTGGAAGATGCCGTTCGCTCTCATGGGGCTGAAGCCAGGCTATCAACTGGACCGCATTTCCGGCCGATACTACGCCTTGGAAGACGAACGCTCCCAAGACCGCACAGTCTACAACCTCCATCGTGACCCGGTAGGGCTGGATGTGTGGAAAATGGCCAAGGATGGATGGAGCCTGCTAATTGATGCCCGTTACGGTAGCGCCGCCTATCTGCCGATGGCCGATGGCGCCCTTTTTGAAGTGACTGCAGGTCAGACAGGCCTGGTGGCCCGCCCCATGAATGGCAGTGCCCAGCAGGCTATTTCAGGCTGGAACTGATTTCACACCGGGCCAATCGCCGCAGGTTGGCCCGCCCTCAAGTATCCCCGGCCGTCTCGCTTAGGTAGAATCTTGCGGATTCTGCCTGTGAGACAGGCATCCATTTTCAATCAAGCAGGTACATCGTGATCGCGTTTCTTTCTGAGTACGGCATGTTTCTTGCCAAAGTGGCCACCCTGGTGGTGGCGCTGTTGTTCATTATTGGGGGTATTGCTGCCTCTGCTTCCCGCGGGCGCCACAAGGGAGGTGAAGATGGCGAACTGAAGGTCCGCCACCTGAATGATGAGTTTGAAGACCTGAAAGATGCGCTGGAAGCCGAAATTCTTCCTGAAGCTCAGCGCAAGAAAGCTCATAAAGAGAAGCAAAAGCAGGAAAAGCGCGAGGCGAAGCAAAAGAAAAAGGCAGGAACGGAAGACAAGATTCCGCCACGCCTTTTCGTTCTGGATTTCGATGGCGATGTACAGGCCAGCGATGTGGAAACCCTGCGTCGTGAGATCAGCGCAATCCTGCAGGTAGCCAACCAGAATGATGAAGTGCTGGTTCGCCTGGAGAGCCCGGGTGGGCTGGTGCACAGCTATGGGTTGGCGTCATCCCAGCTGCGCCGCATCCGCAATGCCGGGATCAAATTGACGGTCGCTGTGGATCGTGTGGCTGCCAGTGGCGGCTACATGATGGCTTGTATTGCGGATCGCATTGTCGCTGCCCCATTTTCCATCATCGGCTCCATTGGCGTCGTCGCCCAGATCCCCAACTTCCATCGGTTACTGAAGAAAAATGATATCGATGTGGAGCTTATGACAGCGGGTGAATACAAGCGTACCCTGACCATGCTGGGCGAGAACACCGACAAAGGCCGGGCCAAGTTTCAGGAAGAGCTGGAAGACACCCATCGCCTCTTCAAGGACTTTGTCCGTGATAATCGCCGCGGACTTGATCTCGACAAGGTGGCCACCGGGGAGCACTGGTTTGGGCTTCAGGCCAAGGAGCTGGGGCTGGTGGATGAGATTATGACCAGCGATGAGTTACTGCAGCAGCGCAAGGACTCCGTCACCCTCTATCAGGTGAACTGGGAAGTGAAACGCAAGCTGGGCGAGCGACTGGGTTTCTCCATGGAAGCCACGTTGCAGCGCGTTATCGAGAAACTCTGGCATCGCGGTAGCCAGCGCCAGATACATTGATCCTCTTACGTTCAGGAGAAGAGCTATGACATTCCAGGCATTGCAGACCCGAGAAGTTGACGGGGGGTTCCAGACGGACCTGGTTGAACGGGATCTGTCAGAACTTGGCAGCGAAGGTGTGCTGGTCCGGGTGCAGTGGTCTTCTCTGAACTTCAAGGACGCGCTGTCTGCCACTGGTAACAAGGGCGTAACGCGTAATTTTCCTCATACCCCCGGCATTGATGCTGTGGGCGTGGTGGAAGAGGCCGGGGATGGGCCTTTCTCCAAAGGGGATGCGGTGATCTGTACCGGCTACGACCTGGGTATGAATACCGATGGCGGTTATGCCGAGTACATTCGTGTGCCTGCGGAATGGCTGGTGCCACTGCCTGAAGGTTTGAGCCCTCGCGATGCCATGGTACTCGGCACCGCCGGGCTCACAGCGGCCCTGTGTGTAGAATCCCTGCTGGATACCGGCGTCAATCCTGAGCAGGGGCCGGTGCTGGTGACTGGTGCTACCGGTGGTGTAGGCAGTATCAGCGTGGCGATTCTGGCCAAATTGGGTTTTCAGGTTGCGGCGGTGTCTGGCAAACAGGATGCCGTGGACTGGCTGAAACAGCTGGGTGCCAGCGAAGTGATCAGCCGTGATGCGTTTCTCGAGAATGCCGGCAAGCCCATGCTCAAGGAGCAATGGGCGGGTGCTATCGATTGTGTGGGGGGGGACGCGCTGACCACCGCACTGAAGAGTGTCAAATACGGCGGCAGTGTGGCGTGCTGCGGTCTGGCCGGCTCCCCGGAGCTGAACATGACTGTGTTTCCGTTCATTCTACGCGGCGTCAATCTGCTCGGCGTGGACAGCGTGGAATTGCCGGTAGAGATCAAGCAGCAAATGTGGCAGCTGCTCGCAGACGAATGGATCCCGGGTGGCATGAGCCAACTGGAAGCCGCCGAAATTACTCTTGAAGACGTGAATGAATGGGTGGCGAAGATCCTAAAGGGGGGCGTGCGCGGCCGTGTGGTGGTGCGTTTGCCCTGATGGATTAGTGGATGATCAGACGCTTGTCTTGTTTGTTCAAGATCGGATAAAAAGGCGGAAATACCCGGAAGGTATTTCCGCCTTTTTGCATTCTGGCGCTACATCTTTGCTATGGATTCATCTGACGGGAATGGGGCATCATCCTGAAAATAACCCCGGCCTGACAAGGAATGCGAATGGACAAGAATAACTGGCTGAAAATTGGGTGCTACCTGAATGATGAGGGGGGGAGTATCCCTTTTGCGGCTTCTGACACGCTCCAGTCCGACCGTACCCATTGGGTTCATCTTGATTACACTCAGCCACAGAGTCTTGCGTGGTTGCAGTCCAACGGTATTCCGGATCGTGTTGTCGATGCACTCACGGCTGCAGAAACCCGCCCGCGTGCCACAGAAGTGGCTGGAGGCCTGCTGGTGTATCTTCGGGGCGTCAATTTGCAGCCTGGGGCACGTCCGGAAGACATGATTGCACTGCGACTGTGGCTGGGGCCGCACGGTGTGATCAGCACCCAGAAGCGCACGCTGGTGTCCGTAGAGACCGTTGAGGAATCTCTTTCGGTCGGGGAGGGGCCGCAGTCCGCCACCGAACTGGTGGCCGCGCTGGTGGACGAGTTGACCTGGCGAATGGAAGACGTTATCGAAAATCTGGAAACGGAAGTGGAGGGCTGTGCGGAGCAGCTTGACGCGTCACCAACCGCATCATTGACCTCACAGTTGGGTTTGCTGCGACGGCGGGCGATTACCCTGCGTCGTTACCTCACGCCGCAGCGTGAGGCGCTGGTGAAGTTGCAGACGGATCGATTCTTTCCGGAAAGTGATGTGGTACAGATTCGCGAGGCTACGGATCGTTTGCTGCGGTTGGTCGAAGACCTGGACGCGGCCCGGGAGCATGCTACCTTGCTGCAGGAAGAAGTGTTTGCGGTACAAAACGAGGCGATCAATGATCGTATGTACTTGTTGGCCATTATCTCTGCATTGTTCCTGCCCCTGGGCTTCCTGACCGGCCTGTTCGGGATCAATGTGGGCGGTCTGCCTGGAGTGGAGAATGACCGAGCATTCTGGTGGTTCTGTGGCGTGATGACTGTCATCGCGATTGGCGTGATGATCTGGATGCGAAAACGCCGCTGGTTCTAGCAGCGGCGTTTTCGTTTCGAGGGAAATGTTTCTGATCAGGCGCGACGGTAAATCGGTCGCGGGTCAGTCACATCCCCTTGATAGGTCACGGTGAAATCCTGCAGCCCGGCGATGGCTTCTTCTATGCTGCGGTCCGCACGTACTTCAAAGGCATTGAAGCCGCAGCGTTGCAGGTAGAACAACTGGTCGCGCAGCACATCCCCGGTGGCACGAATTTCCCCCTGGAACTTGTAGCGGGTGCGCAGCTCGCGTGCGTAGGAGTAACCTCGCCCATCCTTGAATGCCGGGAAGTGGATGGCAATCAGTTCAAACCTTTCCAGATCGTCTTCCAGGTCGCGAGGCTCTTCACCCGGCGCAAGCCAAACAGCCACGTCGCCACGGCTGATTAGCTCGTCACGGTTGCTCTGCCAGTAGGCGAGGGGAACAATGACCTTGCCTTCCGGCAGACCATTCTCCAGTGATTCCGCTTCCAGACGCTGCCACTGGTTGTCCACGATGGCACCATCAACGATGACCTTACCCATAGATGCGCTCCTTGAACGTGTCCATACCAATGCGTTCGTAGGTGTCGATGAAGGGCTCGTTTTCGTGACGCTTTTCCACGTAGAGGTTGATGATTTTTTCAACCACATCAGTGACTTCGTCGGCCTCGAATGACGGACCCAGCTTCTCGCCTACGCGAGTAAATTTGTCACCACGGCCACCCAGAGTGATCTGGTAGAACTCTTTACCTTTCTTGTCCACACCCAGGATACCGATATGACCAATGTGATGGTGCCCACAGGCGTTCATGCAGCCGGAAATGTTCAGGTCCAGCGTGCCAAGGTCATGCAGGTAATCCAGGTCCGAGAAGCGATGCTGGATGGACTCGGCAATCGGGATGGACTTGGCGTTGGCCAAGGCACACAGGTCGCCACCGGGGCAGCAGACCATATCGGTGAGCAGACCGAGGTTGGGTGTAGCAAAGCCCAGCGCGTCCAGCTTCTGCCAGAGGGTAAACAGGTCGCTGGCAGCAACATCCGCGAGCACCATGTTCTGCTGGTGGCTGTTGCGGATCTCTCCAAAGCTGTAGCTGTCAGCCAGCTCAGCCACTGCGTCCAGTTGCTCGTGGGTAATGTCGCCCGGCACCCGGGAAGTCTTTTTCAGGGTGAGGGTAACGGCACGGTAACCCGCCTGCTTGTGGGCATGGGTATTGGTGTGATACCAGCGGTTAAACGCCTTGTTATCGGCAAGACGAGCTTCCAGTTCGCTGCTGTCCACATCGCTGCGGTAATCCTGAGCGGTGAAGCATTGCTGGATACGTTGAACCTCTTGTTCGGTGAGGGTCATCGGACCGTCTTTCAATTCGGCGAACTCTTGCTCAACCAGTTCCCGATATTTGTCCGCGCCCAGAGCCTTGACCAGAATCTTGATGCGCGCCTTGTACTTGTTGTCCCGGTTACCGTACTTGTTATACACACGCAGCACGGATTCCAGATAGGAGAGCAAGTGTTGCCAAGGCACGAATTCGCCAATGACCGCTCCGGTCATGGGGGTACGGCCGAGACCGCCGCCGGCCCAGACTTCGAAGCCGGTTTCACCGGCATCATTGTGGACTACCTTAACGCCGATATCGTGTACCCCGATAATGGCCGGATCTTCATCCTGCACGGCATTAACCGCAATCTTGAATTTGCGCGGAAGGTAGGCAAATTCAGGGTTGAAGGTCGACCACTGGCGAATAATCTCGCACCAGGGGCGAGGATCCTCGATCTCTTTAGGGTTCACGCCAGCCAGTTCGTCCGTGGTGGTATTACGGATACAGTTACCACTGGTCTGAATGCCATGCATCTGAACTTCGGCCAGCTCGGCGAGAATGTCAGGTACGTCTTCAAGCGCGGGCCAATTGAGCTGAATGTTCTGCCGGGTACTTACGTGGCAAAAGCCCTTGTCGTAGGTACGGGTGATATGTGCCAGCCGACGTAGCTGGGCACTGGACAGCAGCCCATAGGGAACCGCGATGCGCATCATTGGCGCATAACGTTGAACGTAAAGGCCGTTTTGCAGGCGCAGGGCGAGAAACTCGTCTTCGCTAAGTTCGCCGGCCAGATAACGGCGGGTTTGGTCACGATACTGTGCCACCCGTTCTTCCAGCAATCGCTGATCGTGCTCCTGATAAACGTACATGGGACCGTATACCGTCCTTAATGCTTGAGAATTCAATAAGTAAGCGCCGCGCGCAGGGGGCTAGTGCGGCACTCTAGCAAAGCCCCCTTATAGTGAAAAGAAATATCTTGGCATATCTCTATAACAGAGGGCGCTTAAAAATGGCGGGAAATTACTTGGCTGCAGCGTCCAGAACCAGGTTAACGGTGATCACCATGCCGATGACCAGACCAATGACCAGAATCACATAGACGCCAAGATAATTGCCGGCATCACCCTTGGTGAAATCGCGCTCGCGGTTCTTCCCGCTCTGTACGCCAATCAGCGCCGCCAGAATACTGTGAATAGTCTGGATCAGGGTGGGTTTGTCCTGTTTGTCTTGGTCGTTTTGCTCTGTCATCGCTATCCCGCCGCTGCTACCTAATGCCGGTTCGAAGTGGGGCATATTCTACGCTTCCGTGTCGCGGACTTATACCCTGAAGTAAAACTGACCTTTGATCATTTGCAACTGCCGAGTACCTGACTAAAATAGTCGGGATAGTTCCGCTGGCATCAATGCTTGCCTGCGGTCACTCACCCGGATCAGGAAGCGTAATGTCAGAGCAGTTGATCAAGATTACTGAGCCCGCCCAGGAATACCTGCGCGACTTGCTCAGCAAACAGGACCAGGAAGACATCGCGGTTCGCATCTTTGTGGAGCGTCCTGGCACCCCCCATGCCGAGTGCTGCATGGCCTACTGTCCGGAGGGTGAGCAGGAAGAGGGCGATGTGCGCCTTGATTTCGAAGGGTTTTACGCCTGGATCGAAGGCAAGAGTGTGCGTTACCTGGAAGATGCGGTCATCGATTACAAAAAAGACAGCATGGGAGGCCAGCTGACTTTCCGCGCTCCGAAATCCCGCGTGCCGGACATCAGTGAAGATGCTTCTGTGGAAGAGAAGATCAACTATGTGCTGTATGCCGAAATCAACCCGAACCTGGCGGCCCATGGTGGCAGCGTGCAGCTGCTTGAGTTAACCGAAGATATGGTTGCAGTGCTGGAGTTTGGTGGTGGCTGTCAGGGTTGCTCCGTGGTGGATGTCACCCTGCGCGATGGTGTGGAAAAGACGCTGAAAGAACGTATTCCGGAACTGACTGGCGTGCGTGACAAGACCGATCACACGGTAACGGATAACGCATACTACAACTAAGATCCGGCCACGAGTTACAGGCTAAAAAAACCGCGCCCTCACAGGCGCGGTTTTTTTGTTCTTGGCTATAAGCGGGTTCAGCCTTGCTTGGCGCTTCCCGCGTTGTAGCTTGAAGCCTGCGACTTTTTAACCGCAGCTCGGATTCCGGCCAGCCGCCTTGGCTTGGTTATAAAGCGGCATCACTTCCGGCAGACGAGACTGCAGCCCTTGTATGCGGGTCTCGTTGGAGGGGTGGGTGGACATGAACTCCGGTGGCTCGCCGCCATTGGCTGCAGCCATGTTGACCCACAGGTTGACGCTTTCACGCGGGTCGAAACCGGCTTTGGCCATCAACTGCAGGCCAACAATATCGGCTTCCGCTTCATGCTTGCGGCTGAAGGGCAGGGCCACACCATACTGCGCGCCAAGTCCCATGGCGGCGAAAATACCCTGTTTGACGGCCGTATCCTGCCCGGCGATGGCGCCGATCAGGCCCAGGCCATTCTGGGTGGCGTATTCCAGCGACATGCGCTCATTGGAGTGATGGGCCTGCACATGGCCAATTTCATGGCCGATAACGGTGGCCAGCTGTGACTGGTTCTTGGCGACTTTCAGCAAGCCGGTGTTCACGCCAATCTTGCCGCCCGGCAGAGCAAAGGCATTGGCAGAATTATCTTCGAACAGGTTCACCTCCCAGGACTGCTTGTCTGGCAGGGTTGAGGTAATGGCATTGGCCACGCAACGGATGTAGGCGGTCTGGCTCTGGTCCTTGCTGACCGGCGTTTCCTGCTTGATCTGTTGGTAGGCTGTGGCGCCCATTTCATTCATCTGATCTTCCGGCATCAGCAGGAACTGGTTGCGCCCCAGAGGAGACGTGGCGCAGGCAGCCAGTGAGCCCGCCAATACAGTGATCAGGATTTTTCCGTGTAGATTCATTTAACTACTCCCATTCCCTCAGGAAACGCCGGGAAACAAACATCAGCCAGCTGGCCCAGCCAGCACTGCCCAAAAATACCAGTAACCCCAGCACAGAGATTCCCCATGGCGCCGGTGCCACCTTGCCCGCCAACAGGATACTGCCGCCGATAAAGCCTGCAAGTACTATCAGTGCCTGAACTTGACGATACTGGCCTCGTTCCAGCCGTGTCACCAGCCTTTCCAGGTGACGAGGGTCTATGCCGCTGTCCTGATGGGGCCCCTGGCCCGGTACAGATGGCGGCGCATACACCTTGTCGACCACATCCAGCGCTCTCAAACTCAGGCTCTTTGCCAGCCTGACTGGCGAGTAGCGGGTTCGAATTACCCTCTTCAGTAGTGGCTCGGCCTCAGTCATCAAGTCGAAATCCGGATTCAGCAACCGACCGAAGCCCTCAAGAGTGATGATGGCCTTGATCAGCAAGGCGATATCGCTGGGCAGTACCAGATTATGGTTGCGCACCATGGCGGTGACATCGGCGAGTAGCGCAGTAATGTCCAACTGAGCCAGGGACACGCCGTGATATTGACTGATGACGTCTTCAACATCTGACACCAGCTGATCGAATTTGATCGGTTGGCCATCCGACCAGTTGGCAAGTACGCCTGCGCACTGTTCTGCCTCGCGTAGAACCACCGATCGGGTCAACTGCAAGATCTGCTCACGGCGGTTGTGGCTCAGCTTCCCCACCATGCCGAAATCCAGCATGGCAATGCGGTTGCCTGACAGGATGATGAAGTTTCCGGGGTGTGGGTCAGCATGGAAGAAGCCGTCTTCCAGGACCATTTTCCAGGCTGCCAGCGCGCCTCTGCGCGCAACCAGTTCACGATCCAGGCCGGCCTGCTCTATCTGTTCAACCGCACGGGCGGGAATCCCCTGAATCAGGTCCTGAACCTGAACAGTTGGTGAGGACAGGTCCCAATGCACCCGGGGTATCGTCAACCATTTAAGGGAACGCATATTCTTGCGGATGCGGTCTGCATTACGGGCCTCAATGGTGAAATCCAGCTCACGCAACAGAGAACGGCGAAACTCTCTCACCAGTTCTACTGGCCGGTAGCGACGTAGCTCGACTGAGTTATCCGAGGCAATTTTGGCCAGTTGATCCAACAACCGCAGGTCGGATTCAATTTTGTCCCGGATACCTGGCTTCTGGATCTTGATCACCACCTTCTGGCCACGGCGGGTCAGGGCACTGTGTACCTGGCCGATGGAGGCGACACCAACAGGCTCAGGGTCAATTCGGGCAAAGAGATTATCGATAGGTTTGCCGAGCGCGGCTTCTACTATGGGAGATAGATCGGCAAAGGGAATAGGGGAGGCCTGATCCTGGAGCTTTTCAAATTCACTGATCCAGTCCATTGGAAACAGATCGACCCGGGTGGCCAACACCTGGCCAAGCTTGACGAAGGTGGGGCCCATTTCTTCCATGGAGTGACGCAGTCGTTCTGCCGTACCCATTCGCAGCATATCGCTTTTGACTGGACTTCGGACCAGCTTGCCGGCTTGTTCTATCGGTGTTGCCAGTCCTAACCGGCGAATCACATCAGCAAAACCGTAACGAAAAAGAATGGCGGCCAACTCGTTCATGCGCAGCAGGTCTTTGCCCGTATGCATCAGATTCACAAACGTATCCCTGTCATAAAAAAGTGATTCCCTGAAGACTGTGACATTCTCTGGCAAAATGCCAGAGCGACAACTGACAGGAATACGGAACACTATGTCCAAGCCATACCTACGTGATGACCTGGTGGATGTGCGAGAAAGCAAACTGCATGGTCGTGGTCTGTTTGCTGCACAACCCATCGCAAAGGGGACCGAGCTGGGCCTCTGCAAGGCCCGCCGTACCAAAGAGGAAGGTCCCCATGTGCTGTGGATTGATGATCACGGAGAAGAAAAGTACCAGGTGCAATGTGACCTCAAGTACATCAATCACAGCAAGAAACCCAATGTGGCCTACTATGATGACCTCACCGTGGTGGCGTTGAAGAAGATCAAGGCCGGCGATGAGCTGCTGCACGACTACGGTGAGGAGTGGGAGTGAAAGAGCAGTTAATAATTAACAGTGAATAGTTAATAGCTAAAACCCAAATTCAAAACCGCTCGAATTACCCCGAGTTGCCCTGTAGGAGCGCCGCTTTTGGGGGGAACCCTCGCGGAGCGAGGCTACCGCAGGCTCTTTGCCAGCCTAGAACGGGCAGGGTGAGCTGAATTCGCACCACAGGCCGGTGACGGGATGGTTGAAGCCCAGCCATTCGGCGTGAAGCAGAAGGCGCGGGCTAAGCGCTTCCACCGCTGGCGGTGCGTACATGTCACAGCCGATGATGGGGTGCCCCAACTCTCTGCAATGAATGCGCAACTGATGGCTGCGGCCAGTAACCGGGCTCAAGGCCAGTCGGGTGCGATGATGGACTTCATCCCTCTCCAGTACCTGGTAGTGGGTCAGCGCGTGTTTGCCATGCTCATGGCACACCTTCTGCAGCGGCCTGTTTGGCCAATCAGCAATGAGGGGCAGTTCAACGCTTCCTTCATCCTCGGCAACGATGCCATGGACTACTGCCTGGTAGCGTTTCTTGACGGTGCGCAGCTGAAACAATCGGCTCAGGCGGCTCTGGCCCTCACGGCTGAGTGCGAACACCATGATGCCTGAGGTATCCAGATCAAGACGATGAATCAGGCGAACATCCTCGAACTGCTGCTGCAGGCGGGTGATGGCGCAATCCTTGTTTTCCGGCGCTCTGCCGGGAACGCTCAGCAGATACGCCGGCTTGTTGATGAGCAGGATATCCGCATCCTGATAAACGATACCCACCCGCTCATGGCAGGTGGGCACGATGTAGTAGGACGGATTATCGGTCACAGAGGAATCAGCCCCAGAGAATGTGGAAGACATCGCTGTACTGCTCGGCAAAATGCACAGTCAAACCTTCCTTGAGATAGGCGGGAAGTTCATCAAAGTCTCGCTGGCATGCATCTGGAAGGATCAACTCACGAATGCCCACCCGGCGTGCAGCAATCACCTTCTCGCGAATGCCGCCCACCGCCAGCACCTGGCCAGTCAGTGTGAGCTCGCCCGTCATGGCAACTTTACGCGGCAGGCGCTTCTTCATCAGCAGTGACAGCAGGGCAGAGGCCATGGTGATGCCCGCGCTGGGGCCATCCTTTGGTGTTGCTCCCTCAGGGACGTGCAGATGGATGAACGCATTATCGAGAACATCTTCCACCAAGCCGTAATCCTGCAAATGGCTGGCCACATAGCTATAGGCAATTTCGGCGGACTCTTTCATCACATCGCCTAGCTGGCCGGTGAGCTTGAAGCCTCGCTGCCGGCTGTGAACCAGGCTGGCTTCAACGGACAGCGTGGCACCGCCCATGCTGGTCCAGGCCAGACCGGTAACGACACCGATGCCTCGCTGTGTTTTTTCGGTCTGGAAGTAGGGCTGACCCAGAAAGTCCGAAAGGTTCTTGCCGCTGATACTGATCTTCTTCTCACCATCGAGCAGCTGCACAGCGGATTTGCGGATGATCTTGTTCAGTTGCTTTTCAAGGTTCCGTACCCCGGCTTCGCGGGCATAGCCCTCAATCACCTGACGCAGTGCGCTGTCACTGATCTTGAGCTGGGACGCCTTGACGCCGGCGCGGTCCAGAGCCCGAGGCCACAGGTGCTTGCGGGCAATATTCACCTTTTCCTCGGTGATGTAGCCTGAAAGGCGAATGACCTCCATGCGGTCCAGCAAGGGGCTTGGAATACTGTCCAGTGTGTTGGCAGTGCAGACGAACAGCGCATGGCTGAGGTCCATCCGTTCATCCAGGTAGTGATCCAGAAAATCCTGGTTCTGCTCTGGATCCAGCACCTCCAGCAGTGCAGATGCCGGGTCTCCCTGAAATGACTGACCCAGCTTGTCGATTTCGTCGAGCATGATGACCGGGTTGGCGGTGCCGGCCTCCTTGAATGATTGCACCAGCTTGCCCGGCATGGCGCCGATATAGGTGCGGCGATGACCCTTGATCTCTGCCTCATCACGCATGCCGCCCAGACTGAAGCGGTAGAACTGTCTCCCCAGTGCCTCAGCGATGGATTTGCCGATGCTGGTCTTGCCAACGCCGGGAGGTCCGACCAGCAGAATGATGGAACCTTTGACTTCACCGCGCAGTGCGCCCACGGCCAGGAATTCGACGATCCTGTCCTTCACATCATCCAGGCCACTGTGGTGTTGCTCGAGTACGCCCTTGGCGTGCTTGAGATCCAGGTTGTCGTCACTGTACTGCCCCCAGGGCACGCTGGTCAGCCAGTCCAGATAATTGCGGGTGACGCCGTACTCCGGTGATCCTGTTTCCAGTACGGATAGTTTATGCAGCTCATCCTCAAAGCGTTTGAGGACTGGCGCAGGCGGCTCAAGGGCAGCCATGCGCTCACGAAATTCGTCGGCTTCTGCCGTTTTGTCGTCCTTGCTCAAGCCAAGTTCGCGCTGGATGATCTTGAGCTGTTCACGGAGGAAAAACTCCCGCTGATGCTTGCTGACCTTCTCATTCACCTCTTCGGTGATTTCGCTTTGCAGCCTGGCCACCTCCAGTTCCTTCTTTACCAGCGTCAGCACTTTTTCCATGCGCGGCCGCAGCGGTACAGTTTCCAGAATGGACTGAAGCTCGTCTCCACTGGCGCTGGTCAGCGCGGCGGCAAAGTCGGTCAGCGGAGATGGGTCCGTGGGGGAGAAGTTTTGCAGGTAGTGGCGCAGGCCCTCATTGTAGAGAGGGTTGAGCGGCAGCAACTCCTTGATGGTATTGATGATCGCCATGCCATAGGCACGAATCGTTTCGTTCGCATCCTTGGCCGGTTGCGGGTAACTGACTTCCGCCATGAAGGGGCGCTTGCGATTGAGCCAGCCCTCCACATGGAAACGGGCGGCACCTTGAGCGACCAGCTGAAAGTGATCATTCTCTTCATTGAGGGCGTGCACCTTGACCAGGCAGCCGTACTCGGGGAAATCGTCTGCCTCAATGGTGTCGGGATCCTTGTCACCCACATACACCAGTCCCAGTGACTGATGCGGGGTCTGGCTGACGCGCTCGAGAGTCTGCTCCCAGGTGTCCCTGTCGAGCATGACCGGCTGTACCAGCCCCGGCATAAAGGGGCGGTAACGCACGGGAATGATATAGATGCGTTGAGGCTTGAGCTGGTCAGGCAGGGCAAGGGTGCCCTTGGCGATCTGGTCGGTATTCTGGGTATTGTCTGTCATGGTGTCACTTCCAGGCTACGTGGAAACAACATGGTGTCGCTGTTGGAAATTTCAATTGTTGATGATCAGCAAATCCGCACAAAGCGCCTTGGGGGTCTTGGTGCGACGTTCAACTACACGGGAATCCATGCCGGCTTTCTCGCAGCGCTCGGCCAGAGCATAAAACGGACTGCGGCCCGGATCAGCGATAATGATCTCTTTCACGCCAGCGCGGAGGGCGCGGCGGATCAGGTTATACAGAACCGGGGTGAGTTCGTCCCAGAAGCAGATGTCAGCACCCGCCATGATATGGATATCAGCAAGCATCTTCTGTGAAATTTTCTCGAAGCGCATGACCTTCTGCTGGATCGCCACCTTGTTGATCTGGGCATGAAGATCCAGGTAGGGGAATACATCCTCATCGGCATCCACGGCGGTCACCGAACAGCCAAAACGTTTGGCAGAAAAGACGGAGAGAGGCCCCCAGCCGCAGCCGATATCAAGCAGGTGCTGATCTGGCGTGACTTTCCGGCGCGTCAGGTGATCCATGATCAGGAAGCTGGAATTCCAGACCTTGTTGCCATGGATAGAGGGGGTGTGATTGGCCCGCTTGAGACGCCGTATTTCCTTGTGGCCGGAGCGCAGCAGTGTGATGCCACGGGTGCGAATGGTGTTTGGTTCTCCTGCCCGTATAACTACCCCTGAAGCTGACATAATCGCTCACTGCCGTAAAAGCCTGAAACAGTACGGTCAAGGCCGGCGCGATTCAAGTCCGGAAAGCGAATTGAAAAGAATGCATAATCATTCGGGTTGTGTGGTTAGAACTGGGTGATCATCAGTGATTAAAGAAAGCGTCATCGGGCTTTCAGCTATTGCGGCAGGACGAACACGCTATGTTCGTGCTGTAGCCGCCATGAGTCAGTTGGCGGCGCTGTATGCAGCTGGAACGCTGGGGGACAAGAAAGCCAGCCATAGACGGGGCGCAGAGGTGCTTTCCAGCCTGTGCCGTCGTAATGGTGGCTTCTGGGTGAAAGCTGCCCAGTTTTTCAGTTGCCGCCCTGACGTATTACCCCGGGAATACATTGAGGCCTTTCAGCAATTGCAGAATGATGCCCAGCCCGTACCGTTTGCGGCTATTTCCAGGGTGCTCTCCCGAGCCTGGGGCCGGGACTGGCGTGACCAGTTTGTCTGGGTTCAGGAGCAGCCGACAGCTGTCGCCTCCATCGCCCAGGTGCACCGGGCCAGGCTCAAGGATGGCCATGAAGTGGCGATCAAGGTTCGTCTTCCGAAGGTGAAGCGTTTGTTTGAGCAGGATGCACGTGTGTTTCGTGCTCTGTCTGTGCTTGCGGCGCCCCGGTTTCAGGAGTTTGACCTGCGCCAGGCGATTGAGCAGCTACTCGCCATGACGGCGATTGAGCTGGATTTCCGTAATGAAGCGGCAAACATGCAGCGCTTTGCCCGGCAGCAACATCACCCTCGAATTCGTATCCCCGAGCTTCTGCCATCGCTGAGTAACGAGCGTATTCTGGTGACCAGCTGGGAAGGGGAGACCCGTCTCAGGGATTATCTCGACGAGAACCGTGACAAGGCAGCAGATCTGCTTGGGGTGCTCCTGACCAGTTATTTGCAGCAGGTGACGCGCTTTGGTGTTTACCAGGCGGATCCTCATCCCGGGAATTTTCTGGTCAATGAAGATGGCCAGGTCGTTATCCTGGATTTTGGTGCCATCGGGATTCTTACCCCGGATGAGGTGCGCCGTTATTCGCGGCTGTTATACGGCCTGATGGGGTTTGAAGGGAAAGTCGATATTGGTGAGTTGTTTGTCCAGGCAGGGTTCAAGGGGGGATCCCCGGAAACACTCAAGGCACTGGCGTTGTATGTGTTGACCGATCAGCTGCGTCATCAGGGACCGGTGGCCGCAATGGGGGACTTGATGGAGCGGTTTCGGGAGGAGCGCATATCGATTCCGGACTCCTACATCGGGATATCCCGGGTGCTGATTACGCTGGGCGGCTTTCTGATGAATTACGATGTGCCGTTCGACTGGACTCCGCCGGAACAACGCAAGGCGGTTGCTCCGGCAGAAACCATGGAAAGCTAAGGGTTACGTGCTTCCTGCCAGAAGGTTCTGAACAGGTCCGCTGTTTTACCCGGTGCTTCGGCCATTGGCACATGACCGATGTCGTCGAGAATGGCGGAGCGGGCGTGGGGCAGTTCTTCCAGAAACGTCTTCACATTATCCAGTCCCAACAAGCGGTCTTTCTGGCCCCACACCACCAGTGTCGGGGTAGACACACTAGCCAGCTTGCCGGTGCCCTCCAGATTCATGCCCGGGTCTTCATCCAGTTGCTCGAAAATGTGCTGCGCCACTGCAGAATTACGAGCCTTTTCCTGCCCCATGATATCGACGAAGAATTCAGGCATGTAAGGGGGCTCTTCCATGGCCCATTCCAGGGTGGTTGTGAAATCATCCGGGGTGCGCGGAATCAGGGGGTTGGATGCTGAGTTTTCCAGCAGTGTCTTGAACTCCGGGGTTTGTCGGGTCAGTCCGGCGGAGTTGATGAGTCCCATGGACAGAACGCGCTGAGGTGCCTGACGTGCCATCGAGATAGAGATGGCTCCGCCCATGGAATTACCAGCCACATGAAATGTGTCTACGCCGAGGGTGTCCATCAAGGTCAGCAGGCGACGGGATTGCGCGGCCATGCGGTAATTCAGATCAAGGCCACGAGTGCTGTCACCATGGCCTGGCAGGTCGGGTACCACGAAATAAAAGTCACCATCCAGTTCCGAAACGAATCGCAACCAGTTTCCGGAGTCGCCACCAAACCCATGGATCAGTAGCACCACGGGTTTGTTGATCTCACCCTCGGAAGTCAGAAGGTGCCAGCGGATGCCATCGTCTGTTTCAAGCGCTTTGTCCTGAAGCCCTGCGCGGGATTTTTCAAAGTTGATGCCCATTTCATAGGCTCGCTTGGCGGCATCGTCACAGCCAGCAAGCAGTGTCGTGAAAAGCATGAAGATCATGACGACAGGAAAGCGGAAAGGGTGGGCCATGTGTATTACTCGATCCATCAGTGGGTTGAGCATTCTATTATTCTCATTCATTAGCTATGTTGATTTTGTTAAAGGGAATGTCAGTGGTTTCGTTACCGCGGTTTCCCTTTTAGGTTCCACACTCCTGCGGCAACAATCAACAGGGTGCCGAGTATGGTGGTGATGACCAGCGTTTCCCCCCAGAACAGCCAGCCCAGCAGTGCTGCCCAGACCACCGCAGAATAGTTGTAAACCCCTACCTGTCCCGGGCTTGCCATCTGGTAGGCATTGGTCATGGCAAACTGTCCGCCTGTGGCCACCAGACCAATCCCCATCAGCCAAAGATAATCGCTGCCTTCGGGCAGAGTGTGGACCCAGATGAGGGGTATTGCAGAGAACAGCGTGGCGAAGAGTGCAAAATAGAAAACCACTCGCTGTGCCGGCTCAGTGATGGCCATACGACGTATGCTGACCTTGGCCACACTCATGATTGCGGCGCCAGCCAATGCTACCCACATGACGGGATCGATGGTTCCCGTGCCGGCACGCATGATGATGGCGACGCCAACAAAGCCCACCAGGATAGCGATCCAGGTACGGGTACGTATGGTTTCCTTCAACCATAGCCAGCCAACCACCGGCAGGAAGAACGGCACCGTCATTTTCACCAGCACCGCCTCGGCCAGAGCAATGTGGCCAATGGTATAAAAGAAGCAGAACATGGCGGTTACGCCGGTAAACGCGCGGATCAAATGAAGGTGGAGGTTTCGGGTTTTGAGCTGCCCGAAGCCACCGCGATGCATGATGATGGGGAGCAGAAACAGCAGCCCGAACAGGTTGCGGGCAAACACGATCACCTCGGTGTCGAGGTGATCGGACAGGTTTTTGATCATGGCCGCCATGATGGCCAGGAGGCCTTCACCGAGTACCAGCAGCAGGGCGCCTTTTAGCGGTTGGTCATTCACGCGTCAGGCGTTGCCGGGTACCGGGGTACCCCAAAGATCGTGCTCGTCGGCATGCTCGATGGTGACGTTGAGTCGCTGGCCGGGTTTCAGCCCGGTTTCACCGTTGATGTAAACCAGACCATCGATTTCCGGAGCGTCGGCCTTGGAACGGGCAATAGCGCCTTCTTCGTCGACTTCATCCACCAGTACTTCCAGGGTCTTGCCAATCTTCCTTTGCAGTTTGTCTGCGCTGATTCGGGCCTGCACGTTCATGAAACGCTCACGTCGCTCTTCGGCAATGTCCGGGTCCACGTGGTCTGCAAGAGCATTAGCGGGGGCACCGTCCACCGGGGAATAGGTGAAGCAGCCAACACGATCCAGTTGAGCTTCTTCCAGCCAGTCCAGCAGCATCTCGAAGTCGTCGTTGGTTTCACCGGGGAAACCGGTGATGAAGGTGCTGCGCAGGGTGATATCCGGGCAGATTTCGCGCCAGCGACGAATGCGCTCGAGGGTGTTTTCCGCATGGGCGGGGCGCTTCATGGCCTTCAATACCGACGGGCTGGCATGCTGGAACGGGATATCCAGGTAAGGAAGGATATGCCCCTCGGCCATCATTGGAATGATGTCGTCCACGTGGGGGTAGGGGTAGACGTAGTGCAGGCGCACCCAGGCACCCATCTGGCCCAGAGCCTGACACATTTCCAGCATGCGGGTTTTCACCGGCATACCCTGCCAGAAACCGGTCTGGTATTTGCGGTCTACACCATAGGCACTGGTGTCCTGGCTGATCACGAGCAGTTCTTGCACGCCCGCTTTCACGAGTCGGTCTGCCTCATCCAGCACATCGCCAATAGGGCGGGAATCCAGCTTGCCGCGCATGGAGGGGATAATGCAGAAGCTGCACTTGTGGTTGCAGCCCTCGGAAATCTTCAGGTACGCATAGTGACGCGGAGTCAGCTTGATACCTTGTGGTGGTACCAGATCCAGGAATGGGTCGTGGTTCTGGCTGGGCGGGATCACTTCGTGTACGGCGTTGACCACTTGCTCGTATTGCTGGGGGCCACTGACAGACAGCACTGACGGGTGCACCTTACGGATAGTGTCTTCTTCCACGCCCATGCAGCCAGTCACGATGACCTTACCGTTTTCATTGAGTGCTTCGCCAATGGCATCCAGAGACTCTGCCTTGGCATCGTCGATGAAGCCACAGGTATTCACCACTACCACATCGGCATCTTCATAGCTTGGGCTCACCTGATAGCCTTCCGTACGCAGCTGAGTAAGAATGCGTTCGGAGTCGACCAGGGCCTTGGGGCAACCCAGACTGATAAAACCGACTTTACCGGACTTGTGGTCGGACATAGTGCACCTCACGGTTGGCTGACGTATTCGCTGGCGGGCAGGGTAGTGGGGGCGCAATTCTACCGGTGTCACTGCCGTGAAGCCATGCCTGCAGCACATTGGCGTAAAATGCGGGTAGCACTGTCTGAGGCGGGTGCGTTTTGGCTACCCCTGCCGGATCGGCAGTTTACAGGGAGAGGCGGATGCGTTGTTTTATCGGGGTGCCAGTGGGAGGCGAGCTGGCTGAAGAATGTATCCTGCTTGCTGCGGGCCACGCGGGTGCGGCACCGCTCGGCAATCTGCATATGACGCTGGCCTTTATGGGTGAGTGTCGTGCCGAGCAGGTCGAGGCGATGGTTCCCCACTTGAAGACATTGGCCGCATCTTTCGCGGCTTTCAGTCTGCCGTTTACCCGTTGTGAGCCCTTCCCTCAGGAAAGGGGCCCCTTCCTGGCTTTGACTGGAGCCTTGTCACCGGAGTTAGAGGCTCTGCACAAGGGGTTGGAGGAACGGCTCTCGGATTGTGGAATTCATCTGGAGCCACGGCCGTTCCGGCCCCATGTCACACTGGCCAGGCCCGGCCACTCACTGCCTGTGCTGACGGGAGAGTGGCGGTTGTTGGTGTCGTCTTTCTGGCTGTACCAGAGCCAGCGTGGCGAAAATGATTTCCCCATTTACTCACCCCTGGCGCGTTTCCCGTTTTCTTGTCCTTGAAAATCGCGGCGGAAGCCTGTGTCATGAATGCATCATTCCGCCAACTGGAGTCCAACCATGCAGCTAGTCAGCAACAGCCTGACCGATCAGCAGCCCATCGGTGAAAAGTATGTGTTCGCGGTGATTGATCCGGAGAACCACGTTGCCCTGTCCGATAACGTCAACCCCCACCTGGCCTGGAGCGGAGCTCCGCAAGGCACTCGCTCCTTTGCAGTGGTGGTGCATGATCCTGACGTTCCCAGTGCGGGCGACGATGTGAATCAGGAAGGCCGTGAAGTGCCGGCTTCGCTACCCAGAGTGGATTTTTACCACTGGACTCTGTTCGATATTCCTGCCGAACAGAGCAGCCTTGAAGAGGGAGCCTATTGCAGCGGTATTACGCCGCGAGGTAAAAGTGGCCCGGATGCGGGGAATGGCCTGCGCCATGGCAAGAACGACTACACAGGGTGGTTTGCCGGTGATGCCGAGATGGCAGGGGATTACTTTGGCTATGATGGCCCTTGCCCGCCCTGGAACGACAGCATCATTCACCACTATGTCTTTACAGTGTATGCGCTGGATGTGGACACGCTGCCAGCAGGAGACGACCTTGGTGGTTCAGCGCTGGCCGAGATCATCAAAGCGCATGCACTGGATTCGGCCAGCCTCACTGTGACCTACACGCTCAATCCGAGGCTGGCATAAGTCACGGCTTGATTGTTCGCGTGAGGAAGGCCGCCGGCTGCCCGGCTCACGCGCTTACCACACCTTGGGGGCAGGCGGGCCCGAGATGACGCTTGCCGCCATGTTTCATGGGGCGCGGGGCTGGAGCCGCCGATGAAGCATAAAAAAAGGCCGCTCGTTTGAGCGGCCTTTTTAATTGGTCGGAATAGCAGGATTCGAACCTGCGACCCCTACGTCCCGAACGTAGTGCTCTACCAGGCTGAGCTATATTCCGGATCTTGTGCTGGCGCATTCTAGCAGCGAAATCTGAAAATACCATACCTAAATGCAGCTCTGTCGGCCGTTTGCGCATATTATGGCCAGCCGGCGCTTCTGTAGGCAGAATGCGCTCCCGATACCTGGTCACCGGAGCTACCCACATGCATCAACTGACACATCCCTGGGGGAGCCTGACCCTTTATCGCTGGCCTCGCCGCCGCAATGAAACCCTGCAGGCCTGGGACAATGCCGACCAGTATCTGCTGAATACTCTTGCCGAGAGGGGGGGCGAGCGCGGTGAGATCCTGGTGGTCAATGATAGCCATGGCGCCCTTGCTCTTGCGGCTGCCAAGAGGGGCGGGGTGGTGTCGAGTGGCGATTCCTGGCTCGCCCTGGATAATATCCAACGTAATGCGGCAGAAAACGGCCTGGCGGAAATCACACACTGCTGGCCTGACGAAAAACTCCCCACCGTGCCAGGCCAGGTGTTGATGCGCGTGCCAAAGTCTCTGGCGCTGCTGGAATCCCAGCTGGTCTGGTTGAGTGCACAATTGAATGAAGGCACGCCGGTGTGGCTCTGCGGTATGGACAAGCACCTGCCCCGACAGCTGGTGCCGCTCATGGAGAAGTACCTGGGCAACGGCCAGGCGGAATACGGCTGGAAGAAAGCGCGTTTGTTTAGTGGCAAGGCGCCTGGCAGGGTATTAGCCGACTCACCATACCCGACCTCCGTGGATACCCCAGTCGGACAATTGCGTGTCGACGCGGGTGTGTTTTCCCAGCAACAACTGGATATAGGTGCCCGCTTCTTTCTGGAGCACCTCCCCAGTGGGTTGGCCGACGGAGCCCGGGTGGTCGATTTAGGCTGCGGCAATGGCGTGATAGGTCTTGCCGTGCTGCAGCACAACCCTTCGGTGCACATGACTTTCTGCGATGAGTCCTGGATGGCCCTGAAAAGCGCGCGGGAGAACGTGGCCTCTTTTCAGGAGGGAGCACAGGCCCGTTTGCATCATGGCGATGGATTGTCCGCTCTGGATGAGCGGTTCGATTGCATCCTGCTCAACCCGCCGTTCCATGAAGGCCACATTGTGGGCGATCATGTGGCGCGCAGGCTATTTCGCCAGGCCAGCAAGCGACTGGCGGAGCAGGGTGAGTTGAGAGTGATTGGCAATCGTCACCTGGGTTACCACAAGGCGTTGGGCCGCTTGTTTTCCGCTGTAGAAGTGGTTGGTACCAACAAGAAATTTGTGGTGTTTTCCTGCCGGGATCCGAAGTAGTCATGCTCAATGAACTAAAGATGGCGAATCAGGACAGGACCGAGCCACCCCTGAGCGGCTTCGATGCCTGATTCCCCTGCGCAAGCCGGGGATCCTGCCCCATAGGAGCGACGCTCGGCAAGCGAGCGTTAATCCGCTGTGGGCCTTTCCTGGAGATTGGCGACATCGATCTGGTTAAAACAGGTGACAACCTGATGCTTGCTAACCCCCTGGCTGCCTTCCCGATCCAGGCGGATGGTCCTCAGGCCGGCTTCGGCTGCGGCGTCCAGCTCTGCCTCCACATCGGACAGGAACAAAAGCTGTTCGGCGGGTAGTCCAATGTCAGCCTGGATATTGCGATAACTCTGTACTTCCTGTTTGTGGCCGGAGGTGGTGTCGAAGTAGCCGCTGAACAGCGCAGTCAGGTCGCCTTCGTCACTGTAGCCAAAAAACAGTTTCTGGGCCGGGATTGATCCTGAGGAGTAGACGTACAAATCCAGCCCATGTTGTTTCCACTGCTTGAGGCACTTCGCCGTGTCGGAATAGAGGTGAGCCGTGTAGTCACCATTCTGGTAACCCTGCTTCCAGATCATTCCCTGCAGCGCTTTGAGCGAGGTGGCTTTGCGGTCTTCGGCAATCCACTGCTGGAACAGGGCGCTGGCCTTTTCCGGCGTTTCCAGTGTCTGCCCACTTTCCTCGGCGGCGGCACTGATCAGAGCCTGCACGGTTTCATCTTGCCAATGCGCGTCCAAAAACCCGGGGAACGCCTTCGCCGCGTAGGGGAACAGCACTTCCTTCACGAACGATATGCTGCTGGTAGTGCCTTCGATATCGGTGACGATTGCCTTGATCATGGTGCTATCCGTAATTGAGGTTCGCTGGGTAGTAAGGTACGGGAAAGCCAGAAGCGGGTTTCGAGTTGCGAAAACCTAAACCACTTTTGCTTCAGGTTCTGGCGGGGTTTGCTCTTCGAAACTCGCTTCTGCTCATCCATCGCCTGCAGGCAGGCTCCTGCGGCGACGGGGGTTAGTCCAGGCGCGAGAAACGGCTGGCGATATCGCTGCCGGTAAAGTTGGCCACCCAGCCCTCGGTGTTGTTGAACAGGCGGATGGCCACAAAGCGAGGTTGTGAGCCCATGTCGAACCAGTGCGGTGTGTTCGCAGGCACGCTGATCAGGTCACCTTTGGTGCACAGGACTTCGTAGACCTTGTCCTCAATGTGCAGGGTAAATAGGCCTTTCCCCTCCACGAAGAACCGAACTTCATCTTCGCTATGACGATGTTCATCGAGAAACTTCTGGCGGAAGGCCGCTTTCTCGGGGTGATCCGGCACCATGCTCACCACGTCCACCGTCTGGTAACCCTCCGTTTCCATCAGGCGATCAATATCACTTTTGTAAGCAGCGATCACTTCATCCTGGCTGGGTTGCTCGGCGAGGGGAGCGGAGGCTTCCCATTGCTCATAACGGACACCGGCAGCAGCCAGTACCTCAGCCATGGACTGTTTGTCGGTAAGGTGCTGTTCCGGGGTGGCCGGGTTATCAGCTCGAAAGACTTTCATCTCGCTCATGATCAGACTCCACTTAGACGGCGGCGGTCCAGCTCAATAGCAAGCAGGACTTCCAGCGCTTCAAGTTGACGGTAGCAGGTTGGCAGGTCCGCCGCCCAGGTGTAGAGCCCGTGGCCTCGAATCAGGTAGGCATGGCTGGCATCACCGTTATCCATCGCGGCATCGACCTTATCGGCCAGGGCGGCAATATCCTGAGTGTTATCAAACACCGGTATGTTCAGGCGGCTCTCATGGGTGGTAATTCCATCCAGCGCCTTGAGTAGTTCATAGCCATCCAGGGTGATGGTGTTGGCTGGCCAGTGCATGGTCAACACAGTACTGGCATGGCTGTGGGTATGCAGCACAGCGCCGACCTTGTCATAACGTCGATATAACTGGGTGTGCAGTAGCGTTTCGGCGGAGGGTTTGCCTGCGCTGGCGGCTTGCCCCTGCATATCCACAGCCATGATGTCGGTCTCACGCAGCATGCCCTTGTCCTTGCCGGATTGGGTAACTGCCGCGTACTGGTCATTGAGCCGAACGGAGTAATTGCTGCTGGTGGCTGGCGACCAGCCGTTGCCATAGATGCGTTGCCCAATGGCGGCAAGGGCGCGGCTGGCTTCACGAAAATCGGCGGTGGAATAGGGGCGTTCGATCATGGTTTTCTCCGCATCATTGCTCGCGTATGTGGGCCAGCACCTTGTCGGTATTGGGTGCCTGAATCACGCCACGCTCGGTGACGATGGCGGTGATCAGCTCGCCCGGCGTTACGTCAAAGGCAGGGTTGTAAACCGATACCTCGCTGGGTGCAACGACTTTGCCCTGGACCTGACGCACTTCATTACCGTCACGTTCTTCAATCACGATGTGGGAGCCGTCCGGGAGCGCCGGGTCCAGGGTGGAAACGGGGGCGGCAACAATGAAGGGAATACCGTGATGTTTGGCCAGCACCGCCAGGTTGTAGGTACCGATCTTGTTGGCGGTATCACCATTGGCGGTTATCCGGTCTGCACCGACAATCACGGCCTGTACCTTGCCCTGCGCCATCAATTGTCCTGCTGTACTGTCCGCGACCAGCGTTACCGGGATGCCGTCGTTGGCCAGTTCCCAGCTGGTCAGCCGGCTGCCTTGCAGCCAGGGGCGGGTTTCACCGGCATAGACGCTATTCAGACGCTTTTGCGCCCAGGCGGTGCGGATGATGCCAAGGGCAGTACCATGGCCGCCGGTGGCCAGCGCGCCGGTGTTGCAGTGGGTATAAACGGTGGCGCCTTCTGGCAGCAGGGCTGCGCCGTGTTCGCCGAGCGCATGGTTGGCTGCAATGTCCTCGTGATGAATGGCTTCGGCATCCTTTTTCAAGGCATTAACCAGCTCGACTCCCTGAAGTGTACCTGCCGTCGCCTGAAGTCGTTCCAGTGCCCAGAACAGGTTGACTGCGGTGGGGCGGCTTGCGGCCAGCACAGTAATAGCCGCAGCCAGATTGTCCGCGCTGGCGGTCTCTCCCTGAAGAGCCGCTTCCAGCGCCAGGCCGTAGGCTGCAGTGATCCCGATGGCGGGGGCTCCGCGAACAACCATATCGCGAATGGCCTGAGCCGCTTGTTGGCTATTGTGGATTGGCAACCACAGGGTTTCGGCGGGCAAGACACGCTGGTCCAGCAATTCGAGAAAGTCCCCATGCCAGCGAATGGCAGCGCTGTTAATCACCATGTTTCTGGTCCTCGGCCCTGTCTTCAGGAGGTTGGTCGTCTGGGTGTTTCAGTGGGCTCCGCTGGTACTTGCGGCGGATCCAGTTAGCCGCCCGGTAAACCCCGGGGCGGCGCATGATAGCGCGTTCCAGACGGTATTTCCCCGGAAAAGTACTGGTCATGATAGCGATCAGAATAGTCAGTAATCCTTGCCCAGGAAGGACGAGCATGAGAATACCGGCGACCAGCAGGATGAGGGCAACAAGATTGCGCAGGGACCACAGTAGCCACCCTGTGGGGTTGCGGTGCGAATAGGGGTGATACTGCTCGGTGAAGTAGTCGGCGGGGACGCGGGCGATAAACAGGGGAATCGCGACGACGGAAGCAATCGCCATGACTATGCCGGTCACTGTCAGCGTGGGTAGCCAGGGCTCAAGCTGCTCAGCGAGGGGGGCCAACCAGTCCGGCATTGAAGGCGTCAAAAGGTTTCTCCGGGGTGAACACAGTGGATCTGATGGCTACAATGGTACCCGACAGAGGGTTTTTCAAACCTTATCTTGATCTATTTATTCTCACGATGGAGAACGCATGAGCCTGGTTTGGCAGATCATCCTTGCGGCCCTGATCGGGCTGGTGATTGGTACGGTGATGGGACTGCTGGCGTGGCGTCTTTGGCTGGCCCGCAAGCAACGTGAAGAAGCAAAGCGTCAGCAACTGGCCGTGCTCGACAGTCTGGGTGTGCTATGTATGGCCATGGTGCAGCAGCAAATAGAACTGAGCGAAGCATCGATACGGATCAGTGCCTTGCTGGACACCCTCCCGGATACTATTTCACCCAAGGTGGATCTGTCAGATTTTCACCAATTTGCCGAAACGTGCCGGCAGTTTGATAGAGGAGACTCCCGCCAGGCACTGACGCCCCGGGTGCGCCACCAGCAGGACAGTTATCGGTGGCAGCTGGAGGAAGATTACAAGGAAAGACTGGAGGCCTGTGCTCAGCGGCTGGAAACGGTGCTGCCAGCTTGGAGGGCTGGATTGGGAGTGTCCTCCTCGTTGAGATAACGGAAATCCGTAAGCTCAATACGTCCGCGCACAAAAGGGTTTTCCTGGTGATCCATGCGGATCATGAAGTAGTCCAGTTCCCTGGCAGCCCAGAAGCGGGATTTTCGCCCACGCTCTTCGTAATCGCGCTCAAGCCCTGTGGCCATCCATTCCCCGGCTGGCGTCTTGATGGTTTCACTCTCGAGAGACCGGTACTGGTATTCGTCCAGGCCATCAGGTTCGGCCACATGATAGGAAAATGCCGAATCCGCCTTGGCCATGTTGCAGCGTGCCACCATGGCGACACTCAAGGCGTCCAGCGCGTCTGCGACCAACGGATATACCGCTTTGCTGCCTTTGGCGGTACGCGTTTTCCAGTCGAACACGATTTCACCGCCGCGGTTAATGCCGAAACCAACGCTTTCGTGACGATAATGATGAGGCTTGGCAACGCAGTTGTCCCAGTCGAACTGGGCAACTTCCTCATGACGGAACAGGCGGTTCTCAACCTTGAAGTGCAGTTGGTAATTGTCAGGTTCCTGGGTCAGCCTGATCATGGCATTGAGCCCGAGCGGGATGCCATTGACCACGACACGGTAGGACGCCTCGACCTCGGGCAATGCTTCCGGGAAAGTTGTTCCAGCTGGAGCGGCGATGCCTTGTGCTGTGTCTGCGGTGACTATTGTGCTGTGTATCAGCAGCAGGCTGAAGACAGAAGGCAGCAGTGCAAGGCGGGGGGTGGCTGTCACGTCCCTGTGATCCTGATCCAAATAAAGTGGCAAGATCATACCACGCTGAGGGTGGCTGGCCAGTAATGCGGTGGACGAGGCGTTCAGGCGTCTTTTAGCTGCCTACCGATGGTCAGCATGTTAATATTTGTAATCTGGTTGCGCGCTGGATTGCCAAGGCGAAAACGCCAGCCAACGCCCGGCCTGGTGTTATTCAGGACAGAACAGACACGGAAAGAATATGGACAACAGAGAATCCCGCGGAGCCAATCGGCGCAAGTTGGCTCGTATAAACACCCAGATGCGAGTGGATGTGTTCAGACATCGTTTATTCGGTGGCTGGCGCTTTGTGACACGGGCCAAGGCATTGGACTATAACCGTTTCGGGATTGGCTTGACCTCGCCGATGCGTCTTTCTCCCGGTACCCACATCAAGCTTGATCTGTATTCTCCGTCGATGATTTTGCGACAGGTTGAGGCGGAAGTGGTGAGTTGCCATCGTGCTGGGCAGGCATATCGCCTGGGGTTACGGACGTACCACACGCTCAAGGAGGTCGCTGGTGAGGTAGACCAACACCAGATTCGCTACCTGGCCGGCATGGAAGACGTTCTCCCCAACCAGACGTGAGAACGGTCTCAAGCTTGATGGAACGACAAAAAAAAGCCCCATCCGAGAGGATGGGGCTTTTTCGTGTGGCTGAGCCAGTGAATCGGCTTAGCCGTCTGCCTTCGGAGCAGGTGCTTTCTTGGCGGCCGGCTTCTTCTTGGCAGCAGCCTTTTTCTTGGCTGGGGCCTTCTTTGCAGCCGCTTTCTTGGTGGCCGCTTTCTTGGCAGGCGCCTTTTTCGCAGCAGCCTTTTTCTTGGCCGGTGCTTTCTTGGCGGTTGCCTGCTTGGGGGTCACCTTCTTTTCGATTTCCTTGGCGCGCTTCTCCAGGTCCTTCTCGTACTGGCCGATCACGCGAGCCAGGCTATGGGCCTGCTTGGCGGTGGCTTTCAGGACCTTGACTTCGGTTTCCAGGATGCGCTTGCGGGTTTCGGAGTCGTCAACTTGCTTGCGGGCATCATCAGCAGCCTTGCGGGCACGGTCCAGCTGGCGCTTGACGGTGGCAGTGGCTTTTTCACGGTATTCAGCCTGCAGGCTCTCGAACTTGTTCAGGTACTCGCGACGACGTTCTACTTCCTTGTTGAGACGATCACGAACTTTATCCAGCTGCTTTTCCAGCTGACCGATTTGCTTCTCACGTTCCTTATCAAAGCGCTCAGCCAACTTGCGGATCTGCGCCTGAAGTTCCTCAACGGTATCTTTAACCTTGTTAGCAGCCATGGACGACTCCCTTTCCCCTACGGATGGTATGAAACAGCTTGGCGATTGCACTGCGATAGTGCTGTTGCAACTTTATGCCACATATATGATGTGAACAACCATTGATCAATTCGTGTCGGACAGAACAGTCAGAAGAAAGGTCGGAAATCATCACATTGCGATTTGAATCCTGCAGCAGGATACTGACCAAAACCGGAATGAATGGAATGAATCATGCCAGTGTCGTTTGACGGGAAGCTTGTTGTTGCCATCAGTTCCCGTGCACTCTTCGATCTTTCAGACAGCCACAAAGTCTATCTTGAGCAAGGCCTTGATGCGTTTCAGGAATACCAGATTGAGCATGAGGAGGATGTGCTCAAGCAAGGCGATGCTTTCCCGCTGGTAAAGAAGCTGCTGGCCATTAATGATCTGGAAGCAGGTGAGGGCAGGGTAGAGGTGATCCTGCTGTCCCGAAACAGTTCAGACACCGGTCTGCGAGTCTTCAACTCTATCGAGCACTATGGATTGCCGATTACCCGGGCGGCGTTTGCGGGGGGCGAGAGCCCTTATCGCTATGTCTCTGCCTTTGGGGCGCACCTGTTCCTGTCCACAGATCCTGACGATGTGCGCCAGGTGCTGGAGGCAGGTTATGCAGCAGCAACCATCATGTCCGGGGGGCAATGTCAGCGCGAGGACGGGATTCTACGGGTCGCTTTCGATGGTGATGCGGTGCTGTTTTCCGATGAGTCGGAGCAGATTTTTCAGTCCGGAGGCCTGGCGGCATTCACAGAAAATGAGAAACGATCGGCTCGTACCCCAATGAACGGGGGGCCATTCAAGCCGTTCCTTGCCGCCTTGCATCAATTGCAGCAGAGCTTTCCCCATGATCAGTGCCCCATTCGAACCGCGCTCGTTACAGCGCGGAGTGCACCGGCCCATGAGCGCGTAGTGAGAACTTTGCGGGAATGGGACATTCGTCTGGACGAGAGCCTGTTTCTCGGTGGCCTTCCGAAGGGAGATTTCCTTAGGGCATTCGGCGCAGACATGTTTTTTGATGATCAGCAAGGACACTGCGAATCGGCTGCACAGCATGTGGCCGCTGGCCATGTTCCCCACGGCATATCCAATGTGGCATCCGGTGGCGACCCGTAATCAGGCAGCGATGAAGGCGTTACGTCTGTATGCTTTTGCTGCATAATTACTTATATTCTTATAACCACCAGCTCGAAAGTGTGCGGAGGCAGGGATGAAGTTGCAGCAATTACGCTACATCTGGGAAGTAGCGCGGCACGACCTCAACGTCTCAGCGACTGCAGCAGCGCTGTATACGTCTCAGCCGGGTATCAGTAAGCAGATCCGAATGCTGGAAGACGAGTTGGGTGTGGAGGTCTTTGCCCGAAGTGGCAAGCATCTGACCCACATCACACCGGCTGGGCAGGCCATCCTGCGTATCGCTGGAGAGATTCTCCAGCAAACGGAGTCCATACGTCGTGTTGCCCAGGAGTTCCGTGATGAGTCCCGCGGTGAACTCAGCATTGCTACCACCCATACCCAGGCGCGTTATGCACTGCCGCCGGTGATCAATCAGTTTACCCAGCGTTTCCCCGATGTATCCCTGCATATGCACCAGGGCACACCCATGCAGATTTCCGAGATGGCGGCGAATGGCAGTGTGGATTTCGCCATCGCGACGGAGGCTCTCGACCTGTTCTCCGATCTGATCATGATGCCATGCTATCGGTGGAACCGGACGGTGGTGGTGCCTGAGGGACATCCGCTGACCCAGGTGACACCGTTGACCCTTGAAGCCCTTGCGGAATTCCCGTTGGTGACCTATGTCTTCGGTTTTACCGGTCGCAGCAAGCTGGATGATGCTTTCGTGGATAAGGGATTGGAGCCCAAAGTGGTGTTCACAGCAGCCGATGCCGACGTGATCAAGACTTACGTGAAACTGGGCATGGGGGTGGGCATTATTGCGCACATGGCCGTGGATCCGGTGGAAGACAAGGGCCTGGTCGCCCTTGATGCAGGTCACCTGTTTGAGTCCAGCACCACGAGGATCGGTTTCCGCAAAGGGACCTTCTTGCGTGGCTTCATGTTCGATTTCCTGCAGGCCTTCGCGCCGCACCTGACCCATGAGCGGGTGGAAGCTGCCATCAAAGCGGCCAATCGTGAGGAGCGGGAGGCCCTGTTTGCGGATGTCGAGCTGCCGATTCGGTAAAGACGGTTGTGCCCGCAGAGGTCAAGAGAGTCAGGGAGTATCTCTCCTAGGCCTCTGTGACATATCTACCTTATCAGCGCTGACACTCGCCACTTTCCCATGGAGTCGGGCACTGCCGGCATAGCCTTTTGCCGACCGCCGGATTGCATTCCAGGGGGCTCGCGGCTACATTGTGCGCGCCTGATCAACCCATAGGGGAATACCGTGGAATTGCTGTGTCTGGACCTTGAAGGGGTCCTGATCCCGGAAATCTGGATCAATTTTGCCGAAAAAACCGGAATCGAAGAACTCCGTGCTACCACCCGGGATATCCCGGATTACGACGAACTGATGCAGATGCGTCTGCGCATCCTGGATGAGAAAGGTTACGGCCTGCCGGACATTCAGGAAGTGATTGATACCCTGGAGCCGCTGGATGGCGCCAAGGAGTTTGTCGACTGGGCCCGTGAAAACTTCCAGCTGATTATCCTTTCAGACACCTTCTACGAGTTCGCCAAGCCCCTGATGAAGAAACTGGGCTGGCCGACCCTGTTCTGCCACCGTCTGGAAGTGGACGAGAACGGCAAGATCACTGACTACAAGCTGCGCCAGAAAGACCCCAAGCGTATGTCCATCAAGGGCTTCCACAGCTTGAACTACCACTGCATCGCAGCAGGTGACTCTTATAACGACACCACCATGCTGTCTGAAGCCGAGCAGGGCATCCTGTTCCATGCCCCGGACAATGTGATTGCGGAGTTTCCCCAGTTCCCGGCTGTTCACAGCTACGAGGATCTGAAGAAGGAAATCGTCAAGGCCAGCCCTCGCGATATTCCACTTTAAGATACGCTCACCGCATCACGTATAACGCATCATGCAACACTGTGGGGTGCGTGTTTTGGTTTAAGCACAAAAGCCGCGCCCGTCATCGGGTGCGGCTTTTTTGTTTGGCTTCGGGCTTCGTCAAGGGTGGACAGATGGAACCGGGAGGGAAAAAGGGCTGAAGATCCTGTAGGAGAGCCAATTTGTTGGCCCGCAGTCTTCAGAGCAGAAAACCTTCGGCCAACAAGTTGGCTCTCCTGCAGGAGGGAAGGGGCCAGCTTAGGGCTTGGCCAGGAACCGCGCTTCCAGTGCTCCCATTAGCTTTTCCACTTTGAAACGACTCTCTTCGTATTCGGCTTCAGGATCAGAGTCGAACACAATGCCCCCGCCGCCATGACAGTAGAGTTTGTCGCCATCAGTCTGCAGGGTGCGAATCAGGATATTGCTGTCCAGATTGCCCTTGTCATCCATCCAGAAAAAGCTGCCGCAGTAAGCACCGCGAGGAGCTGGCTCAAGTTCGGCGATAATTTCCATGGCCCGCTTCTTGGGCGCGCCGGTGATAGACCCGCCCGGAAATGCGTGCAGCAAGGCCGCCAGCGGCGAGACATCTTCCCTTAGTTCACCTGAAATGGTGCTGACCAGGTGCTGCACATTGCTGAAGCGCCGCAGTTCAAACAGCGGGTCTGCCTTCACGGATCCCGCCTTGCAAAAAGCGCCCAGATCATTCCGCAGCAGATCCACAATCATCAAGTTCTCTGCCCGGTCCTTGGGGTTTTGCCGCAGCTCTTCACCGATCAGTCTGTCCTCTGCGTCGTCCTGCCCGCGAGGGCGAGATCCCTTGATCGGTTCAGTGACGACCTTTCTGCCATGGATAGAAAGAAAGCGCTCAGGGGAAACGCCAAACACACTGCCAGATCCGGTATCAAAGTAACAACTGTGAGGGGCTGGGTGGCGTGCCTGCAGTTCCAGCCAGGCTGTAAGAGGTGCTCCCTGAAATGTCGACACAAAACGTTGCGCCAGGTTCACCTGATAACAATCCCCGGCAGCCAGATACCGCTTGATGCGATCAAGGTTGGCCAGGTATGCCGCTTTACTGGTTTCTGGGCGGAAGGGTTCGTTCAGCGTGAAATCACCAGTGAGAAGGCGGCCTTCTATATAGGGGGAAGGTTTCTGGTCATAGAGGTGGACAACCAGCGGTACGTCCGCGTTAGTCATTCCCTGAGTGAGGTTGTAGGGCACAACACCCGCTGCAAAGACACAATGGCTGCTCAGATGCCGTTGAATGCTGGATAACAGGACCGGGATCTCGTCCGGCTGTCTGACAGATAACGTCACCACAGGAGCTGGAAGAGAAACGATTTGCTTATTCAGTGGGAAAAGACAGCTGGGAATCATGGTTCAAGATCAAGCTTGGGGGACAGCCAGTGTACCTGTTACTGAAAATCTTCCCAACTGTGTTACGGCGGGTAACACACAGAACCCGATTCAGTATTATTTGCCTTGATACGAATTGCGTCATCTGTCTCTTGCTTTGTTCATCTCATTATAAAACAGTGGGTTACAGGTTTGTGATGTTATTGAATCTATCTGTAACTGTAGCATTGGCTTTTGTAACTGTTGTGTTAACGTACATGTGTGCTCTGCGAGAACCGGGGCGCATATAAGGATTACAAAAACACACGTTGTGCACACGAGGAGAACAACAATGGGTTTTAAAAAACTCGCAATCGCCGCAGCCGTAGCTGTTGCCCCGATGTCTGCTCTGGCTCTGGAACCAATGCAGGATGAAGCTCTGTCTGCAGTTACTGGTCAGGACGGTATCACTCTTGGTCTTAATGCTAATATTGTGGCACAGGTCATCGTTCATGATACTGATGGTGTCGATGATGATACCGCTACTACTCCGGCATGGACTGGTTATGGCAATGCTGGCGCCATTATTCTGGAAGACTTTGCCATCAATACTGGAGGTGGCAATATCGGTATCGTTATCGATGCAGGTGATAGCGACGCAGCCGGTGCTGGCGCCATGTTGAATGTGGGGATTTCTATTCCTACAGGTACCACAGTAACCCTTGGCAGCGTGGATGTTGCCAACAGTAACCGTGATGAGGCGACTCCTGGTTGGGGGGTGGCTGCAACCGGTCGCGTCGATAATGTGCTGAACCTTGGCTCAGTGACGCTTGGCGCAACCAATCTTAACCTTCAGTTGGGTACTGAGGCTCAGGGCGACATGATCGCAATGAATACTACTATCACAGGTGGTGGTGTTAAGATTGCCAACTTCAGCATTAACGATGCAAATAGCGGTGGTGGTATTACTGTTGGAAATCTTCAGGTGGTAAACACTGGGGCTACTGCAACTGGTGACCTTTCTGTGGGTCTTGGTATTAATGCCACCACTAATGGCCTCGTGATTGACCTTGATCAGGTAGGGGTTGCTGGTACAGGCGCTGGAACTGGTGCAGACGTACGGATGACTAGTGTAAATATCGGTGGCACTGGCAATCTTGGTGATGTAGAACTGGTTGGGTTGAATCTGAATGGTTCTACCCTGACAATCGCTGGCCACAACTAATCGTTGTTCAGCAATATAAAACCCGGCTCCGGCCGGGTTTTTTATTGGCTGAAATGCCATGCCGGGGTGTCAGAATAGGTGGTTGCCTGCGCACGGTGACCTAGTTAACATGTGTCACCATATAAGAAACACACAATAACAATAACGCTGGATGCCATTACATGCTGACTTCCATGCTGGGCGTGGCGCTGATCTTCTTTGCTGCCAATGAGTCCGTGGTGATCGAGCCCCCCAAGAAAGGGGAGATCTACTATGAGCACCCGACCCAACCTGTCCCACTGAGAGACCGTGGCATCGTTGTCGAGAAGCCGGTTTCAGAGTTCCGTTATCACAATGTGGTACGCCAGGCGTACGACTATTCCTGCGGCTCCGCTGCACTGACTACTGTTCTCAACCAATATCTTGGTCGCCAGTTTCAGGAACGGCAGATCATGGAAGGGCTACTGCGTTTTGGCGAGACGGACAAGATTGTAGAACGTCGCGGTTTCTCCCTGCTGGACATGAAGCGTCTGGCGACGGCTCTGGGTCACCCCAGTGGCGGTTTCCGCGCCGAGATGGACGACATCCGCAATCTTGACCACCCAGCCATCGTTCCCATCGCCTATGGTGGTTTCAAGCACTTTGTGGTGCTAAAGAAATACCAGGATGGTCATATTTTTGTCGCCGATCCTGCGCTTGGCAACATCAGCTTCACGGAAAGCAAATTCGCCGAGATCTGGGATCAGAACGTCCTGTTCATTGTTTTTCCCAACGGTTTCGAGCCTCAATCAGGGCTTGAACTGACAGACTACGACCTGCGGTTGCTGGACGAACGCACCATTAACCGCTGGGCGTTTGAAGTTTTTCCGGTGTTTACTGCGCCAATTGAAAACTGGGCGGATAAGGCCAGTACACTGACCCGGGTTCTCGTTACGGATCAGGATGGCTCAGAAAGGGTCATTAATGTTCCGACCCGAACCTATTATCGTAAGTAATACATAGCCTGCAGTGGCAAATAACAAACAGAATAAAGGAAGGCTTGCATGAAGATGATGTCTGGGAAGGTGGCCGTCGCGGCCGCACTCTTGTTGGCGCAGCATGTTGCCTGGGCGGCAGACAGCGTGGATGAGGCCCGTGAAGCGCTGCAGACCCAAGAGGATGACGTCACTCAGGAAAAAAACCTGGAGGAAGTCTTCCAGGCTGCTGAAAAGCAGTATTCCCTGCTGCCCAGTGGCCAGATGTCGCTGAATTTCTCGGGTAACTACAGCTATTACCGGGATGACCGGATTGACATCGCCATTGATGAAGACACGGGGAATATCAGCCGCTTCCGTATTGAGCAGGATGCCCAGCATTCGTTCTCCTCTTCACTTTCAGTGGATTACGGTATCTGGAATAACCTGACCTTCAATACCCGCTTGCCGGTTTCCTACAAGTACGACACAGAGAAGGATGTCTCCCAGGCGGCACTTGGTGACGTTTCCTTCGGCCTGCGTTTTCAGCCGTTCCCGGTGAAGCCCGGCGCCATGAATACCACGCTTTACACCACCCTGAGCACCCCCACGGGGGACAGCCCTTATGAACTGAATGTTCGCGAGGAGGTGTCGAGTGGGTCGGGTTACTACTCTGTGGGTGCAGGCCTGAGTGTCAGCAAGGTGATTGACCCCGTAGTGCTGTTTGGCTCGTTGGGGTACACCTATGCGTTTGATGTAAGTGGATTGAATCAGGTGCGTGGCGGGGAGATCCTCACGGATGTTCACCCTGGTGATAGCCTGAATTTCTCCATGGGCCTTGCGTATTCCCTGTCTTATGAAGTGTCTTTGAGCGCCAGTTATCAGCAGTCTTATAACTTCGAGACAGACTTTGTCTTTGAGGATTACACCGCCTCATCTGAAGACTCCACATCCAGTGTCGTGAATACGTCCTTGGGCTTGCGAACTGCGAGCAACCGTATCGTTAACCTCAGCTTTGGTTTTGGTCTGACCGAAGATTCCCCCGATGTACTGCTAGGTATTTCCATGCCGATTGATTTCTCCGGCCTGAAACCCGGTGCCTAAGCGGTTAATGCAGTTGGATGGGGTGAGCCATGAAGAATAACTATAAACGGCAAGGGTTACGGCTTATCGCCTGCGCCTTTGGGATGATGGCGGGTGTCGCCGGCGCTCAGCTTGCCAATAACATCGCCATTGACGTGAAAGCCATGAGTATGGGGCATGCGGTGGTTGCCGATCCGCCCGGTATTTCTGCTATTCACTTTAACCCTGCTGGTCTGGCCAAGCTGGATGGCCGGCGTATGGATCTTCAGTTTCTGGGTGCGGACTTCTCGCTTGAATCAGAATTTTCTGCACCGCCAGGCTATAACGTATTCGGTTTTTCTGACGACCCGGTGGTGTGTAACGATGTGCCTGACGATGGCGTCGATTATTGCCGCAGCTTCAAAAAGGCCACCAGTACCGTAGAGGGGATTTCCCTTTATGTGCCGTTTCTCAATGACACCGTGGATTTGCCGCCGGGCCCGTTGATTGCTGGTCCCTTGCCCGCGTTCTCTATTCGACCGGCAGGCTCCAAGTTTACTTTTGCAACCGCGACCTACCTGCCTCTTGCAGCGGGTTTCTATCGCGATGAAGACGATGTGGGTAACTACATGGGGGAACGGGTCGCCCTTGAGCGTATAACCTACCTGTCTCCATCCATTGGTTACCGGGTGAATGATGAGTTGTTTCTGGGGGCCTCCATCGGTATGAGCTACCAGGCGATTGCCCTGGAGCAGGACTTTCGTGCCCCCAATGAACTGCTGGGTTTTGCCCGGGTCATCGACGAGAGTATTTGTGCCCCGTTTGAGGGTGAGTCCAACATTGCGTTGGACCTGATTCTGTTTGGTATCTGCCGTCCGCAGGAGGGACTGGGACCATTCAAGAATCTGGCGTCTCTGGAAGTCTCCATGGATCAGCGCTTCAGTCCGTCATACAACCTGGGGATTCTCTGGGAGCCCAGTGAGCGGTTCGCTTGGGGTGCCACTTGGCGCTCGGCTGCCAAAACCCACATGAAAGGGGATTACAAGATCACCTATTCCAATGCTGCCCGCGAGACCATTAATGGCATTGGTGGATCTGCGACAGGAGCACTGGCACTGGCCGTACTGGGGATCCCCTCTTTTGTTGAGGAAGAGGAAGTAGGGCGGGTCAGTATGGATCTGACCATGCCGGCGACTTTTCAGACGGGGATCAAGGTCAAGCCCACCGAGCGTCTGCAGTTTAATGTAGATGCGGTTTGGGCTGACTATAAAGAGTGGGATGCATTTAATATCGTGTTCGACCGCAGTTCTGCCGTATTGAGTCTGGCACGCCTGTTTTCACCAGGATCCAGTCCGACCCGGCTTAGCTACCCGCTGAATTTTCAGTCAACCTGGAATCTGGCCTTCGGTGCGGCCTATGACCTGACGGGTCGTATTCAGCTTCGTGCAGGCTATGAGCCACGTGCATCCGCCATCCCTGACGACCGACGCAGCCCCATGGTGCCTATCAATGAGGCTCGCTATTACAGTCTCGGCCTGGGATATAAGTGGGACAAGGATACGGACATTGATCTGGGTATCGGTATGCTGCACAGCAAGGACGAAATCCCGGCTGATACCAGCTGTGCTGCAAACTGCACGGGTATCGATAATGTGGTGTATAACCCTTATGCTGGCCTGGATATCAAGACAGAGGCCCAGATCACCCTGATCGGCCTGGCATTCAGAACGAAATTTTAATGCGCACACTACTTGTACTGGCTCTGGCGGCTCTGGCGGGCTGTCAGGGCCCGGTGCCAACAGGTAACGAATCCAGTGGCCTGTACGTCTACACCGATGCCCAAGGAAACCTGGTTACCCTGGAGCGTAAGGCCGAGCCTCGCCCGGTCGCGCCGGTGAGCGGGCAAGCAGATACCTCCAGTCCGAATCCGGATGATGCCTCTGCCGTTTCCCTTGAAAATATAGATGACTACCGTCCAAGCGGTGAGGTCGAGCAGGAACTGGAAGATCGCGAAAACCAGCGATTTGTGACCTATATCGACGAAACCGGTCAGCTGGTCAGTCGTCCTGTTGATATGGGCGCGGAACGAGCTGCCGCCCGGGCAGCCCCTGGACCGTATCAGGAGCTGGCAACGGATGGCTTTATGGAAACCTATCGCCCCATTCGGACTGATTGTTGTTTGCATATGCTGGAAGCCGCACGGCCCTTGAGTTCTGGCAGTGAGCAGCTGGTCGCCTTTGACGATGGCAGTTTGCTTATGGCGGGGGACAACGGTTACCGTGCCATCGTGTTTTCAATGGACGAGGGTATATCGGGCCTTACCCTGAATGCCTTTGTCAAAAAGAAGGGCTATCTTGCGGTGGAATTGCTCTGGCTGGATGCCGAGGGCACGCCGGTGATGCTGGTTGATCAGCCTTTCAGCCGCAAGTACCCGGAAACCTGGTACCGCTACGGTTATCTGCAGGGAACCCTTGAGCGGGAAGCAGGTCTACAGTATCTGGTTGTTTTCCTTCCCTATTCTGAAGAGCAGCCGGGTACCGACGGATTATTACAAGTGACGCAGGGAGAGCTGGTCTTGTTGGGCCGCTAACAGGCTCACCTGCAGAATCACAGGAATTCAATATGCGTGTTTTGTTTGCTTTGACTGCCTTGTCCATTGCCCTTGTTGGGTGCAATGGCGGAGAGGATTTCTCGGGTGCCACGGTGAGGGGGTGTCCTGCAGGTGCGGGCTGTACACCTACATCACGAGGTGAGGTACTGGTAGAGCTGGTTGGCCCGAGAGTGGTGAACCTTGGCTACAAGTGTGGTGGTACCAGTGTGGTGTTCTTTACCCAGGAAACCGAGACGACCTCGGTGACTACTAATGGTGAGTCCGTTACAGTCCCTGCTTATCACGCGCTTTGCCCCTCTTCTTCTCAGAGTATTGAGTTTTTCGTGGGGAGCGGCCTGTTCGAAGGAAACTTTGCCTCACTCGGCACGATCTTGTTCCCAAAGCAGGAGGCCCTGGAGAAGTACACCGTTACGTTGGCAGATCTTGAAAACTCTCCCTGGCGTGAATCCTCTGATCTGCCTCAAACCCGTAATATCGCTGCGTTGATATCGGGACTCGATACTGATGCGATGACCCCTGATGTCGTGACGATTCCAGATGAGGCCCACGATCTTGTCGACGATCAGCCTGGACTTGTGAAGCCACTGAATACAGCGGTGTATGACAATTTCAGGAATGACTGGTCGGTGGGCGATGCTGGCGATGATACGTTCTTCGAGGTGCTGTCTTCGCAAGTGGCAGTAGCTGGGCTAAATCCTGATGGAGATATTCCGCTGGCTTTGGTCAAAGGGGCTAATCGTTATACCTCTGCCGGGAATTATAGCTTCCGTTCCTGCCTGTTTATCACTTGCCAGGATGATAATCCTAACTCCGCTGCCGAGAACGATATTGTCAGCGTGAACCTCCCGGGAAGGCTCAGTAATGATGCCTCCTTGGGGGAGCCCCCCCTGATCTTGCCCAATGGCAAGGTGATGGGGCTTGGTTTTGCTGCAAGAGCATCCAGCGCAGCGGATGGGCGGCAAGAGCTGGTGGCCTTTGGTCCTGACTCCAGGCTGAACGACCTGCTACAGCTTGAAAATGCGACTATTGTGTCCATCGAGCCTGGCAGCGCGGATACTGATCTCACAGTGCAGGGTCGCTTTCTTAATAAATTGATTTATAACAACTTCCAGCCTGAAAACAGCGTGGGCACTACTGATATTGAGGTTAACTACCCCGATATTGCTGCTCTTCTGGCTGATGAAGACAAAGGCGCCCTTGATGGCGAGTTACTTTCGGATGCCGTAGTCGACCTGCCATTGTCTGGGGAAATTGAGGCGGCCCCCCAGCCGGACCCAAACCAAGTGGCGATTCAGAATCTGGCGGATAACGGGCCCTACACACTGAGATTGATGCGGGCTTGCCTGGGTGCGAACGAGCCAACGCCTGCGGAATGTTCCGATATCCCAAACCCGGATCTTGAGGCCGCAGCTGACGGTAGTGGTAACTACTTCCCGGAAATTAACAGCAATACCACCACTCAAGAGCAGCCAAAGGGCGATTATTACTCCGGAGATGCAAGTCCAAGCAGCACAGATATCTGTCTTCAGGTTATCTCGGACCCTGGTCAGCCCGATAACGGCATCGTTATGGCGGGAGACTTCGAAGGCAACTGTCCAAATGCCTTGGGTGTAGATGGTTGGGCTGTGGGCTTTGTCAGTCGTACTTTCATGAATGACGCAGGCACAGAAGCTAATTCTGCCAATCTGTCCTTGTTTATTGCCCCTGACGCAACAGCACCCAAGACCACTAGCCATTTTGGGGTAACCGTTTTAGGGAGGGTCGACATGCAGGATGCTTGCCGTCCGATGTTCCGTCTTTCTGATGCAAATTTCGATGACGGCCTGCGAGCAGCCTGGATTGATGGCTTTTATCCTTATGTGCTTGAGAAAGAGTTAATTGCAGCCTTGCCTGATAAGGCAGATGGCTCGGATAACACTTATCTGGATCTTGACGAGGCTGACCAGGAATTGTTGATTGTTCTTGGCAAGCTGGCGTTTGGGAAGGGGGGGGCAGTCCAGTTTTTTGCTGGCTTGCCCGGTGGTGGCTGCGACCCGTTAGCGCCTGCTCCGTGATCCTTTGTGTCACTCATTGTCAACAATGCCTCTTGAAACATCCCGTATAGGGGCGTAAAGTCCAGCCCGGTTGTAAGGATTGTCAACAATCGGGCTGATGTATGTCTGCTACCTCTCCAGACTCTTTATCGGAAAACCAGGCACGAACCCTTGCCGACCAGGTATTTGCCCGGCTGCAGGACGATATTGTGCGTGGAGAGATTCCTCCCGGTACCAAAGTCAGCGAAACCGAGCTGGCCACCCGCTACGGTGTCAGCCGCGGCCCCCTGCGCGAAGCCATCCGTCGTCTTGAATCCCGCAAGCTGCTTGAACGCGTGGCCCATGTGGGCACCCGCGTTGCCTCCCTCAGCTTTGATGACCTGATCGAGATTTATCACGTCCGTGAGGCGCTGGAAGGCATGGCGGCCCGTTTAGCCGCCGAATGTATGACCAGGGCAGAAGTCCGCGGACTCTACGATGTGCTGAGCCAGCACGAGCAACAACAGGATCTTCGTGAAGATACCGCCTACTTCCAGCGTGAAGGGGACCTGGATTTTCACTACCGCATTATTCAGGGTAGCCACAACGCGACGCTTAGCCAGATGCTGATCGGCGAGCTCTACCATTTGGTGCGCATGTATCGCTACCAGTTCAGCTCCGTTGCCAACCGCCCGCAAAAAGCACTCAACGAACATCGTCGTATTGTCGAGGCCATTGAAGCCGGAGATGGCGAGATGGCGGAGCTGCTGATGCGCCGCCATATCAGCAGTGCCCGCAAGAATATTGAAAGCCAATATGCCGCCCACAAGGCGGAGAATCTGAAATCGGATCAATAGGAGAACGCCATGTCAGCAAACCTGACCGCCGGCGGCCGCTTCCGTAAAGCGCTCGCGGAAGAAAAGCCCCTTCAAATCATGGGTACTATCAATGCCTACGCGGCGATGATGGCCGAGCAAACCGGTTACCGTGCTATCTACCTGTCTGGTGGTGGTGTGGCCAACGCCAGCTACGGCATGCCTGACCTGGGCATGACCAGCATGAACGATGTGCTGGAAGACGTGCGTCGTATCTCCAGCGCTGTGGAAACGCCGCTGCTGGTGGACATTGATACCGGTTGGGGTGGGGCGTTCAACATCTCCCGCACCGTGAAGGAAATGATCAAGGCCGGCGCGGGTGCGGTTCACCTGGAAGATCAGGTTGCCCAAAAGCGTTGCGGGCACCGCCCGAATAAGGAAATCGTTTCCCAGGCAGAAATGGTGGACCGTGTTAAAGCTGCCGTTGATGGCAAGATCGACGATGATTTCTTCATCATCGCGCGTACCGATGCATTCCAGATGGAAGGTCTGGAGTCTGCGGTAGAGCGTGCCAAGGCCTGTATCGAAGCCGGCGCAGACGGCATCTTCGCTGAAGCCGTACACACCCTGGAAGATTACAAGGCGTTCAAGGAAGGTCTGGGCGACGTCCCGCTGCTGGCCAATATCACCGAATTTGGTGCCACTCCTCTGTTCACCCGTGAAGAGCTGGCTGAAGCCGGTGCGGACATGATCCTGTATCCGCTTAGCGCCTTCCGTGCCATGAACAAGGCTGCACTGGCCGTGTACCAGAGCATTCGCGAAAACGGTCACCAGAAAGACGTGGTGGACATCATGCAGACTCGTATGGAGCTGTACGATTTCCTCAACTACCACGACTACGAGCAGAAACTGGACGCTCTGTTCGCCCAGAACAAGGGCTGAGCAGCTTAAGGTCTAACCGTAGAAGCCTGCCTGCAGGCGATTTTCTGAAAGATCGCCTGCAGGCAGGCTCCTACGGCGAAAGAACAGATTCAACATCGCAGGTCGGAAATGGGCTCAACCATCTCCGGCAGAGGTAAGAAGGCGCGGATCGGTGTTACCGATTCCCGCCCTGCGGTGATCAAGACATCGTTGTAAACAGATTAACCAGGAGATAAACAATGGCAGAAGGCAAAAAGCTCTCAGGCGCAGGCCTGCGTGGCCAGGTCGCAGGTAAAACCGCTCTTTCTACTGTAGGTGTTTCCGGCTCAGGCCTGACCTACCGCGGTTACGACGTTAAAGACCTGGCGGAAAACTGCGAATTCGAAGAAGTGGCACACCTGATCCTGAAGGGCGCGCTGCCCACTCAGGCTGAACTGGCTGCCTACAAGACCAAGCTGAAAGGGCTGCGTGGCCTGCCTCAGGCACTGAAAGAAGTGCTGGAGCGCATCCCGGCTGACGCTCACCCGATGGACGTGATCCGTACCGGTTGTTCCATGCTGGGCAATCTGGAGCAGGAAGACACCACCGTCATGGGCGTGTTCCCGAACCAGGAAGAAGCCATCGACCGCATGCTGGCCTGCTTCCCGTCCATCATCTGCTACTGGTACCGTTTCAGCCACGATGGCGTTCGTGTTGACGAAAACACCGATGACGATTCCATCGGCGCACACTTCCTGCACATGCTGCGCGGCGAGAAGCCTAACGAGCTGCATGAACGGGTTATGAACGTGTCCCTGATCCTGTATGCAGAGCACGAATTCAACGCGTCCACTTTCACTGCACGTGTGTGTGCCTCCACTCTGTCCGACATTCACAGCTGCATAACTGCAGCTATTGGCTCCCTTCGTGGTCCGCTGCACGGTGGTGCCAACGAGGCTGCCATGGACATGATCGAGAAGTTCACTTCAGCCGATCATGCCGAGCAGGAAATGATGGGCATGCTGGAGCGCAAGGAAAAGATCATGGGCTTTGGTCACGCGATCTACAGCACTTCCGATCCGCGTAATGCCATCATCAAGGAATGGTCCGAGAAGCTGGCCGCGGACGTGGGCGACACCGTGCTGTACCCGGTTTCCGTGCGTTGTGAAGAGGTGATGTGGCGTGAGAAGAAGCTGTTCTGTAATGCCGATTTCTTCCATGCCTCTGCCTATCACTTCATGGGCATCCCGACCAAGCTGTTCACGCCAATCTTCGTGATGAGCCGCCTGACGGGTTGGGCTGGCCACGTGATGGAGCAGCGTGCGGACAACCGCATCATCCGTCCGAGCGCCGAGTACACCGGTGAAGATCTGCGCACGGTAACCCCGATCGCAGAACGCGGCTAAGTAAACGCCAGATGCTCGACGCCCGATGCCTGACGCCGTGTTTCACGGCCTCAGGCGTTTGGCGTCCAGCCTCAAGCGTTGTATTCACATCCAGGCTCAACCTGCCAGCATTCTCAAAAAGAGTCCCAGGCTATGAACACTGAATATCGCAAGCAGCTTCCCGGCACCCAGCTGGACTACTTCGACACCCGTGCGGCTGTCGACGCCATCCAGCCTGGGGCCTATGACAAACTTCCCTTCACCTCGCGCATCCTGGCTGAACAGCTGGTGCGTCGCTGCAACCCTGAGGATCTGACCGATTCTCTCAAGCAGCTGATCGAACGCAAGCGCACCATGGATTTTCCGTGGTACCCGGCGCGCGTGGTGTGTCACGACATTCTTGGTCAGACCGCACTGGTCGATCTGGCGGGTCTGCGTGATGCCATCGCCGAAGCCGGTGGTGACCCCTCCAAAGTCAATCCGGTAGTGCCGACCCAGCTGATCGTGGATCACTCTCTGGCAGTAGAGCACCCGGGTTTTGAAAAAGACGCGTTTCAGAAAAACCGTGAGGTGGAAGAGCGCCGCAACGAGGATCGCTTCCATTTCATCAACTGGACCAAGACCGCGTTTGATAACGTGGACGTGATTCCGCCCGGCAACGGCATCATGCACCAGATCAACCTGGAGAAGATGTCTCCAGTGGTGCAGGTGCGTGATGGTGTCGCCTTCCCTGATACCTGTGTGGGTACCGACAGCCATACCCCTATGGTCGACGCCCTGGGTGTGATCTCCGTTGGTGTAGGTGGTCTGGAAGCTGAAAACGTAATGCTGGGTAACCCGTCCATGATGCGTCTGCCTGACATCGTCGGGGTGGAGCTGACCGGCAAGCTGAAGCCTGGCATCACCGGTACGGACCTGGTACTGGCCCTCACCGAATTCCTGCGCCGTGAGCGCGTGGTCGGCGCGTATCTGGAGTTCTACGGTGAAGGTGCAGACAGTCTGTCCGTGGGTGACCGGGCCACCATTGCCAACATGACCCCGGAATACGGTGCCACTGCGGGCATGTTCTTCATCGATGGCCAGACCATCGATTACCTGAAGCTGACCGGCCGTGAAGACGAGCAGGTGGCGCTGGTAGAAGCGTTCGCCAAGGAAACCGGCCTGTGGGCCGACAGCCTTAAGACGGCGGAGTACGAGCGCGTCCTGCACTTTGACCTGTCCCAGGTTGAGCGTAACCTGGCGGGCCCGTCCAATCCGCACGCACTGCTGCCGGTATCCGAGCTGGGTAGCCGTGGCATTGCTAAAGAGTGGCAAGAAGGGTTGAAGGAAGAAGAGGGCTTGATGCCGGATGGCGCGGTGATCATTGCCGCCATTACCAGCTGTACCAATACCTCCAACCCGCGCAATATCATTGGCGCTGGCCTGCTGGCTCGTAATGCCAACAAGCTGGGCCTGGTGCGCAAGCCCTGGGTAAAAAGCTCCCTGGCGCCCGGTTCCAAGACCGTGAAAATGTATCTGGAAGAATCCGGTCTGCTGCCCGAACTGCAGCAGCTGGGCTTCGACGTGGTGGCCTTCGCCTGTACTACCTGTAACGGTATGTCCGGTGCGCTGGATCCCAAGATCCAGAAAGAGGTGATCGACCGCGACCTGTACGCGACCGCGGTACTGTCCGGTAACCGTAACTTCGACGGTCGTATTCACCCCTATGCCAAGCAGGCGTTCCTGGCGTCTCCGCCGCTGGTGGTGGCCTACGCCATTGCGGGCACCATGCGCTTCGACATCGAGAAAGATGCGCTGGGCAAGGATCAAGACGGCAACCCGATCTACCTGAAGGACATCTGGCCTTCTGACGAAGAGATCGATGCCATCGTGAAGTCCGCGGTGAAGCCGGAGCAGTTCCGCAAGACCTACATACCCATGTTCGAGAAGAAGGGTGACGGTGCGCGCGCAGCCAGCCCGCTGTATGACTGGCGTCCGCAGTCCACCTACATCCGTCGTCCTCCCTACTGGGAGGGCAACATGGCAGGTCAGCGTGAAATGAAAGGTATGCGCCCTCTGGCGATCCTGCCGGACAACATCACCACCGATCACCTGTCGCCTTCCAACGCTATCCTGTTGGACAGCGCTGCGGGTGCCTACCTGCACAAGATGGGCCTGCCGGAAGTGGACTTTAACTCTTACGCAACCCACCGCGGCGACCACCTTACCGCCCAGCGTGCCACCCTCGCGAACCCGAAACTGTTCAACGAGATGTGCCGTGACGAGAACGGTGAAGTGATCCAGGGTTCCCTGGCCCGCGTAGAGCCTGAAGGCCAACAGATGCGGATGTGGGAAGCCATTGAAACCTATATGGAGCGCAAGCAGCCGCTGATCATCGTGGCCGGTGCCGATTACGGTCAGGGTTCCTCCCGTGACTGGGCTGCCAAGGGCGTAGCTCTTGCCGGTGTGGAAGTGATTGCCGCTGAAGGTTTCGAGCGCATTCACCGTACCAACCTGATCGGCATGGGCGTGATGCCCCTGCAGTTCGAGGAAGGCACCACCCGCAAGACCCTGAAGCTGGACGGTACCGAAATCTACGACGTGGAGGGTGAGATCGCTCCCCGTGGCACCATGACCCTGGTGATCACTCGCCAGAACGGTGAGGTAGAGCGCGTACCAATGATCTGCCGTCTGGATACCGCGGAAGAAGTGTCCGTTTACACCAACGGCGGCATCCTGCAGAAATTCGCCAAAGAATTTATGGCGGAAGCGGGCTAAGGCAAAACTGACTGTGGGAGCTTGCCTGCAGGCGATCTTTCGTTTGCAGGCAAGTTCCCACAGAAGCTCTCTGTATATCCAACCCCGCCGGTATCACCGCCGGGGTTTTTTTGAAGGAGCAATATCATGGCTCATGCACCACAGATTAAAATCCCCGCCACCTACATGCGTGGCGGCACCAGCAAGGGCGTTTTCTACAGCCTCAAGGACCTGCCGGAAGTGGCTCAAGTACCTGGCGAAGCCCGTGACAAGATCCTGCTGCGGGTGATCGGCAGCCCCGACCCCTATGGCAAGCACACCGACGGCATGGGGGGCGCCACCTCCAGCACCAGCAAGAGTGTGATCCTCTCCAAGAGTGAAAAAGCGGATCACGACGTGGACTACCTGTTCGGTCAGGTTTCCATCGACAAGCCGTTCGTGGACTGGAGCGGTAACTGCGGCAACCTGACCGCGGCCGTCGGTTCCTTCGCCATCAGTAACGGCCTGGTGGAGGCGGACCGCATTCCGGAAAACGGCATCGCCGTGGTGCGTATCTGGCAGGTCAACATCCAGAAAACCATCGTCGCGCACGTACCGATTACCAACGGTGAAGTGCAGGAAACCGGTGATTTCGAGCTGGACGGCGTGACCTTCCCGGCGGCAGAGGTGCAGGTGGACTTCATGGATCCGGCAGACGGGGAGGGCGCCATGTTCCCCACCGGGAATGTGGTGGACGAGCTGGACGTTCCCGGCGTGGGCACCTTCCCGGCCACCATGATTAATGCCGGCATCCCCACCGTTTTCGTGAATGCAGAAGATATCGGCTACACCGGTACCGAACTGCAGGGCGACATCAACGAGAACAAGGATGCTCTCAAGATGTTCGAAACCATCCGTGCCTACGGCGCCAAGCGCATGGGCCTGATCGAGAACATCGAAGAAGCGGAAGCCCGCCAGCACACCCCCAAGGTGGCTTTCGTCTCCAAACCTAAGAGCTACACCGCCTCCAGCGGCAAGCAAATCAGTGAGGGGGATGTGGACCTGCTGGTGCGTGCGCTGTCCATGGGCAAGCTGCATCACGCCATGATGGGCACCGCGGCAGTAGCCATCGCCTGTGCGTCTGCCGTCCCGGGCACCCTGGTGAACCTGGCAGCAGGTGGCGGAGAGCGTGACAGCGTCACCTTCGGCCACCCCTCCGGCACCCTGCGAGTTGGCGCCGGTGCCAAGCAAGTAGATGGCCAGTGGACCGCCACCAAAGCCAGCATGAGCCGCAGCGCCCGTATCCTCATGGAAGGCAACGTCCGCATCCCCGGCGACTGCTTCTAAGTAGCGTCAAAAGAACGGGTAGGGCGGAAATCGGCACCAGCCGATCTCCGCCATTGCTGCCCAATAATATGGTAATGCTATTCACTCAAACCCTGAGGCGGGCTTTTTGTGGGAGCGTGCTTGCACGCGAAAGGCCCTGACCTAATCAGCAAACGCCCTCACACTTGCAAACACGCTCTCATCTTCATACTTTCTGGTTTATTATCGGCTATATAGGCTGTACCCCAACTAGAACCCCAGCAGGCCACTATGTCCGCGACCATGGAAAGCATTCGTAACTATCTCCAGGGAGACTCCGATGTCTGTCTGGCCTATGTGTTCGGCTCAATCGCAACCGGTAGGGCGAATCTGGAAAGTGACCTGGATGTGGCGGTCAGCACAAAGACGGAGCTGTCACCGGAGAGAAAGGCAGCGATAGTAGGTGACCTGGCCAGTCTTACCGGTAGGCCTGTGGATTTGATTGACTTGAGGCGTGCAGGTGAGCCGCTATTAGGAGAAATCCTGAGAGATGGCAGGCGCCTCAAAGGCTCTCATAGTCAGCATGTAGAACTGGTGCAACGGCATATTTACAACTGTGAAGACTTTCTGCCGATAGTGCGCCGTTTGCTGTCTGAGCGGAGGCAGCAATGGATTCGCTGATCGTCGAGCGAAAACTGGAATGCCTCAGACGCTGCATCAAGCGGGTGGAACAAAAACGTCCGGATAACGCCGCCACACTGGAAACCGATCCGGACATCCAGGACATTCTGGTGCTGAACCTTAGCAGTACAGTTATGTGTCGATATTGCGGCCCATGTACTGCTGGACTATGAGACGATCCCTCCCAATACCATGGGCGAAACATTCGATCGCCTCGCAGACCTGAAGCTCATCGAGCCTGAGCTGCGTGATAACTTGAAGCGTTCTGTCGGCTTCAGAAACATGGCTGTGCATAGCTACGATGTGCTGGACTGGCGCATTGTCTACGCCATCGCCACTCGACAGCTTGAAGATTTCACCCGCTTCGCCGCAGCAGTAACCCCCCTGCTAAATCACTAAACCCTGCTGTAGGAGTTCCACTTGAGGGACGAACCGCCGCAGGCGGAGCCGAAAGGCCCCAGGTTTTCTCCCTGGCAGAAAAGACAAACTTTCGTCCCTCAAGTGGAACTCCTACAGCAGGATCACATCCTGCTGGTTACTTCTATACCTGTTCCAAAGACAGGGCAGGGCGAGAATCGCCGAACGCCGATCTCCGCCATTTCTGCCACATCTCCCGGTTTGCAGGAACTGTGGTTCCACTGAGAAAATTCCACTCAACCCCTTCGTCTGCAAGCAGCCTCCCACTGGGCCTTGCTGGCTGGTAGTCGTCTTGGTTCAGGTGGCTGTTGCTGTGGGAGGCTGCTTGCAGGCGAAGAGCTGGCTCAGGCCGTGTCTCCAACGAAGCGCCTGAAAACGATTTATTTTACGCAGGGATAAACAACCCCAAACCTGTCGGCTAATGTCGCCAGCCGCTTGTCCAGTGTCCACAACCGGCAGCCAGGAGTGATCAGCGTAGAGGCAAGCAGGGCGATATCTACCAGGCCGCAACCCAGTCCATAGAGCGCCTCATGCTCAATAAAACGCATCACCTCATCCATGCTTGCTTCATTGGCATGGCCAAGCAAAGACAAGTCGGAAAGCGTGCGATGTCGTGGCGCAGGCGGTGTGCCGCAAGCAATTTCGGCAAGGATAAATGAGTGGGTCAGCACTTGGTCATTTGAAAGCAACCTGGAGAGTGCTTCGTTGGTATGTTTGAAGTGTGCAACCCAAACTGAGGTGTCAACCAAAACGCTCATGCATCGTCACTACGTTCAATACGAGAATGACGGCGAGGGATGTCTTGCATATCAGGCGCAGTCCCGCCTAACGACGCCAAGCGTTTCGCGGCTTGAACCCGCACATAAGTCCGCATGGCTTCTCGAAACAGATCCGCCTTACCCACATCTGGTCCTGCCATCGCCAGGGCCTGTTGATAAAGTTCGTCTTCAATAGTCACGGTAGTGCGCATTGAAATATCCTGATTGCATCATTGTTGGTGATAATGTGCATCAATTTGTGCGTCATCACAAGTGGCCGCAGGGCGGGGATCGCCGAGCGCCGATCTCCGCCATTCCTGCCGCCCCTCCCGGTTTGCAGGAGCTGTGGTTCCACTGCGAAAGCCCACTCAACCCCTTCGCCTGCAATCAGCCTCCCACTGGGCTTTGCTGGTTGGTAGTCGCCTTGGTTCAGGTGGGTGTTGCTGTGGGAGGCTGCTTGCAGGCGAAATCACCAGGGGCCACTGGTTAAACTATTGCGCCGCATAACCCAGGTTGCTGTGGGGGCGTGCCCCTGATACTTAGCTGCTTGGCACGCCCATCCCACAATCCGCCCCACCTGCCGGAATTCGCTAGCACCCCAGTAAACAGGGCCTATGCTGTCTAGCGACATCAGTAAACACCCCAAACAAATACATTCCGGTGGCATCTGTGCATATCGGTAACAAGTGCTGGCTCACCCGTTGAGTACATATATGCACAAAATGCACTGCAACAAGGGCCCATTCCATAACTCAATGATTTAAAGGGGGTTTTCAGCTAATTCTATTGTATAGGTATTGTTAACATCTGTTGCTGCTCGTGTTGCACCTGTGTAATCTTGTCATTAAAGATGACAAAAACTGCCAGGAAGACACTTTTTCTGCCAGTAATATAACAACAACATCGAGGTCACCGTGCGTCGCAACCTTTCTTCTACCAACCTGTTGTTGGCAGCGACCCTTGCGCTAGGGGTTGGCCAAGTTCAGGCTCTCACAGAGCTGACAGACGAATCTATGTCTGGGGTTACGGGGGAAGGTATAGCGTTTCTTCCTGAAAATCTTCAAGTGATGATGTCAGAGCCTGATGTCAACCAAGCTGGGGCACTGACCAATCGTGGACTGGATACGGGCTACATCCGCCTTATTCCTGTTGGCCCCCTCACAGACGTAGCAACGAACGACCCGATATATGGCTCCTATACCGGAAAAGGTGATGTTTTCCTCTACGGTCTGGGCATCTCGAAAGCTGATGGTAATAGCAATTCGAGGCTAGGTGACCCCATCGCTAGCTGGGGCACTCCAGGGAATCCGTGGTTGGTTAAGGTGCAGAGCGAATCTGACGTGCAGGATTTCAGTACCACCAACATTACCGGAAATACCGTTTCCTATTTGAACCTGGAAGCACCGCTGTATCAGCCTGGCGTGGATGGCGCGGCTGGTGCAGATGCCTACAACCTGAAGCTCGCCTGGTGGGCGGATATCTTTAACCGTGACCCTGGTGTGGCAGAGAACCTGGCTTCCACAGGAACACAATTTGACGTAGGCGGTGCTGGCCGCGCCAATCGCCTGCGGCTGCAAGCCATTTGGGATGGCCTCAGTGTCAATGGCAGCCATGTGCGGCTTTTCCAGACCCAGGGTGGCGCCACCAATAGCGGTGGCATGAGCACTTTCTACAATAATACGCTTGGTGCGGCAGTGCTGGTGAGAATGAACAGCGGCGATTCTACAGGCCTGATAGGCACGTTTAGTGATTCGACTACGGAAAATACAACGTACAGCGGCTGGAATAATGTTCATGGGGGCTGGAATTCAACGCTGAATGCGGCGGCCTCCGGTGGGAATTGCAACAATGGTGGTGCGACAAATACAGCCTATACGAACCAGGGTTCAGCTGGTTGCCGCTACATCGTACAGAACCGAATCCGCACTGATAGCAAAACCCGCACCCAGACCTGGACCCCGCCGAGCATGGATTCCGTGTTCCGCTTCAGCACCCGTGAGTCTGGAGCGGGGCAGGGTTTGCTAAATACCCCGGCTATTGTTGGCGGTTCTGCACCAAGCTTTGATACCGACGAAGGCCTGTATCTTTATGCTCCGAACATCAACCTGCCTATTGGTTCCATTGCGCAACCGTTGATTGCGGGTGTGGCCGCAGACGGGCGCAATATTACATTTGAGTTAACTCGCATCCCCAATAAAGCTGAAACTTACACAGCTATATATAACGGGGGTAACTGCAACGTCCACCAATGTGCCCCTGGCGCGACTCATGGCAGTATCACCATTGGCAGCACCAATTACGACGGGGTGAACAACTTACTGACAGCGTACACCGGTGATGGCGCGGTGGGGGTTTCGTTTGGGAAGCAGGTGGCTGGTTCCGCCACAACTATGGAAACGCGCTCAATTACGGAGGTTCAGTACAAGCAGCGACGGGTTCTAGATTCCACATGGACATCAGCATATTGGTGTAGCACTAATGGTTTGACCATTTGTTACAACTATAGCTCTGCAACGGGGCACTTGTATCAATGGCAAACACGCAACTCAAATGGAACCTGGACAACAAACTCAACAGCAGTAAACACCCCAGGAAATGCAAGTTGTTCGGGCAGGGCTTGTAGTTCCACTTCTGCGCCGACAGGCTATAGCTGCCCAGAAAAAGCAGGTTGTACTTTATGGGGAACCAATACAAACCGTCAGTGGAATTATGCGGTTCATGGGCAATGGTTGACTTCTTCAAGCGCAGAAGTTGACGCACTTATTGGAGCATCAAATGGTGTAACAGGTGCCCCGCTTGTTGGGAATCAGGCTTCGGATCCTTCTGTCCCTGCCACTTCTTTTTCAGGAAACCTTGGCTCGGTGGTCATCGACGGCATCCTAATCCAGCACATGAAATTCACCACCACGGGCCTGTGAGATATCTATGACTAAAAATATCTTCGCTATCTTATGTGCTCTTCCCTTGCTGGTGCGGGCTGATTTACAGCCATTAGAAGAGGGCTATATGAGTTCCGTCACCGCCCAGGGGGGGGCAGAAATCTCGTGGTTGCTGCAACTTAACCAATCGGCCTATCTTGATGCCTCCAGCGGCAATGCTCCGGTTTTTCAATGTGACAAGGATGACTATGTGTATTGCCGTTTAGGGGTTCAGATTGCCAATCGCAGTGTTGATGGCTCGGGCAATCATGTTTACGACGACGACACAGATGCGCGCAAACAATGGCTGGTGTTCAAAAAGATTCAGGGTACTGTCAATTTGCAATACCTGCAGCTCACCGGCAAGGATCTGGATATTGACTCAAACAAAAAAGCCGCTATTCATTTAACCTTTGATCCTGATCGTCCCGTTTTATTTCGCAATGTTGGCTTCGAAGCATTGGCCATTGAAGAGGATAGTGGTCCGGATGCCGGTCCCGGAGGTACTGACACACCCGGATTTTTGCTTCCTGCGGCAACCTATAACACGACCAATGCTCCTGGCTCCGTTTTTGATCATGGACGTGAGCTCGGTTTTACTGGTCTGAACATCAACGCCAACCTGGTGGTGAATGGTTCTGTCAATATGTTCAGCTGCGATGCGAGCCATCCGAGGTGCTGAAAATGAAAATAATCCATTTTGTTTCGTGCGTGGTGGCATTTGGTTATGCAATATCAGCACAGGCGATGCAGCCATTAAATGATGTGTCGCTAAGTCAGGTGTCCGGCCAGGATGGCATTGTTATTGATTCCTCCTTTAGTGAGGCCAGTGTGGATCGCTTGTATCTGGAAGACGGCGCTGGTGTAGGGAATGCTGCTGATCAAACCATGCGTGTATGGACTAACGGTGCGACCCTGAGCGGTGATGATATGGGCACGATGCTCAAGATCGATACCGGAAGTAATGCTGGTAGCACCGGGCTGGATCTGGAGCTAACCGCTAGCCTGGGTACGTTGCGCACGGAAACAACTCAGATTTGCATGGGGGCTATTGCACCGGGAAATGCCGGTGCGAACTGTGGAAGTTCTCTTGGTGCCCTTACTGTGCAGACCGCATCCCCGTTTCATGCACACCTGAAAACCACAAACGGGTTGTTCAATGAAGATGCTCCTGCAACCCTTTCGGCAGGCTTGGAAAATACCAACATCTTCATCACCCAGTACGATGGCAGCCAGTTTAACCAGGGGATTATCAAAGATTTTAACTTCAGTTTTAATGGCGAGGGCTACATATTTGTTGATCCCGCTCGTGGTCTTGTGATGGAAACGCGGGACCCAGCCAATGCGCTGGAAATGGTCCGTGTTGACGATCTGAATAATCCAGGTAAAAAGCTGCCGGGGCTTAATCTGGAGTTGATGTACAAGAGTAATGTGGCAGACCCCAGCGGCGACCCATCTCCGGTTTATAGTACATCTGGTGCGGCAGGTGTTATCAGAGGCGGGATATCCGGTGCGGTAACCGATGCCAGCCTAACGTTTCGCGGTGTCAATGATAGCGCTGGCGCTATCATGGGTAATAGTTATTCCCTCGGAGCAGGTGCAGGCAGCGCGGGCTCTGCTTCTGTTCTTGGCAGTCGTGGCCTTTACCTGAATTTCCAGGGGGCGTTCCTGCGTAGCGGTGATAACCCTGTGGTGTTGGAGCTGGCTCACGCTGGCAATAATGCTTACGGTATCGGGTTTGGCAACTTGTCGCCTTTGCTGGTGCGTACGGATGTTACCGGGAGTAATCCTGCTCTTAATACGGGGCTGGCTTATTTGAACTCGGGTGATATCTATTTCAACCTGATTAATACCCAGTCATTGCTCCTGCCTGAAAACACGGTATTGAATGCCACCAAGGTCGGCGGTAGCTTCCTTACTACTGCCGCGGATTATCAGCATCGTGTTCATAATGAATCCAGTAATCCCCATGCGATAGGTGTAGCGGTTCGTGGGATGGATTTCCAGGCTATTGCCCGCGATAGTTATTTCATCGTGAGCAATGATGTGACCAATCCTGCAGATATACCATCCTCATCTGGCAGTTGGGGTATCGGTTTACCATTTCACAATCTAGATGCCAATGTGGCGCTGTACGGCTTGAATATCGGTGGCGAGGAACGTATTGGTACAGCTTTTGCGTTGAACACTCAGGGCGTGAGTGCGGATGGCAGTAAAACAACCTCAATTTTGCTTATTGACGGTGAGCCTAACCCTAATGACAGCGGCAATCCGACCAACTATTACATGGGGTTGCGCAATATCGATATGTTTATGGCTGGCTATGGTTCTCTCGGCTTTTCTAATGGTCAAATCGGAATCCAGATTGACGATTTTGATCTGGCCATCGCTTCCCAATTTGCCGCCGGTTACTTGCCGGGTTCCAAGTTTCGATCTGGAACAGATGTTTATGCCCCAGTGGACGGCTTTACCAGTAGTGATGGCGTTCTTTTCGGCATCAATCTCAAGCTGGCGGGGAGCGGTAACGTGAATCTGGTGCCCGCACCAGCCAGCAGCACCCTGGCGACCAATTACACTCGCTTTGCAGGGGATCTAACTCTGACCAGTGGTGCCATTCAGCTTGTTGAACCTGTTGATGGTACAACCCTGGGGCTGGACAATATGACAGGAAAAATCGGCTTTGATAACTATATTCGTTTTCAAAAAGATAGCGTGGATTTCCATGCTGAATTGGCCTTGAACCCCGAGCAGACTTCAGCCGGTGTTGTGCGCTTTTCTAATGTGAATCTCTACCCAGACAGTAATGCCGCTGCACAGCGGCTTGGTGAAATCGCGATTAGCGGTGGTAATCTGGTTAGCAATTTGAATATCAAACCGTTCTGAACAATTAGGGCGTGTCATGAATTGGCGAAATGTTAAAGAGGCTGTTGCCGTGAAGAATAATAACTCTGTATTGCTGCTGTTTTGCTGCCTGCTTGCCAGCCCCGCAGCTTCCGCGTCAGTGGATACGAAAATGCCAGGGATGCAGTCGCTCAGTGACGATGAATTGTCGGAGATGACTGGGCAGGCACTATTCAACCTCGCTTATCTTGCACCTGGTGAGGCGAAAGATGCTAATGGCGCTCCTATTTCCTCTTCATCGAATCAAAATATAGGTTTTTATAATATTGGTATGGAGGCGGAACTAGAGCTTAATGCCAATATCAAAAACCTGCAGCTCGGCTGTGGCGGAGTCAACAACAGTGTAAGACCTGCAGCCTGCGATATTGACATTAAGAATTTATCTCTAAGTGGCATTCCATCCGGTTTTATTGGCAGCGGCTCACAAGAAGGTTCGCCAGATTATTCAGGGGATGGTGGACGAGCAGCCACCAGTGCTTTGTTAACCAACCCTTTCGTCGAGTTTGCGATCAAAAATCCTAATTCCGCTACCATGAGAGAGATTGTCGGTGCCCGCTTTGGGGCGGCGGAGATTCTCGGTATGCTGAGTGCAGGTGTTTTAAATGGGACAGCCCCCATACCTGGTGACGGTATTCAGTCGCTGAGTGGCTATATGAGGGTCGCCGCAACTACGGGCGAAGTTTATACCCAGGCAACAACTTTCGGGAGCAATAGTGTTGGCTGTGTTCCTTTATCCGGTGTTCCGGGCTGTCAATCCCTTGGCGGTAAAGTAGAAACCTTGCTCGGTAATCGCTATTTCAGAAGCCTGCCAACTGATGGTCAAACTACAGGTGTTTCTGTGCCCAGCCTGAATGTTGGGTTCAACTTGCCTTCGTTCACGGTAACCGGCAAACGCATGACGCAGGCAGTGGCGACAAATGTAAGTGCGACTATTCCATGGTTTCCTATTGCCGACGCTGGATCATGCCCTGCTGCATATGCCGCAGAATGTGCGGCGGCAAATGCACAACTTATTCCAGGCACCTTTGACGATGATATCTTACGTGTTCTCCTAACTGAGGATGGTAATTCTTCCACATGGAATGGTTGTGGCATTGGGTTGCTTGGTGGATGCCGGTCACTTGTTGAGTATGCTCGATTTAAAATGGCTCCAGGCTCAGCCATCACTGATCTAAACCTTGATATTACCTTCAAGCAATCGTTAAGCATGTTTCACAACATTCCGCTAACAGGCAGTGGCGGGTACCTTTCCTTGCAGGGGCAGGATGTTCATTGGCCCGGCGCGAATGTCGATGATATCGCGCAGCAGGGCTGGTGGATGTCATTTCAGGAGCCGATTGATTTAGGCTATTTACAAGCTCAACAACAGGTGGATGTCAGTGATGTGCTTCCCCAGCTAGCTGACGCCGTTACTACTAGTCTGCTCGAAGGTGATCGCATTGATGTTAGCAGTTTGGGTGATTCTATTGACGCGCTGACTAATGCTGTTTTGGAAAAGCGATTGGTGGTTCCACTGACCGGACAAACCGCATACCTCACCTTGGAAAACCAGCAGTTAAAAAGTCAGCATGTGGTTGCTAACTGCTGGGGTTCCAGCACCTTCTGTTAAATGTGGAGCATGATCATGAATATAACTGGCATGTCCATGATCTTTAGTGCGGTCTTGGTTTTGCCCGCTTATGCGGCGGCGATGGAGCTTTTGGCTGATGAATCCTTGTCGAAAGTCAATGGCCAGGATGGCATCAGCGTGGGAGTGCAGTTACCAAATGCAGCGCTGAAATTCAGCCAGCTAAGCTTGCTTGACTCCAATGGTGTTGCTGGTGGTAGTCATGTGGGGGAGCTGGATTACACCAGCCCTGGAGCTTGGCTTTACGCACCCAAAAACTATGATGCTAACGGCGCAATACAGTTTTTTGCCGATGAAAATTTTTCGACTGCAAGCAGCCAACCTATTACTGTCAATATCGATGCGGGTACTGGTACGGCTGGAGCGACTCTGAATGTGACCCTTGCCATGCCTGCCGATATGCATGGATTGAGGTTAAATCCTTTTTCACTTTATCTGTGGGATGGTCCGGGCAACATTTTTAATCCAGCTCGTCCGACGCTGCAAACTGGGGTGACGGAAGTGCTTCGCTCCGGGGCCATCAATATGCTGTTTAGCTCCAACCCAATCATGAATTTTCAGCTTGGCTCAGAGCCTCAGGGACATATGATGTCTTTAAGCGCCGGGACGCTGTCTTGTATTAGTAATGTTGACTCGCTTTGTGGCCCTATCTCTGCGGCGAGCGAGGATAAAATCAGCCTCCTTTCTGATAATGTCTCTACCGATAGTCAGATAAGTCTGGATTTTCTATTTGATGCTAGAGCTTATGGCGGTTTTGGTTTGGCTGGTATGTATGCTGACATTGAATCTACGGGGCTGGTTTTGGGGCGTGAGGGTACTACGACAAAGTTTGATATTCACCTGCTTAATGTCGATTTTGGTACTGTGGGCACCGCAATCCCAGGTGGACCTGCTAATGGTCAGGCCATAAGCCGTATGGGAGCTGAGGGTGTGACCATTACCGATCTTCAGACGCGCATTCACGGAATCTGATTTTTTATGATCGGTTAGGGGGCTGCTACCTCAATTTCTCCGCCTATGAAGGTCGAGGCCCCCATTTCCCATTTCGGGAGAGGGCAGGCCTGCCTCCGGGTTTGTAGGGGGAGGGCAGCACTGTGAAAAGCCCACCCCAAACCCTTCGTCTGCAAGCAGCCTCCCACAGTAATTTCCATTCTCTGTAGTACAGACCACGAGGCACGGGGCTGCCATTTTCCAATGGTGTTGATCTGCTGTGGGAGGTTGCTTGCAAGCGAATATGATTTCGATGGCCTAATGCTTTCGAGGGCCCACGCACCCGGGGCCAGGTCTCCCATTTCCCATTTTGGGGAGAGGGTAGGCCTGCCTTCTGGTAGTTCCCGAAAAAACCCACCGAAAGCGCTTCGGCTGCAAGCAGCCGCCCACAGAAATTTCCATTCTCGAAGTCCCCCGGTAATCACCCCGAAATTTAGCCCTGCTCAAAAGTAGAATTTTCTCGTAACCTAGCAAGCTTCTCGGGGCCAGGTCTCCCATTTCCCATTACCGGGGAGAGGGCTGGCCTGCCTCCCGGAAGTCCCCGAAAAAGTCCACCCAAAACCCTTAGGCTGCATGCAGCCTCCCACAGAAATTTCCATTCTCAGTAGTACAGACCACGATACGGGTCTCACATTTTTCCAATGGTGTTGATCTGCTGTGGGAGGTTGCTTGCAAACGAAGCTTGTCCCAACCTCGCCAAAAACTTCGCGTGCAAGCACGCTCCCACAAAAAATCACCCATTCTTCTCATCCTGAGCGTTGGTTCCACTACAAAAACCCAAGGGAAGTGTCTGGATCCGCCATTCCACGGAGATCTAAACGGCCGGATTATCGAAATACCCCCATACGCAACCCAAACGGCTTTAATAACTTCTCGGCTGTGGCAAGGGTTGGGTTGGCCTGCTGGTTTTCGATGCTATGGATCACCCGCACGGATACGCTGGTCAGTCTGCTCATTTCTTCCAGTGTGAGCAGCAGCTCTTTTCTGGTTCGGGTGATGACTTCGGCCAGAGGTAAACCGGGGTGTTCGGTAATGAATTGGTAGAGTGACTCTCTGCGAGCCATTTGCTCTTGGGGGGAGAGTTCTGTGTGGCGTTTGTCCATGATTTATAGCTCTTTGAGTGTATTCAGGACGCCTTGCGTCAGCCGCTCGGTGCGAGCGATCAGGTCGGTCGGCAGGCCTAGTCTGTGCATTTCTTCAACCAGTGTGGTGAGCGGTAGCTCCATTTTCTTGATGCTTTGTGCAAGGCTGGAAGCGGGGAGGCCGCTGGCCTGGGCTGCCTGAGCGATGACGCTGCCCCATTCTGGTTGGCCATTGTCATCCCGCTCCCAGCGGGTAGTGCGGGCTATTCCCTCTGGGTGAAGGTACATGGGCGCGAAGTCGTACAATGGCGTGAGGGCAATGCCGTTATCTGCGGTGCGGGTGATCGCCGTGTTTCTAGCGTGGTTGTCCTTGTTGCCGAGGATAATATTGGCGATGTCTCGCTTGAGATATTCAGCAATTTCCTTTTCTGGCTCGGTGCAGACGGCTGCCAGTGACTTGCAGACTTCGTTGTGCGTCATGCGTTGGCCAAAGCCGGCCTTCTGGCAGAGTGATGCAACACTTTCCTGGCCCAAGCGGATTACCTTGCCGTCGCTGCTGTGGCGATCAAAGCGAGGGATGAACAGGGCGCCATTGTGCGTTTCCAGCTGGCCATGAACGCGCAGGCCAAGATGTTCCGCCAGCGTCATGTAGCGGCTCTCACATTCCAGAATCAGTTTCAGGTCGCTTTGGTTGTGACGCTGGAATTTGACTAGCCAGTGTTTACGAGCGCGCTCATCGGGCAGGGTGTGGTCCAGATACAGCAAGCCATCATCCGCTTCCGTCAGCAGGACCTTGGGCCATTCCCCTTGAACACCGGAGGAGCCGGCGACGAAGAGGCCGTGCCCGGCCAGGTATTCAATAAAGTCTTCGTGGCGATTGGCCACATCTTGATAACGAAAGCCGGTTGCTGGCGTGTTGATGTTGTCGAGGTATTCAGCTGCTTCCTTGATTCTCAGGTTGCCGATGGGGTTGCCGGCTCCCGCTAGCAGTAGCGGCCAGTCTGCAGAAAAGGTGGCAGTTTCCGGCAAGCCCAGTTGGCGGTGCAATTCTTGCCTGCCGAACCCTTGGGGCAGCAGGTCCAACAAGAACGGCGGCCAGCTATCGTGCATGAGGAGGTCCATGCTTACCGGCCAGCGGACTGTGCAGGCGTGAGCGTCCTGACACCCCTGAAAACCAAGGACATGGTCGAGTGTATAACCCGAGTGGGTGGCAGCCTTCCAGCCCTGCTGTTCATCGCCGGTGAGTGTGACAGTGGCGGCGTCGTGCCATCGGTTGGTGATGAATAGCTGAATAGTGCAATAATTATTCATTCATGCACTTTATGGCAAAAATTGGAGGCTTTCCAGTTATTACTTTTGCCATATGAGTAAAAACTGAAGTGGGTGACTGGAGCCCTTGACCATTATGCGCCCGTCTTGTCCTGATGGATGCTTGGTGACCTTGCAGGTGGGCCCCTTATGAGCGTTGAGCATCAGGCTGCCTGGCTGCGGAGGTCGAATGTCGGGTTCAGTGGAGTCTGGCTGACAGAGTCTACCGCTACCCCGGGATGAACCTTTTACTGCAACCGCCGCTTCAGCCCCTTCATTGCCAGCACCCGCGTACTGATCTCTTCGATCGACAGCTCAGTCGCGTCCAGGTAAGGAATGTTGTGCTTGTTATACATGGCCTCCAGCGCCCGCAGCTCCATATCGCACTGGCGTAACGAAGCGTACTTGCTGTTGGCCTTGCGCTCACTTCGGATGGCGCTGAGACGTTCAGCATTGATAGTGAGCCCGAACAGCTTGCTTTTGTGTTCCTGAAGAGGCTTGGGCAAGCGCAGGTCGTCGAAGTCATCTTCGGTCAGTGGGTAGTTCGCGGTAAACAGGCCGAACTGGAGAGCCAGATAAAGGCTGGTGGGGGTCTTGCCGGACCGGGAGACACCAATCAGGATGATGTCTGCCTGATCATAGTGTCGAGTGCGGGCGCCGTCATCGTTGTCCAGCGCGAAGTGCACCGCGTTGATGCGGATCCGGTAGGAGTCTGCATCACGAATAGCGTGGCTCTGGTTAACCTTGTGGCTGGAGCGAACCCCGAGCTCTGCTTCCAGAGGGTTCAGGAAGGCACCGAAAAGATCGAGCACCAGACCTTTGCAGCTGTGAAGGATTTCCCGGTGGTCACTGTTGACCAGCGTGGAGAAGACAATGGGCTTGGCGCCATCTGCCTCTCCTGCCTTGTTGATTCTCTCTACCGCCTCCCGGGTTTGTTCATCTGACTGGACGAAGGGCAGGGTGACTTGCAGAAACTGGATATCACCAAACTGGCTCAGCATGCTGTGCCCCAATGTCTCTGCAGTGATGCCGGTACCGTCGGAAAGATAGAAGGCTGTTCGGGTCATGGTCTGTTCGCCGTTGTTGTCATGATTGACGACTGTTTCGGATGCAGCAGGCGTCTTTCGAATCCATCAAGCGCGTTCGTTGCCTACGGATGACAGGCCGTGGATCGGGCGACAATTCTCCGTCATTGGCCTGATTTGGCTGCACTTTGGATGCTAAGTCGTTGTTTTGTGGAAGCAGTCTAGTGTTTCGTGACGCGGTGCGCCACCGTCGGAGGTCGCATATCGGGCAATTTTGCCGTTGTCCCTGCCTTTATACGTCATTACACTCCGCGCGCCGGCCCGTTAGCGCAATTTGCCCAGTAAATTCAAAGGGGTACTTCCCTTAAGCAGGCGGTCTATCGCCCTTTGCCGGTCCGAAAACTAAAGTGATGCTCATTTTCACGTGAAGGGCAGGCAAAGCGTGACGGTTTTGAGTAGAATGTCGGCTCGATTTGATCCGGCAACGCCGGGGAGCGCCGTGTAGCAAGCTCATACTGTGGGTTTTCACCCCGAGCAGTGCAGATTCGGTGGCTTCCGTGCCATCAGGATTTACCCGGTATACATGTATTTAAGGAGACGACCTTGGCGGAATATGTAGTCTGGTTTCAGGATCTGGGGAAAGACGACGTAGAACACGTTGGCGGCAAGAATGCCTCCCTGGGTGAAATGATCAGCAATCTGTCGGCAGCGGGTGTCTCCGTTCCCGGCGGCTTCGCGACCACTGCTGAAGCCTTCCGTGAGTTCCTCGAGCACAACAACCTGACCCAGAAGATCAACGAAGCGCTCAGCGCGCTGGATGTTGAGGACGTGAATGCCCTGGCCAAGACCGGTCAGGAAATTCGCCAGTGGGTCATTGATGCTCCGTTCCAGCCGGCGCTCGACGCCGCTATTCGTGAAGCTTACGAGCAGATCGGTGAGGGCAATGCGGAACTGCCGGTGGCCGTTCGTTCTTCTGCTACCGCGGAAGATCTGCCGGATGCTTCTTTTGCCGGTCAGCAGGAAACCTTCCTGAATATCCGTGGTATCGACAGTGTCATGGTGGCGGTGAAGGAAGTCTTTGCTTCCCTGTTTAATGACCGCGCTATCAGCTACCGCGTTCACCAGGGCTTTGATCACAAACTGGTGGCCCTGTCCGCTGGCATTCAGCGCATGGTGCGTTCCGAAACCGGTGCCGCTGGCGTCATGTTCTCCATGGATACCGAATCCGGCTTCAAGGATGTGGTCTTTATCACTGCGTCCTTCGGTTTGGGGGAGATGGTGGTGCAGGGCGCGGTTAACCCTGACGAATTCTATGTTCACAAGAATACCTTGCTGAACAACAAGCCTGCTGTACTGCGCCGCAATCTGGGCAGCAAGATGCAGAAAATGATCTACGGCGCTGAAGCTTCTGCGGGTAAATCAGTACAGATTGTCGATGTGGATCGCGAAGAACGCATGGGCTTCTGTCTGACTGATGAGCAGGTAGAAAACCTGGCTCACCAGGCCATCGAGATCGAGAAGCACTACGGTATGCCTATGGATATCGAATGGGCGCTGGATGGTGATGATGGCAAGCTTTACATTGTTCAGGCACGTCCTGAAACCGTGAAAAGCCGCTCTGACGCCAACGTGATGGAGCGTTACCTGCTCAAGCAGACCGGCAAGGTTCTGGTAGAAGGCCGTTCCATCGGCCAGCGCATTGGTGCCGGTGTGGTACGTGTCGTACACAGCATCAAGGAAATGGACAAAGTGCAGCCCGGTGACGTGCTGGTGACTGACATGACCGACCCTGATTGGGAACCGGTAATGAAGCGCGCAGCCGCCATCGTGACCAACCGTGGTGGTCGTACCTGTCACGCGGCCATTATTGCTCGTGAGCTGGGTGTTCCGGCCATCGTGGGCTGTGGTGATGCCACCGATATCCTCAAGGACGGCATGGAAGTGACGGCGTCCTGTGCGGAGGGCGACACTGGCAAGATCTATGAAGGTCAGCTGGACTTTGATATCCAGCGTAACTCCATCGAATCCATGCCCAAGCTGCCGTTCAAGATCATGATGAATGTGGGTAACCCGGATCGAGCCTTTGATTTCGCCGGCCTGCCTAACCAGGGCGTGGGCCTGGCGCGCCTTGAATTCATCATCAACCGCATGATCGGTGTTCACCCGAAGGCACTGTTGAATTACGACACCATGCCCAACGACATCAAGCAGAATATCGACAAGCGAGTTGCAGGCTACGGCGACCCGGTTGATTTCTATGTCGAGAAGCTGGTTGAGGGCGTTTCCACTCTGGCTGCGGCTTTCTACCCTGAGAAGGTCATTGTTCGTTTGTCTGACTTCAAGTCCAACGAATATGCCAACCTGATCGGCGGCAAGCTGTACGAGCCTGAAGAAGAAAACCCGATGTTGGGCTTCCGTGGCGCCAGCCGTTACATCAGCGAGAATTTCCGCGATTGTTTCGAGCTTGAGTGTCGTGCAATGAAGAAAGTCCGTGACGTCATGGGCTTCACCAACGTGGAACTGATGGTGCCCTTCGTGCGTACTGTTGGCGAGGCAGAGCAGGTAATCGATCTGCTGGGCAAGAACGGTCTCAAGCGTGGCGAGAATGACCTGCGCGTGATCATGATGTGCGAACTGCCCACCAATGCCTTGCTGGCGGATGACTTCCTGCAGAACTTCGATGGTTTCTCCATCGGCTCCAACGATCTGACCCAGCTGACTCTGGGCCTGGATCGTGACTCCGGCATCGTTAGCCATCTGTTCGATGAGCGTGATCCGGCGGTCAAGAAGCTGCTGAAAATGGCGATTGATGCCTGTAACGCCCAGGGCAAGTACATCGGTATCTGTGGTCAGGGCCCGTCCGACCACCCGGATCTGGCCAAGTGGCTCATGGAGCAGGGGATTTCCTCTGTGTCCCTGAACCCTGACTCGGTGCTGGATACCTGGTTCTACCTGGCGGAAACGCACGGCGAGTAAGCCTCTGCTTGACCCGCCTCGTGCTTGATAGCACAGTAAAAAGCCCGCTTCTGCGGGCTTTTTACGTTGTGGGTATTCACAGTTCCGGGTGGGATGGAGACGCGACTCTCCTGCTCAAGGGGGTGACTTATGTTTCATCGTCTGATTCGTACTCTGGACCTCTACGATGGTCTTCGGTTGCCTGTACAGGTGGGAAGGGAAGAGTTGCTGCTCATTCATGAGGACGGGCAGACCTGGCTGGTGCAGCGGCGCTGCCCTCATGCGGACTTCCCAATGGACCGCTGTACGGTGACGGGTAACCAGCTGCGATGCCCGGGCCACGGCATGGAATTTTCCCTGCGCACCGGTCAATGTCTGACCGCCAACTACCGCATTAAACAGTACCGGATTGACTTCGACGGCCCCTGGATGGGCGTGGAGGCATGAAATCAGTTGCTAGCGACGTGTTTCGAATTGCGAAGGTCAAATGACAGGCCAGGGCGGGGGCTTATGATTTTTGTCCCCCGCTTCTCGTAACTCTTGACTCGCTTATCTCGCGGCGACGACTTCTTCTTCACCCATGCCGGAGGCGAAGTGACCAGCATAGCGTTGCTTGAGCTGTTTCACCTTGCGCACATAGGCCTGGGTTTCCTTGAAGGGCGGGATGCCACCGTAACGACGAACGTTCCCTTCGCCGGCATTGTAGGCTGCCAGGATATCGTCGAGGCGACTGAATTTGCCTTTCAGATAAGCGATAAACTGGGTGCCGCCAAGAATGTTCTGGCGTGCATCAAAGGGGTTGCTGACGTTGAGGTAGGTGGCCGTCTCTGGCATGAGCTGCATCAGGCCCTGTGCGCCTACCCGTGAAACCGCTTTGGGGTCGAAAAGGGATTCGGCGTGAATCACTGCCTTGATCAGGGCCGGCTCCACATCATAGCGGGTAGCAGCCAGGGAAATCATGCTGTCGTAGCGGTCCCGTTCTTTGGCGGTCAAGGCGCGAGCGGTGTAGGTCCAGCCTTTTCGCACCGAAAGCAGCGTGTGATCGCTTCCGACCCGTTCCTGAGGCTGGTCGGTAAACAGGATAGTGCCGTCCGCCGCGCGATACTTGTAGATATCGCTTGCGCAGACTGAACCTGTGAAGCCTACGGTGCCGCTGACCAACAGTGCCAGCAGGGCGCGCTTGAGCATGTGTGTACCCGATTATTGGTGGCCGGTTTGGCTGGCCTTTTATTCTGCTTTATCGTCCTCTACAGATAAGGACGATTTCCCCCAATCCTAATCTGTATGTCATTGCTGGCCGAGGCTTGCCCGATAAAATGGCATGATGGACGGGCCAGCGTTCATACAGACGGCCTACCATCATACAACTTGCATAGCTCACGCCCAAGACCCGCGGTCTTTTTGGCGAATCACGACAAGGAGAGTGTATGTTTCCGGAGAAACTCCAGCCCTTGCTGGGTGGAATGCTTGCCTGGCTGGCGCTGGCTTTTCTGGTGCTGGTGTTGCTATTGGTGCTGGTCGGGTTGGCCCTGTGGGTTCAGGACCGGTTTTTTCAGAAGCAACATGCTATCCGGCGTAATTTCCCGCTGGTTGGCCGGTTCCGGTATTTCTTCGAGCACATGGGGGAGTTTTTCCGGCAGTATTTCTTCGCCATGGACAGGGAAGAACTTCCTTTTAACCGTGCCCAGCGTGGCTGGGTTTACCGTGCGGCGAAGAATCTCAGCAATACCTCGGCGTTCGGATCGACCAAGCAGATCGGAGCAGGGCGGGTCATCTTCATGAACTGCCCTTATCCCACCCTGGAGAAAAATGCCGCCAAAACCTTGCCCATCATGGTGGGCCCTCACTGTGAACAGCCCTATGTGGCAAAGAGTATTTTCAACATTTCGGGGATGAGCTTTGGTGCGTTATCCCGACCGGCAGTGCAGGCCTTGTCACGGGGGGCGGCCATCGCCAACTGCTGGATGAATACCGGCGAAGGTGGGTTGTCTCAGTATCATCTCGATGGTGGCTGCGACATTGTTTTCCAGATCGGTACTGCCCGTTACGGTGTGCGTGACGCTGAAGGCAACCTGGATGATGACAAGCTTCGCGCGGTAGCGGCTCATCAGCAGGTAAAGATGTTTGAAATCAAGCTGAGTCAGGGTGCCAAACCTGGCAAGGGCGGTATCTTGCCCGCAGGCAAGGTGACTGAAGAAATTGCCGCTATCAGGGGTATTCCCGCCGGCAAGGCATCCATCAGTCCCAACGGGCAGCCTGATGTGCATGATGCCGACTCCTTGCTTGATTTGATCGAACGGGTGCGTGAGGTCACAGGGAAACCAACGGGGATCAAGCTGGTGTTGGGGGCCTGGGGCTGGCTGGAGGATCTGTTTCTGGCGGTGCATGAGCGTGGTCTGGAGTCCGCGCCGGACTTCATCACTATCGATAGTGGTGACGGTGGTACCGGTGCTGCTCCCATGTCCCTCATGGACGATGTGGGCCTGTATCTGGCGGAATCCTTGCCGATGCTGGTGGACTTGCGGGATGGTTACGGTCTCGCCGACCGTATCAGGATTATTGCCTCCGGCAAGCTGATCAACCCAAGCATGGTGGCCTGGGCCATTGCCGTTGGGGCTGATTTCTGTGTGTCGGCTCGGGGATACATGTTTGCGCTGGGCTGCATTCAGGCTCTGCAGTGCAACCGGAATACCTGTCCAACCGGGGTAACCACCCACAACCCGCGTTTGCAGAGGGGCCTGGTGCCTGAGGACAAGGCCCAGCGGGTAGCCCACTTTCATGACAATCTGGTCAAGGAAGTGGAAACCATTGCCCATTCCTGTGGCGTTACGGAGCCCCGACAGTTGAAGCGTTACCATGCGCGCATGTTGAGTAGTAATGGTGAGTCGATCCCGCTGGACTATCTGTGGCCGGGTGTAGAAGCGGGTTACCATCTCCAACATGGCAGGCCCAGTGCGCAGCCGGTAACAGTTCGCTGGCAGGCTGGCATGCGTAACATTGCGGTTTCGCCTGCATCGAAAGGCAGCGAGTAAGTCGACATTTTGATTGACCTTCAATACGTGGTTTAGGGAGCAGCGTGTGACAAGCGAATTTGATCTGGTGGTGATTGGTGCGGGTTCTGGCGGCGTACGAGCGGCTCGCATGGCCGCAAGCCATGGTGCCAAAGTTGCCATCGTTGAAGAGCGTTTTTTTGGCGGCACCTGCGTCAATGTGGGCTGTGTTCCGAAGAAACTGTTCTCCTATGGCGCGCATTTTCCTGACGAATTTGCACTTGCCGAAGACTATGGCTACTCCGTTTCCGGCTGGGAATTCGACTGGCACACACTCAGAAACAACAAGACCCGTGAAATCGAGAGGCTCAACGGGATTTACCGACGCATTCTCGAACAGGCCGGTGTGACCATTTTAGAAGGGCATGGTCGTGTAGAAGCGCCGGGAAAGGTGTCCGTGGGTGACAAAATTATCAGCGCAAGCAACATTCTGGTGGCGGTGGGCGGCAAGCCGTTTGTGCCGGAATTTCCGGGGAATGAGCTGGTCAGGATTTCTGACGACCTATTCTATCTAGAGCAGCTACCGAAGCGTGTCGCTGTGGTGGGTGGAGGCTATATCGCAACGGAGTTTGTCGGCATTCTGCAGGGGCTGGGGTGCCAGGTAACCCAAATCTATCGTGGAGAGTTGTTTCTGCGTGGGTTTGATGAAGACATTCGTTCATTTGTCGCTGAGCAAATGGCCGAGCATGGCAGCACGCTACGCTTCAATACCGATGTGGTTCGCATTGAGGAAGGCGCAGGCGTCAAGCAGCTCATTACCGATAGCGGAGAGCAGCTGGAATTCGATGAGGTCTTTTACGCTACCGGGCGGGTTCCACTGCTGGATAACCTGTTCGCTGAAGGGGCCACGCCTGAGCTTAACGCGGGGGGCGCAATTGTTGTCGATGAGCGTTACGAGACCAGCATTAAAGGGGTCTTCGCGCTTGGGGATGTGATTGATCGCCTTCAATTGACCCCGGTGGCACTGGCTGAAGGCATGTGGCTGGCCGCCTACCTGTTTGGCAAGGACAAGCCGTGCTCGCCACTGAACTACCGCAATGTTGCTACTGCCGTTTTCAGCCACCCGAATATCGGCACTGTGGGCATGACCCAGGAAGAGGCCTTGGCGACAACCGGGTCCATCCGGGTTTACAAGAGCAGCTTTCGGCCCATGCGCTATACACTGGGCGACCGTCAGGTGAGGACTTTGATCAAGCTGATTGTGGATGATGAATCTGACCGCGTGCTTGGCCTGCACATGGCGGGCGAAGATGCCGCGGAGGTCACCCAGGGGTTCGCTGTGGCGATCAAGATGGGCGCGACCAAGGCAGATTTTGATGCCACGGTAGGCATTCACCCCACGGCGGCAGAAGAACTGGTCACGATGCGTCAGGGAGAGTTGGTCACCGCTGGATAAAGCCGCAAGGGAAGCAGGAGCTTGCTGGCGAGCGATCTTGCAGGGCCCTGGAATAGTGACGAGTTACGAGAAGCGAGTTTCGAAATACAAACCCTGGCAGCCTGTCAGGTTTTTGCCTTTGATCTTCGGGACTCGAAACTCGTAACTCGAGACTGGCTTTACAGCCTTTCCAGCTTCACTGGCAAACCATCCGCTGGCACGGGCAGGCTGGTCAAATCCACCGGCATTTCATAGTCACCCGGTACGCTCCAGCGATAGTTGAGGAGTACCTGGTGGAGTATGGCTTTAACCTGCATTTCGGCAAAATGCAGCCCGATACACTTGTGGGCGCCGCCCCCGAAGGGGACCCAGGCATAGGGGTGGACTTTGTCTTCCCGGCGTTCCTCACTGAATCGGTCGGGATCAAACTTGTTCGGCTCAGGCCAGTACTCCTCCATGAAGTGGGTAAAGTAGGGGCTGATGGTGATGAAGCTGCCTTTGGGAATCAGATAGCCATTAAACTCCACATCCCTCACGGTTCTTCTCGGCATTGAAGGGACGGGAGCACACAGCCGTAGCGCTTCTTTCATGGCCATGCCGATGCCTTCAAGCGAGGCCAGATCATCATACTCAATACAGGTTTTGTTCAGCGCGAGGCTTTCCTCACGTAAACGTTCCTGCCACTGAGGGTGCTTGGCGAGATAATAGAACAGGGTAGACAGTGTGATGGTGGAGGTGTCATGTGCCGCCATCATCAGGAAGATCATGTGGTTGACCACATCATCATCCGAGAACTGGTGACCGTCCTCTGTGGATGCATGGCATAGCACACTGAACAGATCGGAATCCTTGCTCGTTCGCTTGGCGGGCAGTTCCTTGCGGAAAAAGTCTTCCAGTACCTTTCGGCCCTTCAGCCCCTTGGCCCAGCGACCACCCGGTACATTGGCTCGCACGAGAGCGGTTCCTGCCCGAACGGTATCAATGAAGGCCTTGTTGATGGCATTGGCCTCAGGTCCCAGTTCATAACCCATGAACACATCGGTAGCCAGGTCCAGAGTCAGTTGCTTGACGGCACTCAATACGTGGAAATCAGGGATGTCCTGCCAATTCTGAAGTCCCGCCTCAATATGAGGCCCCATGCGCTGCAGATAGCCTTTCAGCACGTCACGGTTGAACGCCTGCTGCATGATCTTGCGATGCCATTTGTGCTCATCGAAATCCAGCAGCATGATGCCACGATGGAAAAATTTGCCGATGAAGTAGTCCCAGCCATCATGGTTTGAAAACAGGTCGCCCCGATTCAGCATGACAAACTGGTTCGCGTCAGGGCCGATCATCTGTACCAGTCGCAGGCCGAATGCACTGGTCCAGGAAATCGGGCCGTAGCGATCGTAACGCTTGCGTGTCATGCCGATAGGGTCCTTCATCAGTGCCAGGGTGTTGCCAATCAACGGCAGGCCACGGTTACCAGGAATGGCTTTGAGATGGCTGTTGGCGGGGACACTGCTGAATGGTTGAGACATTGTTATTCTCCAGTCGACACATTGTTTACTTTTAGCGCCCCTGGCAGAGCTTGAGCAATAGGGATGAGATAGATTTTGTGCTGCTGTTTACCCATTACACTGAATCGGCCTGAGATGATCACTGGTGGTGTATTGCCGATGGGTAGCAGGATTTGTGGAACGTTTTTTGTACAGTTTTCTGAAGAATCAGTCTCGTCTGGCCCAGGGGAAGTACTCAAGAGGTTATCAAAGGGGTTATCCACAGCTTTTGTGAGTAACTCAGGCCACGGTGACCACTGTGAGTCGGCAGGGGAGCTGTGTATGATTCAGCATCAATTGGCTGCCGCCAGGCAGCGTCGTGCCCAGGGTCTGTAGTGGCCGGCCCTGAGCCATCATCCGAGCTGTTTAAGGAGAACAAGGAATGCGTCGTGTGGTGTTTAACCAGAAAGGGGGCGTGGGTAAATCCAGTATCACCGTAAATCTGGCAGCCATGAGTGCAGCAGAAGGTAACCGTACTCTGGTGGTCGATCTGGATCCGCAATGTAACGCCAGCCAGTACCTGTTGGGAATGGATGCTTACAGTCATGGCGAAGGGCCCAAGCCCAATATCGGCACCTTTTTTGCCCAGACGCTGTCTTTTCGGCTAAAGGAGAAAGAGCCGAGGGAGTATGTGCATGCCACACCGTTCGAGAATCTCTACGTACTGCCTTCGGATGGTGAGTTGGGTGAGATCGAGCACATGCTCGAATCAAAGCACAAGATCTACAAGCTTCGCGGCCTGCTCAAGACCCTGTCGCGGGACTTCGACACCATTTTTGTTGATACGCCACCGGCCTATAACTTTTATACCCTTTCTGCACTGATTGCCGCGGACCGGGTATTGATTCCGTTTGACTGCGATGCGTTTTCCCGCAAGGCACTGTACACCCTGCTGGAGAACATCCAGGAAGCCCGGGAAGACCATAATGACGAGCTCAAGGTTGAGGGAATTATCGTTAACCAGTTCCAGCCACGAGCGCGTCTGCCTCAGGAGCTGGTGGCTTCACTTCAGGAAGAAGGATTGCCGATTCTGGAGAGCAAGCTGTCTTCCAGCGTGGTGATGCGCGAATCTCACGAACGTGCTACGCCGCTGGTCAACCTGCAGCCGCGTCACAAGCTGACCGACGAATATCGGGCCCTGTTCCAGGAGCTGTCACATTAATCCGTTTCGGCGTCAGTCGCTGGCCCGGGCAGGGCGGATTCTGCAATCGGTTTCTGCAAGCCGCTGGTTGGCAACACTGGCTGGTCAGCGCAGCGAGAAACTGGCGAATCGGTTAGGGGAGGGCGCTGGGCAGCTGAAGTTGCTAGCCCTGATGTTGTACGACTGGGCTGCGGGCAGGTATCCGAACCTGCCGCGCACCACCTTGCTGTCCATTACCGGCGCACTGGTCTATTTCATGATGCCGCTGGATGCGATTCCTGATCCCATTCTGGCCCTGGGATTGCTGGATGACCTCGGTGTGTTGGCGAAAGTGTGGCAACAGTGCCAAGCCGACATTGTGAAATATCAGGATTGGAAACAGGACAAGGAAGGGGAAACCAGTGAACAGTGATCTCTACGATGCGCCCTTGAAGCCGGGTTATAAGGGCAAGGGAACCATCGTCTATGAGCCGCTTTCCGCATTAAGCCTGACCCAGCGACTTGGGCGTTTGCGATTTGCCTGCTATCAGCTGACGGCTTCAGTGATAGCGGGTTTGTTGCTCGTCATGATTATGCTCTTTTCGCAAAAGCTGATCCCGGCGCTGGCGGGGCAGCTGGTGAGCCTTGTAGTCATATTTCTGCTTGCCATTTATCTGATCGGATTGATGGTTCGTCGGCTGCACGACATGGGGTTGAGTGGCTGGTGGGCGGTGTTCAGCCTGGTGCCTGTGGGCAACCTGCTATTGATGCTGTACCTGCTGTTAGGTGACGGCAGTAGTACCGTTAACCGGTTTGGTACACCCAATCCGCCGCCCGGAACCCTTGTTATCCTTGCTGGCGGCCTGTATTGGGCCCTGAATGTACTGAGTTTGCTTGTTTCGATCGGGTTGCTGGTGATGGCCTGGCAGTTCCCGGAAAAGCTGGTCGAGATTATGAAAATAATTCCTTATCAGGAGCCCTTAGCTCGTTGGTGAAAGTCTGGCAAGGGATCGCTGTGCCATATTCCTCTTTTTAACGATTTTTGTGATAGTGTTTGCTTATTGCTCCGACAGACGGGTTTTCTGCGGACCACTAACAATAAAGTAAAACCTTAAGAACAATTCTACGCAAAAAGGGAGAAGCTGATGGCAATGCGTTTGCTGGGGTGTCTGGTGTCACTCGCCATCTTGCCATTGAACGGCATGGCTGCCATTACCAATGCCGATCTGGAAGAGTTTGAACTGGGACTGTGGCGTGTCCGTTCCGATTTTCACATGCTCACTATCATGACCGGCGGACAAACCTACGCCGCAGATCTTGAAAGCTCCATAGACAAGGCGCGTCGTACCTTGAAGCGTATTGAAAGTGATGCGGAGGGCAGTGAAGAGCGCAAGTTGGCAGTAGAGCTCAACAGCGAGTGGAAAAACTTTGAAAAGGCGGCCAGCTCAAACACCATGGCCGAGCAGGGCTATACTGACACCTACACCATTCAGGATGTGAACGAGATACCCGCGTTGATGCTGGAAAAGATGGATGGCTTCAAGAGTGGTATCCCGGGTAATTATGATGATGTGCACGAACTGGCTGCTTTTTTGCAGCGCATGACTTCGGAGTACCTTAACCTGGCGGCTGATCCAAGTGGCGGCATGGCGGCGGGCACGGATGAAGGGCGCCTTGAGTTCAAGGACGCCGTGCCCCGCTTTGAATCCATGTTGGCCAGTGCCAAGAAAAAACACAGTGGTGATGAAGCCATGAGCCGTGCTCTGGCCCAGGTGGGTCTGAAGTGGACCTTTATCCGCGAGTCTATGGTCAAGTTCTATGAAAATGCGGTCCCGTTTCTGGTATACCGTTATACTAAGCAAATGGTAGATACGCTGGATCAGGCCGTGAATCTGGCCTCCACGGAAGTAGAGAAACCTACGTTTGGCCCGGTTGAATAACACTGGAAGCAAAACGTATTAGAATAGATGCCCCGCTACGGCGGGGTTTTTTGTTAGTCATGAAAGCAGGGGTGTCGGGTGAGAAAGACGTTATGGATGACGATAACCGGGGGGCTGCTGGCGTTGGTTTCCAGCGGTCATGCTGCCATCAAGGCCACGGATCTGGCTGTCGTTGAGGCGAATGCCTGGCGAGCCAGAATGGGCTTCCATCTGCTGGCTATCAGGGGTGACAACCCGGAGGACAGAGAAGCGCTGAGGGTACTCCTCGCCGAGGGTGAGAAAGATACGGCGGCCCTCAAGGCTGAGGCGGAGCCCGCCAGTGAGAAGGACGCGGCAGCCATTGGTGATGCCTGGCAGGCGCTGTCCGCAAGGGCGGTGGATAATCCTCTGGCCTCACTGGGTTACGCTGACTACGCGGCCATGAGCGAAATGAATACCACCACGCTTGCGGTGGTGGAGCTGGCCGATAGCGCACAGGCGGACGATTCTGCCTATCTTGATATTGTGGACCTATCTGTTGCCATGCAAAGAGTGGCCAGCGAATACGTGGCTCTCGCGGCCTTTCCGTCTGCCGGTTTGCCGACCGGAACGGGCCTTGAACCTATGGACTTTGCCATGGAGGCCAAGCAGATTGATGACAGCCTGGTAAACCTGCAGAAGAAGTATCAGAACGATGCGGTTGCCAGCGGTGTTCTCGCTTTCGTCTCTCAGCGTTGGACTTTCGTGCGCAGTTCCGTACCCAAAATGAACGATACCGAGAGCAGCAAGGTGCCGTATCTGTTCTACCGCTATGCCACGCAGGTGGCTGAGCGAGTCGATGAACTGGTAGCTGGACAGTAAACGCAGCGGCACTGCGTTTTGCATTGAGCAAAGAGGAAAGCCCTGGCGGGTTTTCCTCTTGAAACTGGTTTTCAATCCGAGCGGCTCGAAAGCCAGTCTGCACTGATTCTCCACGCATGGCTGGGCGCCTTGGAACCGGAAAATACGCCGGCATGGCCTCCTGGCACCTCTTCAAAGCGCTTATTGTCGCTACCCACCAGCCTCATGATGTCTCGTGCTGCGCGAAGGCTGACAATATTGTCGGTGGTCCCGGCAAAGGCCAATAAATCCTGCTTGATAGAGGAAAAGTCCACTTCGCGCCCGCCCACCCGGATGCGACCACGGGCAAGACTGTTGGCGAGAATCATCTTCTCAATGACTTCCCGGACGACGGCGCCCGGGTAATCCACCATGTCATTGAACCACTGCCCCATGGTCATGTAGCCGGTGACATACTCCCGATCGGCCAGGTTGCGAATCAGGTCCATGTAGGCTTGAACCACACCAGGAGGGTTGGTCATCTTGAAGCCAAGTGTCAGCATGCTGGCGGGAATGTGGAAGAGCTTGTCGTCCAGCGGCTTCAGCCTCACTTTGAACCAGTCGTGCACCTGCATGGCGGGGATGGCTGCGAGACCTGCTACCTTGCCGAAAGGGCCGCTCTTGTGGAAATTGACCGGGCTGGCGATCGTGATCAGGCTGCGTACGGGCGCATCCGGGTGTCCCCCCAGATACATCAAACAGAGCAACCCGCCCATGCAATAGCCCATCAGGTTGACCTGCGAGGAGCCTGCGTGTTCTTTCACTGTCTCCACCGCTGCCGGTAGCCAGCGGTTGACATAGGTGTCCAGGCCAAGGCTTCGCTCTGCTTGTGATGGCTTGCCCCAATCCACCAGATAAATGTCGTAGCCACGGGCCATCAAGTAGAGCGCCATGGAGCGATTGGGCATCAGGTCGTAGGTCCAGCAGTGAATCCCAAGCGCGGGCACCAGCAGTAGGGGGGTACGGTGTTTGGTCCGTTCTACCGGCAGGGTTTCATCGTTCAGCGGGATGGTGTCGCCAGGTGGCAGGCTGTAATGACGCACCGCCATGATGCCGTCACGGTAAATCTCGTCCCAGGGAGCCTTGTCGACCTGAATAAAGCGCTGAGGATAGCGGCGACGCTCCACAATATGACCCACTGCACGTAGACCTGTCTGCAGTTTTGACGAAGTTGCCAACGTGAATCTCCCTGATGAAGTTTCAGCCAGAGTAGGCTACGGCCTGCGGTATTCCACAGTAAAAAAAGTAACAGAGAACCGGCCATTGTTACCCTGTATCGGTATAATTACCAACCCGGGTGAAAGATGTTTATCCGCAGGTGCGGATGGAGATGGTGATAACACCCCGGAATGTATCGTGTTTTTCGTGAAGGAGGCATTGGCCGCCGTGACAGACAGTAGCCCCACGTTTACCCGCCTGGATATCTGCAATCGTTTTCTGGAGTCCGTTCGCCACTCGAAGGTGTTGGGGATGGAGGTACTGAGCGCAGAGGAAATGTGCGTCCGAGCCCGCTTGCCGTGGCGTGAAGACCTGGTGGGTAACCCGGATAGCGGCGTGATGCATGGTGGTGCCATCTTTGCCATGATGGATCAGGCCGGTGGCATGGCCGTCACTTGCCGTACGTTTCCTGCCTTTGAAATTACCCCAACCATCGACTTCCGTGTTGATCACCTGCGAGGCCCTGCCAAGGGGGTTGCGGTGGTCTGTGAAGCCAGTTGTTACCGTCTCACCAATCATGTGGCGTTTGTCCGCCTGACAAGTTGGGAAGAGGGCAATGATGAAGAACCCATTGCCACCGGATTGGCAACCTATACCCGAATGAAAATTGATAATGCCGGCAAGGTGGTAGGGCAATGAATCAACTGAAATCTTTGATCGAGGATTGCCGAAACGGTAAAGCGGAATATCAGGCCCTCATTGATCACGTACCCTATGCGCGTTTTCTCGGCATCCAGGTGGTATCCCAGGGGGATGAGCTGACTTTTGTCCTGCCGAAACACGACAATGTGGTAGGCAACCCGACGTTACCGGCCCTGCATGGAGGTGCGGTCGCAGGATTTATGGAGCAAGCTGCGATTATCTTCATCCTGCTGCAGATGGGCGAGCCGAGAGTGCCCAAAACGATCGATTTCACAATCGATTACCTGCGGGCAGGGCATTTTCGTGACACCTATGCAGAATGCAGTGTCACGCGGCTAGGGCGCCGAATCGCCAACGTGCACATCAGCGCGTGGCAAAAGAATCGGCAAGAACCAATTACCATCGCCAGGGCGCATTTCCTGTTGTCCGATGATTCCTCTGACGACTGAATCCATGTGACAAGCGGGTGCCATTGTGTTTTTTTCATCGTGCCTGGCACCCGCTTGCAGCATTAGGCTATAAAATTGTGATTTTGCGCCAGTCATGAGCGCAAATGTCATCCAAACCCATTCCCTCGAACCTCTGTCAGCGTTAGCGTGGAGAGATACCACAACAATGCGAAGAGGTGTCTGAATGAAAATAACCAGAGTCAACACCCCGCCTACCCATATCAGCATTTATGAAAACTGGGATGGACCAGGCAGCGATGATATTGAAGACAAGCTTTCACCGCAGCACGTCGAGGATGTGGTGGAGATCTTTCAGACGCCGTTGACCGGCCACTACAACTGGGATTATGCCTCTGCGGATGGACGGATTCGCAAGCTCTACCGGTTGGGGAAAGAGCTCAACTGGAACGCAGACTTTGACCTGGACTGGAGCCAGGATTTCCCGCGTAGTGAAATCCCCATGGATGAGTCGTTCAATCCTTTCAATGGCTGGGCACCTTTCGAAGCACTCAGTGATGATGAAAAGTTGCGTTTTGGCTGGCACAACCTGGCGTGGATGCTAGCCCAGTTCATGCACGGTGAGCAGGGTGCCTTGCTGGTAGCCTCTCAGCTGGCCAGCTGCGCCCCCACTTATGATGCAAAGCTCTATGCGGCCAGCCAGACCTTTGATGAAGCCCGGCATGTGGAGGCGTTCACGCGCTACCTTCAGGAAAAAATCGGCATTCTTTATCCGGTGAACCCCAACCTCAAATCCTTGCTGGACAAGATCCTCTCCGATCCTCGCTGGGACCTGAAGTTTATCGGTATGCAGATCATTATCGAGGGGCTGGCACTGGCCGCATTCAACACTCTGAAACTGACGGCCAAGGATCCATTACTTAAACAGCTGGTACATCTGGTGATTCGGGACGAAGCCCGCCATGTCACCTTTGGCGTGAACTATCTGGAAGACTTCGTCAAATCCCTGTCACAGGAAGAACTGGAAGAGCGTGCCCATTTTGCCTATGAAGCCTGTGTGGTGATGCGTGAGCGGCTGGTCAGTACCGAGGTGTTCGAGCATTTCGGCTGGGATGTGGAGGAGGCCCGCGAGCAGGTGTTGTCCTCTGCCATCATGGGGCAATTTCGTAACCTGCTCTTTACGCGCATCATGCCGAATCTGAAACGTATTGGCTTGCTCACTGAGTCCGTTCGTCCACGCTTTGAAGCACTGGGTTTGTTGCAGTTCGAAAATCTGGTGGATGATGGTGAGGTGGATTGGGCCGAGTTGTCTCGTCCCCTTTACGAATAACCCCGTTCCTGATTGGTGTGCCCCTGCAAAGGGGCACCCGCTTTGTATTAGTCATTGGCAAGCACGTGAACACGGCCCACAGTCACAGGCAGGGCCAATGCCTGTCGGGTCGCCTGATATGCATGCTCAAGCGCCATGTATCCCTGATCAAGCTTGTTGGGACCGCTCCGGGGAACAGCATCAATAGTCAGTGTGACCAGGTTGGGCCGCTGGGGTGGTATCAATGCCGGGCTTTGACGTGTTCGCCATGGGGAACGTGACTGCAAGTGGTGATACAGTACCCGCTCGCCAGGCCAGGTACCGGCCAGGCCGTGGCGATCGGAAATTCCGCCATCCCAGTAGCGTTCACCGCTAATGGTTGCAGGCTGAAACAATCCGGGAACAGCGCATGAGGCATAGATGGCCTCCACCGCGTTGCCCTGACACAGCACCCGGGTGCGTCGGCTGCGCCCGTGCCATGCGGAGACGGCGACGGGTTTTAGGGCGTCGGCAAGATCATTTACTGGCAGCATGTCCTCCAGCATGTTGCGAAAATGTCTGCCGGCAAGCAGGCCAAGCCCTGGGGCCGGATCCCAGAAATCCTCCTTGGTGAGGGAAAGCAGGCGTTGTTCGATAGTGTCGAGCGCACATCCAGCGGCTACGCAGGCTCCCACCAGGGCGCCAGCGCTGGAACCAGTAAAACGTGCAGGTGCGATACCGTTTTCATGCAGGGCTTTAACGACCCCGAAATGGGCAAAAAACCCAAAAAAACCGGACGACATGCCCAGTGTGAATGGGTGGCTGGTGAGCCAGTCCGCCAACGAAGGGCCAGGTTGTGACACAAGGCGAATCCTCGATAATGAATGGCAGCAAGCGTAACGCGAGCACCCTGCAACACTCAATTCTATTGATGGCGGTAGCCGCTACAGCCCTTGGTCAGACCCTGGTTTTCACCTTGCTGCCGTCCCTCGGCCGCGCCACTGGTATGGCGGAAATGGAGGTCGGGCTGATTATCAGTTGCTCTTCACTGATCTTTGCACTGGCCAGCCCGGTGTGGGGTACGGTCAGTGAATCGCTGGGGCGAAAATCCGTATTGGTCATCGGGCTTACCGGCTACTCCGTGGGTACGCTTCTGTTCGGGCTGGTGTTTCACGCGGGTCTTAACGGCTGGATAACGGGCGCTGTCCTGGTGGCAGGGCTGGTGCTGAGCCGTATGCTGCAGGCAGCGATTATGGCTGCCACACCTGCAGCTGCAGCGGCCTACACTGCCGACATCACAACCCCCGAACAACGTACACAGGGTATGGGAAGAATTGGTGCCGCCAATAATCTTGGCACCGTCATTGGCCCCGTATCGGGTGGTGTCCTGGCCGCCGTTTCCCTTGTTTTTCCGCTTTATGCGGTTTCAGTGATCACTGGGTTGATGGCGATCACCACGGCAATGTTTCTGCCACCATCTCCTCAGGTTCGCAGTCAGAGAACCATGAATCTTCGCCAAACCCTCAAGAAAGGGCTGGGAGCTTATGCGGATCCTCGTTTACGTGACCTGTTGATGACCGGGGTGATGCTTTTCATGAGCTTTGCACTGATACAGCAAACCCTGGGCTTCCTCTTCCAGGATCACTTTCACATGTCTCCTCAAGACTCAGCCCGAACGCTCGGCCTGACAATGATGGCTGCCGCGATTACCTCGCTGTCCGGCCAGATTATCGTTGTGCAATGGTTGCGGGCACCTGCCGTCTTGTTGATTGCCATGGCCGTGCCGGCAATCGGCGCCGGAGCGGTATTGCTGTGGGTGGTGGAATCCCAGCTCCTGATGAGCGCTGCTGTACTGCTGGTGGGGCTGGGGCTGGGCTTTGGCATGCCGGCAATCATGTCTCTGGCCAGTCTGCGAGTCAGTCATGAGGAGCAGGGCAGAGTGGCCGGCCTTGCCAGTGCTTGTCCTGCGCTGGGCTTTATTCTCGGGCCCCTCGTCGGTACGGGGCTGTACACCCTGGATCATCGCTGGCCGTATCTGCTGGTAATGGCTTTGATGTTACCGCTAAGCCTGCTGGCCTGGCGGCTGGTTCGGCGCTCCTGAACCTGCACATGCCGGGTTTCAGGTGGAATTCTCGCGATCGAGCAACGTCGCTTTGCGCTCCACGCCCCAGCGATATCCGGAAAGGCTGCCATCACTGCGCACAATGCGGTGACAAGGTATGGCGACGGCCAGTACGTTAGCAGCACAGGCGCCTGCCACCGCGCGCGCAGCGCCTGGCTTGCCGATGGCTTCTGCCAGTCCCTGGTAGTTCAATGTTTGGCCCGCTGGCACTTTTCGGAGAGCCTCCCAAACCTGTCGCTGAAAAATGGTGCCGCGGATATCGAGAGGCAGGGCCAGGGGGTGTCTGGGGTTGTCGATGAATCCGATGACCTGGCTCACCCATTCATTAAAGTCGCGATCTGGAGGACAAAATTCCGCTTTAGCGAAGTGCTTTTGTAAATTTTCTACCTCTTTTTGAGCATCATCCCCGAGAGAAATCCAGCATAACCCCTTGCTGCTTGCGGCGACCACCAGGGCACCCAGACTGGTCTGCGCAGCGGTAAAGGTCAGAATCTCACCCGCACCGGATTGCCGATGGCTGCCCGGGGGCAGGCTGCTAAACAGTTTAAATTCAGAATAAAACTGACTGCTGGATTGGTACCCTGCGTCGAGTAATGCCTCGGTAGTGGACTTGCCGCGTCCCAATTCACGATAGATGTTTTGCTGTCGTAGTGCTCTTGCGTATTCCAGTGGGCTTAATCCTGTCAGCGTCTGGAATCGCTTCTGCAGGTGTGCCTCGGTGTAGCCCAGAGCGGAGGCAAGCGACGCCAGGTCTGCGTTATCCGGATCCTGCTCAATAAGTCGACAGACTCGTGTAGCCAGTGCGGATCGGGGATCCTTTTCCTGTAAGGGCTGGCAGCGTTTGCAGGGGCGATAACCTGCCTGTAGCGCCTCTGCGCAACTGTCGAAGAAGCGGATATTCTCGCGCTTGGGTAACCGCGAAGGGCAGCCCGCACGGCACACCACTCCTGTCGTTGTCACGCCATAGAAAAAAGGCTCACTCGGGTGCCTTGCCCGTTGACAGAGGGCTTGCCAGCGATGGTCATTGAGCTGTTGGTCATTCATGGGAGAGGCTCATCAGGGGCATGATTTGATCATACCTTTCCTGTGCCATCTGGCATCCGGGATCTTGTGATGAAACTTGATTGTTTTCGAAAACCAGATACAAAAACGGCAGGCCCTGGGCCTGCCGTTTGTCATGCAGGTAAAGCGATTACTCGGTGAACGGGATCAGTGTCAGCTCTACGCGACGGTTCTGTTCACGACCGCTGGCAGTACCGTTGCTGGCAATCGGTTGGGTTTCACCAAAGCCGACCACGTCCATGCGCACCTGCTCAACACCGAAGCCACCCAGTTTATTGGCAACGGCCTGGGCACGCTGCTGGGAGAGCAGCAGGTTGTAGCGATCACCGCCGGTGCTGTCAGTGTGACCCGCAACCTGGATCATGGTGGACTTGTACTCTTTGAGGACCTCAGCGACAGCATCCAGTACCGGACTAAAAGAGGGCTTCACAGTGCTGCTATCGGTATCGAAGGTCAGATTGCCCGGCATGTTCAGGATAATGTTGTCACCATCCCGGGTAACAGAGACACCAGCGCCTTCCATTTTCTGACGCAGCTTGGCTTCCTGTACGTCCATGTAGTAACCCACACCGCCACCGGTTACCGCGCCGATACCCGCACCTTTCAGGGCGCGTTCTTTACGCTCTTTGGCGCTGTCGGAAGTGGCAATACCGATCAGTGCACCTGCTACAGCGCCGATGGCGGCGCCAGAGGTGGCTTTGGAAGTCTGCTTTTCCCCGGTGTAAGGATTGATTGTGCTACAGCCGGTAATAGCTACGGCACTGGCAAGAACCAGAGAACCCGCAAAACGTTTCATGGAAACTCCTTGGACGGTAAAAATGTAATAGGTTTTTTTTAATGGTTTAGGCACGTTTTAACCATAGCTGCGGTGTAAAAGCTGGTAAAGTCCCGCTTTGCTATTTTGCCAACCCTACCAACAAAGGACCGTTTTGACATTGAAAAGTTCGACGTTTACGCCGCCATCCCTAAAGTCTCTGGACAAACGCCTGCGCGTGCAGCGCTGGTATTTTGCCCCGCGTTTACGTGGTTCAGAGAACGTGGATCCACAGCGTCCGTCCCTTTTTGTTGGTAACCACGGTCTGTACGGACTCATTGATTCTCCTCTTTTTGTGGCAGAACTGTATCGGGAAACCGGCGTGTACCCGAGAGCCTTGGGAGACCATTTTCACTTTCAGATACCCGGATGGGGCCCTTTGCTCGAACGTTTTGGGGCGGTAGACGGGACGCCGGAAAACTGCCAGGCGCTGATGGAAAGCGGTCAGCATATTCTGGTGTTCCCCGGTGGCGGGCGTGAAGTCGCCATGCGCAAGGGCGAAGAGCACCGGTTGGTGTGGAAACAGCGAACCGGATTCGCGCGGATGGCGATTGCCCATGGCTACGATATCATTCCCTTTGCATCGGCTGGGTGTGATTACACCTACGACGTTTTGTTTGATGGGGAGGCGTTCAAGACGTCACGGCTTGGTCAACGGGTACTCAAGAATGGCAGGGTGAATAACATTCTCCGGGACGGGGATCTGTTCATGCCACTCGGCCGTGGCGTTGGCCCAACCCTGGTTCCAAGGCCGGAGCCTTTCTGGTTTCAAATTGGCAAACCCATTCGTACCGATCGCTGGGCAGGACGAGCTGGCGACAAGGATGCCTGTTGGGAATTGCGTGAAGAAGTGGCATCGTCTATTGAGTGCATGTTGGCCGAGCTGGAGCACGACCGTGCGGATGCAAGGCATAAGGGTTGGCGGAAATGGTTCCTCAAGGACTGACACCGCGCTGAAAGCGTGTCCGAAAAAGTCCATCCTGCTGTCCCGCTACGCCAGTGAAACACCCCTGATTCAGCGCTAACATGCCAAAAAATCAGGAGAAATTTCCATGCGACGCTGGAATGGCTGGGGCGATAGCGCCAACGACTACCCTTTAAAACCCTCCGGATTGACCTTCCTGCAGTCGCGGCTGGGCAAGGCTTCGCCATTACAGGATGCCGAGTTGGCGGCGGTGGTTGCCAAAGTGCCGAAAAGCCGACTCCATGCCCATCCCCTGATCGATACTTCACCGGAAATCCGGGTGCGCCATGCCCGTGGCCAGAGCCTGCCGGATTGGCTGGCCATGCGGTCTGGAGATGTTGGACACTTCCCGGACGGTGTTGCGGAACCGGAAACCTCGCAACAGGTTCGGGAACTGCTTGACTGGGCAATCGGCCAGGAAATCATTGTTATCCCTTATGGTGGCGGCACCTCTGTCGCTGGGCACATCAATCCGCAAGGTGGTGACAAGCCGGTATTGACCTTGTCTCTGGCCAGAATGAATTCCCTGATTGATCTCGACAAGGAAAGCCAGATTGCCACCTTTGGGGCCGGTACACCGGGGCCTCTGGTCGAGCAGCAACTCAAGGGAAAGGGGTACACCCTTGGGCATTTTCCGCAATCCTGGGAGCTCTCCACTGTGGGTGGCTGGGTGGCCAGTCGCTCCAGCGGACAGCAGTCCATGCGTTATGGTCGCATTGAGCAGATGTTCGCCGGTGGCAAGGTGGAGACACCCCGTGGGACCCTTGAAATTCCTGCTATTCCCGCTTCCTCTGCCGGCCCGGATATCCGCGAGATTGTACTGGGCTCCGAAGGTCGCCTGGGGGTGATCACGGAGGTGAAGGTGCGAGTCACGCCGTTGCCGGAAACGGAGACCTTCCAGGTCGCCTTTGCGCCTAACTGGGATGTGGCCGTGGAGCTGGTGCGTGGGCTGACCCAGTCCCGTTTGCCGTTGTCGATGCTGCGTGTATCCAATCCTGAAGAGACTCGCACCCATTTGATGTTGGCCGGCCATGAAAAGATGGTATCCCTGTTGCATCGTTACCTGGCGGTGCGTGGATGCGGTGATCGCAAATGCATGATCACGTTTGGCGTGACTGGCGAGAGATCCCAGAGTCGCCAGATGCTGGCAAGCTGCAAGCGCCGTATCCGTGCCGCGGGTGGCGTCATGATTGGAGAGCTACTGGGCAAGAAATGGGAAGAGTCCCGGTTCCGTTCACCGTATCTGCGTCATGGATTGTGGGAACATGGCTATGTGGTGGATACCTTTGAAACGGCGGTGAACTGGAAACAGGTAACCTCGGCCATGACCGCCATGGAGCAGGCCGTGCGTGACAACGCCGGTGACGGTGAAGAGGTTCATGTCTTTACTCATCTCTCACACCTGTATCCGCAGGGTTCCAGTATCTACACCACTTACGTGTTTCGATGCTCTGATAGCTACGAGAAGACACTGAAGCGCTGGCAAACCATGAAAAAAGCTGCGAGTGATACGGTGGTCGCCCACGGTGGAACGATCAGCCATCAGCATGGAGTAGGGCGGGATCATGCACCCTGGCTGAAGCACGAGAAGGGCGCACAGGGCATGCAGATTATCAAGGATCTGGTACATGCAATGGATCCCCGACAGCAACTCAATCCGGGTTGTCTGCTCCAGGATGATCAGGACTAACAGGAAAGCAACATGCTTGGCAAACGCAACGAAATCGATCAACTGGCTGACCAGCAGTGGGATCTACTGGTTATTGGTGGCGGTATTACCGGCGCTGGTGTCATGCTGGAAGCGGCCCGCCGCGGCCTGAAAGTCCTGCTGGTAGAGCAGCGTGATTACGCCTGGGGAACGTCCAGCCGATCATCCAAGATGGTGCATGGCGGCCTGCGCTATATTGCTCAGGGCGATGTCAAACTGACCCGTCATTCATTGCTGGAACGCGAACGGCTGCTCAAGGAGCTGCCCGGTCTTGTTGAGCGCGCCACCTACCTGTTCCCCCTGAGAAAAGGGGTATTTCCCGGGCGCTGGCCCATGAAAGCTGTGCTTTGGTTATACGACTTTCTGGCGGGCATCCGTGATCACCGTTACCTCTCCTTGCAGCAGGTGAAAGAAAGGGCGCCGGCGCTAAACACTGACGGACTTACAGGGGCCATGTGTTATACCGATGCCCTTACCGATGACTGTCGTCTGGTAATGAGAACCTTGCTTGAGGCCACCCGTCACGGTGGCGTTGCCGAAAACTACCTGCAAGTGACAAGTGTTGCCCGCGAAGAACAGGGTTTCAGTGTTTCGCTGCACGACCTGGTATCAGATCAGAAACGAACCGTTCAGGCGAAGCAGGTCGTGAATGCCACCGGCGCCTGGGCAGATCGTTTCTCCGGCAGTGAAGCAAGAGTCCGCCCCCTGCGCGGTAGCCATTTGTTTGTGGATCCGGAAAGGCTGCCGGTTTCAGATTGCCTGACGGTGATGCACCCCGAGGATGGTCGCCCGGTATTTGTGTTTCCCTGGGAAGGGGTGACCTGCGTAGGAACCACGGATCTGGATCATCCTCAGGATATGGATATCGAAGCCAGTGCCTCCAATCAGGAAGTGGAATACCTGCTGACATTGATCAACAGCCAGTTCCCTGGCCGGGCCATTTCCCGTGAGGATGTGTTTGCCACCATCGCGGGGGTCCGTCCCGTGATTGCCTCCGGCAAAGGGGGGGATCCCTCCAAGGAGCGTCGCGATCATGCCGTCTGGGGTGATAATGGCGTGGTTACGGTCAGCGGTGGCAAGCTCACCACTTTCCGTCTTATCGCCCTTGATGCGTTGCTGGCAACCGGCCTGATCTCCGAGGGAGAGCATCGAAAGGGGCAAAAAACCAAGGCGGCCATGTACAGCAAGCTGGAGGCGGCTCCGCCTGCCGTTGATGAGTTTCTGCACGCCAACCAGGATGACGATGACTTTTTTGACTGGTTGCTCGAGCAGGAAGCCGTTCAGCACCTTGATGACCTGATGCTAAGGCGCACCCGTCTGGGCCTGACACGACCTCAGGCTGGGGTGGCGGTACTTGAACGCCGTCGCGAGCAGATCAAGGCCGCGCTGGGTTGGGACGATGAACGCTGGGAAAAGGAACTGAGCCGCTATCTGGACATTCATCAGCAGTTCTACGGCGTACCTGTTGCACCGGTGGTGGATAACAGGAAAGCGGGCTGATGGAAGCCCCCCTGTTTCTGGCGCTGGATCAGGGTACCCAGAGTTCCCGTGCCATGCTGTTCGATGCCGCCGGTGAACTGGTTGCCAAGGCGCAGCGCCATATCGAACCCTATGTGGCTCGCCAGCCTGGCTGGGCAGAACAGGATGCCGATTATTTCTGGGAAGAACTGGGCCAGGCCTGTCAGGCCTTGTGGCTGGAGTTCCCAGAGCTGAAAGCACGTGTTGTGGGCGTGTCGCTTACCACCCAGCGCGCCTCTGTGGTGTGTCTGGATTCACGCAAGAAGCCATTGCGCCCGGTCATTATCTGGCTGGACCAGCGCCGTGCCGCACGCCCCCCGGAGCTGCCATTATGGCTATCTGCCCCGGTAAAATTGCTGGGGCAGGGTGAGACTCTCCGCCAGTTTCAGTCCAAAGCGGAGTGCAACTGGCTTGCCGAGGATGAGCCGGACATCTGGTCTCGGACCACACACTTTCTGCTGTTGTCAGGCTATCTGAATTACAGACTCACCGGTGAAATCCGTGATTGTACCGCCGCGCAGGTGGGCTATATCCCGTATGACTACAAACGCAGCCAGTGGGCCGCGAGTCATGACATGAAATGGAAGGCATTGCGAATCCGGCCTGATCAACTCCCGGAGTTGGTTGCGCCCGGCGAGCAAATCGGCCGCATTACCGAAAAGTCCAGCCGCCACACCGGAATTCCGCAGGGCCTTCCTGTGATCGCCAGTGGCGCAGACAAGGCCTGTGAAGTGTTGGGCTCAGGTGCATTCTCACCCGAGATCGGCAATCTCAGCTATGGCACCACCGCCACCTTCAATACCTGCAATGCACGCTATGTGGAACCGATCCCCTTTGTGCCAGCCTACGGCGCAGCAGTCCCTGATCGCTTCAATTCTGAAATTATAGTGCAGCGTGGCTACTGGATGGTGAACTGGTTCAAACGGGAGTTCGCCAGAGAAGAAGTGGATCGAGCTGAGCAGCTGGGTGTCTCACCGGAATCGTTGTTTGAATCGTTTCTGACCGAGACCCCCCCTGGCGCCATGGGGCTGACGCTACAGCCGTTCTGGAATCCGGGGGTCCGTATCCCTGGCCCGGAAGCCAAGGGCGCCATTGTCGGCTTCGGTGATGTGCATACCCGGGCGCATCTCTACCGAGCCATCATTGAAGGGATCGCTTATGCGCTCCGTGAAGGCAAGGAGCGTCTGGAAAAGCGTAACGGCGTCAAGGTCACTCACCTCAAAGTATCAGGAGGGGGCTCCCAGAGTGATGTCATCATGCAGATCACGGCGGACATCTTCGGCATCCCTGCCGAGCGACCGCACACCAGTGAAACCTCAGGTTTGGGCGCGGCAATAAACATCGCTGTCGCCATGGGCATTCACCATGATCACCAGGCTGCGGTGCACGCTATGACGCGCCCTGGGGCCCGTTTTATGCCTCGCCCCGAATATGCGCGAACGTATGACAAGCTCTATCGGCACGTTTATCAGCGTTTGTATCCACAACTGGCACCGTTGTATCGCTCAATCCGTCGTATCACTGGTTATCCCGCCCGTTAAGCTGGCTGAACCGCAGATACCCCCATGCCGGACCCGCTCTGGGGAGATATGCTAGTCTCGCTAATTTGCGAGTGGGTCATTGCATGCGTCGGGTGTCGTTGCGAATTTTTCTTTGGCTGTGGTTGTGCACAACCCAACAGATCCATGCTGCTGAGTCGGCCACGCTGTCAGCTATCCGCGCGGATCTTCAGACTGGCTCATTGAATGCATTACTGAAGCGGCAGGCGGTTGTGGGCGTGCCCACCTTCATCCTCGAAAAGTGGCTGATTGATACCCGTTTTCAATCTTTTGCCGTTACCGGGTTCAACGAAAATCCCGAACGATTTGCAGTGCGCCTGCGTCTCCATTTTTCCGCTTATGAGGCGAACGAGGTCTCGCCAGTTGCCTTTATTCGAGTTGCCGGCCGCTCAGGTAAGCGTTACACCGTAGACCAGTTCCATGATTACACCACGGGCCTGGATCTAGTCGCATTGGAATCGCAGCAAGAATGGCTGACTTCAGCGGACGGCAAGGAGTTTCTGTCGACCTTGAGCAACACGCCGGAGGCTGACGTGTTATCGGGCCTGGCACAGGGGCGCAGCCCGGTATTGGCGCTGTGGCTTGCGCAGTGTGCCGGCCAGCCCTGTGAAACCATTGCGTTGGCGGCGCAACGAGAGGGCCCTGAGCCGGCGGTCTGGCAGCTGCAACGTGCTTTTTCAGAGGGAGACAAGTATCAGGCGCTGGCGAGCCTTGACGCCATGAGGGCGGCGCTGGGAGAGGACCCATGGCTGTGGCAGCTGGCTGGGGTGTATGCCCGGGCCCATGGTCATTGTGTTTGGGTGGCCTCGGCTATGCAGGCCCAATGGGCTAAAAATCCTGAGAGCAGGGTGCTGGCCGACACCTCCTTGCAATGTACGCTTGCCAGTATGGGAGAAGCCGACCCGGCTCTGGATAAGGAGGGAACTGCCTTTCTCAATCGGCTGTCCGATCAAATAGGCCCGGGGAATTTGTCTCAAGCTATTATCGCGTATCATGAACAACATGACCGCCCGATTCCGGATGCCTTGGCCCGCTGGATGGCTACAACCCGAGGAGAGTGACACCATGCGCGTTTCTGATCTGGCACGTCAGGCCGACACGACCAGTGAAACAGTCAGGCATTACACCGATATTGGTCTGCTCAAACCCTTCCGGGATCCGGGAAATGGTTACCGTCATTACGACGTGGCGGATTTGCGCTTGCTGCGGTTTGCCCTCAAGGCGCGATCCCTGGGGTTTACTCTGGCGGATATCCAGTCTCTGGCGACTGCCTCGGAAGAAGGGGAAACGCCCTGCGTTCAGGTACGCAGCCTGATTGAACGCCGACTGGAAGAAGTGGAATCTCGCATTCGCGAGTTGCAGGCATTAAGTGAAAGAATGCGATCCGCCATGACTGAGTGGCAGGACAAGCCAGACTGCCATCTTGATGATGGTCGAGTCTGTGGCTTGATTGATGCGGTGGTGGGTGAAGACGAAGCCCGATCTGGCCGCTGAGGCTCTTGGCTCTACACATTCATCGTACAGCGGCCGTTCGGGTTTACTGGTTATCCTTGTCTTTTTCCTTCTCTTTGTCGGCGGCTACTTTCTCGGCCGCCGCTTCTGCGCGGGCTTCAGCCCTTGCCTCTTCCTTTGCTGCATCTTCCTTGATCAGGCCCAGTACATGCCAGCCTGCCTTGGGCTCGGGCTGTGACTCCGCAGTGAACACCTGAATGCGATCACGTGGGTCGATCGCAAAAAGAGGCCAAACCTGACGCCCGGGCGTATTGCGATAGGCGTCAAAATCGAACTCTTCTGTGAGGCGGGTTTTTCGAATTTCCGCTCCCTGGCTCAACAGACTGGCGAGGCGGGCATAGCTCATGTCGGCACCAAAGAGAGTGGCTCCACGATGCTCGGGTGCCACCTCATGCTTCACTTCCTTGTCCGTCTTCAGAGTGGGAAGGCTGAAAATATTCTGTTCGCCGAATTCAATCCGGTAGCGCATGGTGGACATGGTGTTCAATTCACGGCGGGGGCTAAGGCCGAGAAGCTTGCCGCTCCCCACGAGATCCAGGTATTGGTCTGCATGCTGGGATACCGGGTTACCATAAAAGGTTCCCAGCCCCTCCATGCGAGCTGCGCGAATCGCTTCCCAGCTTGAATCAGTGACAGTGACCGGGAAGTTGTTCTTTTGTAGCGCTGCGCCAATGGCTCTGGCTACCGGGTTGCCGCCGATGATCAGGAAGCCGCGTGGAGCCGGCTCTGCCACTTTCAACAGTCTCGCCAGCGGTCTGGCAGTAAGACTCTGCAATGCCACCGTGCCGATGATCACCATAAAGGTGAGAGGGACCAGCATTTCCGCACCAGCCACGCCATTCTGCTGGAGACGCTCGGCAAACAGCGCCGAGATTGCCGCTGCCACAATACCGCGAGGGGCAATCCACGCGAGCAGTGACTTTTCCCGCCAATTGAGCGAAGACCCCATTGTCGAGGCCAGTACCGAAAGTGGACGGGCAACCAGCTGGATAATCACCAGTACCGCCAGGGCGGTCGCACTCAACTGGCTTAGCTCCTCCATTTGCAGACGGGCTGCAAGCACGATAAACAGCACTGAAATGAGCATCACCGAGAGGTTCTCCTTGAAGTGGAGAATGTCATCGGTGCGCACACCCTTACGGTTGGCAAGCACGATACCGGTCGCGGTAACGGCCACCAGGCCGGATTCTTCACTGAGGCCATTGGCCAGCACAAACTCCCCGATCACCATGGATAGCACCAGGAAGCTGCGCAGGTATTCCGGGATCAGGTGACGACGAAGCAGCTCGGCAAGTCCCAGAGCGACCAGGGAACCAATCACGCCACCGACCAGAATGGCCTGGAAGAACAGCCAGAGAGAATGGAGGATGGCCCCGTCCTGCCCGGTGGCAACCACCAGCTCGTAGGCCAATACCGCGAGAATGGCGCCGATGGGATCAATCACGATGCCTTCCCATCGCAGCAGGCGGGATACGCTGCTGACTGGCCGCACACTACGTAGCAGCGGAACAATAACCGTCGGGCCGGTCACTACCACCAGGGCTCCAAACAGCAGCGCCAGGCCCAGGGGCAAATCCAGCAGCCACCACGCGGACAGGGTCACAACCGACCAGGTGATCAGCGCGCCCCAGGTCACCAGTCGCTGTACCGTTTTCTCAAGACCGCGAATCTCATCGAATCGCAGGGTCATTGCACCTTCAAAGAGGATAATCGAGACCGCCAGAGAGACGCCGGGTAGTAGCAGATCGCCGAACAAGTCTTGCGGTGAGACCACGCCAGTGAGCGGACCCAGCGCCAGGCCGGTGAGCAACAGGGGCAGAATCGCAGGGAGTTTGATCCGCCAGGCAAGCCACTGACAGGCAAAGGCAACAACGGTGATGATGGCCAACTGATAGGCGATTTCTAACTCCATGGAGCCTCCTGGCGAGGGTGATCAAAGAGGGTGGAGGGGAGGGAAGAAATCAGAAGCAGGTTATCCATGGCCAGGCAAAAAACGCTGGCCGAACATCCGGTTGGCACAGAAAGCATGCAGTACACTCATAATGGTTCGGGGTAATACTCACAGCCTGTCCGGCAGCTGGCAACCGCTTTCTGGGCCCTTTTACGTTTCGGGTACCAAGTGTGCGCTTGGTTACCGTTTGTGAATCGTATTCATTTTTCGGTGATGCAGGGCGCCAGCTAGGATAGACTTGCCGCTCGCACACACAACGGGACCTTTATGCCTACTATCAGCGCAGGCCGGCTGGCCGTCATTCTCGGTTCACTGGTCGCGCTTGGCCCTCTGGCCATTGATACCTATTTGCCGGCATTGTTGACCATGGCAGGCCATTTCCAGGTGCCCATCCATGATGTGGAGATCTCCGTGAGCGTCTATGTCATGGGGGTGGCGGCCGGTCAGTGGCTGGGAGGGCCATTCTCAGATCAATTTGGGCGTAAACCGGTGGCTTACGGAGGCTTGCTGCTATTTGTAGCAGGAAGCTTGATGATTCCGTTTTCAGCGGATGTGCAGCAGCTCTATGTGCTGCGCTTTCTGCAGGCCCTGGGTGGCGGTGCCACAGCGGTCATTGCGGCGGCTTCTGTCCGTGATCATTTTTCAGGAAAGGAAGCGGCACGAGTTCTCACCACCATCGGACTGGTGATGCTCCTGGCGCCACTACTGGCTCCTGCAATTGGCTCGTTATTATTAAGCACCGCGGGATGGGAAAGCATTTTTTACATGCTCGCCATCTACGGCATGATGCTGGGGCTGGTGGTTGCGTTCATGTTGCCCACGGTCAGTGCACAAGGTGGGAATGAGCCTTTGCGCAAGCGGTTGTTCACATCCTATGGGCGGGTAGTCCGTGAGCGCCGGGCGATGGGGTTCATTCTTGCCAATGCGCTGTCCTTCAGTGCCATGTTCACGTTTATCACGGATGCCGCTTTTCTGTACATGGATTACTTCGGGCTCAGTGCGGCCCAGTTTCCGATCGCCTTCGGGGCGAATGTGGTGACCATGCTCGCCCTGAATCGGCTTAACGTGATTCTGCTCCGTTACTATGAAACCGCTGCCATCATGCGAGCCGGGTTGATCATCCAGAGTGTGGCGGCCATGGTGCTCCTGCTACTTTCACTCAGTGGGTGGTTGACCCTGTGGATGGTGATCCCGCTGGTGATGGTAGTGTGCGGCATGATGGCTCTGGTGATGCCCAATGGCATTGCCTGCTTCCTCAGCCTGTTTGAGCGTGATAGTGGTGCCGCGACAGGGCTGAATGGCACCCTGCAGTTCCTGATGGCGGGGGTGGTGGGTGCCGCTCTGGGCAGTTTCCATAATGGCACCCCATTACCCATGACGCTGCTGATGACGATGGCCAGCGTCTCGGCGCTAATGCTGTTCCTGTTGCTGACCCGGGAGGAGCCTCGGTCATAGTGCTACTGACGTGCTTGCTCCCGGCTTGTCATCGGTGGAAGAAAAGCCACTGTTAACGTCAGCAGTAGTGGCAGCAACCAGGGAAGGGCCTGCCAGAGACTGAAGGGCAACCTGCCGTCAAACAGGCGCTCGCCCAACGGCCACAATGCCAGGCTGTGTATGAGAGTGGCCAGCAACGCTGCGCCACCGGTCATGAAGAACGCCTGCAAAGCAGCGGTTTTCCGCAATATGGGAGTCTCTGCGCCCAGCGTAGTCAGGAGACTGTTATCACGGCGCAGTTGATCTGCCGTAGTGAGTATGGCTGCACTCAGTACCAGCAATGCCGCCGCCATCAACAGGGCGCCGACCATAAAGGCTGCCTGGCTGGCCTGGGCAATAATATCCTGAAGGCTGGAAAGGATCGCGTTAACATCCAGCAAGCTCACTTGCGGGAATTGTCCAACGAGCTGGCTGAGCTCAGCGGCCCGGTCCTCCGGCAGGTAGAAGCTGGTAATCCAGGTACGATCCTGGGAAGACAGGGTTCCTTCAGCGAACATGAAGTAGAAGTTCGGCGCAAAGCTTTCCCAGTCCACTTCGCGAAGACCGGTTACCGAGGCGGTGATGGGCATGGCGGACCCTGTAAAGGTGACTTCGTCGCCCACTTTGAGCCCCAGAGAGTCTGCCAGCTTGCTTTCTACTGTCACTTCCCCGGGTTGGTTGGCCATGCGGCCTTCAGAGACAAGATTACTGTCGGGTAGCGTGTTGCTCTCGGTCAGAGAGAGGTCCCTGTTCAACGCGCGTTCGGCACGATCTTCCTCTTTTGTCACGGCATCACGAACCGACTCACCATTGATACTGGTCAGCCTGGCGCGCACTACGGGATAGAGCGGCTGTACATCACTGTTATGTTGATCAAGCCACTGCTCAAAGCCCTCCAGGTCTTCATCGAAGAGATTGATGACGAAATAATTCGGTGCCTGTTCGGGCAGGGTGCTCTGCCAGTCTGAAAGTAGCTGACGTCCTGCGTGCATGGACATGGAGAGCACCGACAGGGAAATGATCAGCGCAGCCAGAAGGGGCAGGGTAGTGGTCTTGCGACGACTCAGCCGACGGAATGCGAGCCTGGCAGGCAAGGGGGCACTGCGGAGCAGGCTGTCGATCAGCATGATCAGCGGCCAAAGCAACACGGGCAGGCCAATCGCGATCGCACAGGTTAACAGCAGCAGCGGCCACAGAGTGGTAAACGAGCCTGTGAGAAGCAGTGCCAGAGGAATGGGGGTTGCCAGGGCAATCAGCATTGGCAGGCGGCTGCCAATGTCATCTGCTCCTCTCAGCAGGGAAAGCGGTGACAGCGACAGTTGTTGCCAGAGTGTGGGCGCTGCGAAACCGAGCCAAAGGATAACCGGGCCAGTCAGGCCCTGGAGTACAGCCTGCCACTGGAATGGGGCATTGCTATCGAGGCGTGTGGCAATGAACGCACCTAGCATGGAAGCAAGCAGTACCCCGGCCAGGGCGGGTATAAACAGGGCCAGAGCGTCAGCACCCAATAGCCGTTTGGCGATCTGTTGCTGGTTGGCACCCACGGTTTTCATGACTGCGCACAGGGTTTGCTGCTGCCGGGCACGATGGCGGGCAGTCAGGAATATCGCCGCAGCACAGAGCAGTACTACCAGCATGATGGCCAGTTGCGACCAAAGGAACAGTTGCTGGATGGGACCTCGCTCACGAAGCTCCGTGTTCACCACCGTCTCCACTTCCTGATCCGGTCGAAGTGTTGCCGCCAGTGCTTGCTCCAGCCTTTCCCTTTCTTGCTCCTCCGCAGCAACAAGCAGGTTATGCCGGTAGCGGCTGCCGGCTCCGAGGACGCCGGTGTCATCCAGATCCTGCAGGGAAATCATTGCGCGGGGGTTCATGCTGTAAAAGCCGGATTGCTGGTCAGGCTCCTGCACGATGACACGCTCGATAAGAAAGGCTTTTTCACCGAGGGTGATGGTCTGACCAACCTGCATTTTCAGTCGATCCAGAGCCTGGCCTGCCAGCCAGATGTTGCCGGGTTGCGGCCCCGAGGTTTCATCATAAGGGCTTGAGAAGCGATCATCGCTGACCTGAATCTGACCGTACAACGGGAAGCTTTGCGATACTGCGCGAACACTGGCCAGCAGAAACTGCTCCTCGTGGATCAACACGCTGGCAAAATTGACGCTCTCAGTGTGTGGCATTGCCTCGAGTGCGTTGCGTTGGGCAGGTTCGGGGAATCGCGTGCCTTCAAGTACCAGGTCGCCACCCAACGCCACCGCCGTGCGCTGATTGAAACGATCGTCGACACTGTTGCGCAGTACCAGCATGGTGGTCATGGCGATGGCGGCGATAAAAATGGCCAGCGCCTGCAGCCGGAATGCATTGGAGCGCCAGGCCTTAGTCACTGAGCTGGCCCTCGTTCAGTACGAACTGGCGCTGGCAGCGTTCTGCCAAGGCCGGATCATGTGTCACCAATACCAGCGCAGTGCCTTGCTCCTTGTTCAGATCGAAGAGCAGATCGGCCACATGTTGGCCATTGGCAAAGTCGAGGCTACCGGTGGGTTCGTCGGCAAACAGGATGGAAGGGGACACAGCAAAGGCCCGGGCCAGGGCCACGCGTTGCTGCTCGCCACCGGATAACTGGGCAGGGTAATGATGCTGGCGTTTGCCAAGACCCACCTGGTCCAGCCACTGCTGCGCGGTTTTACGGGCTGAACGCTTACCCAATATTTCCAGGGGCAGCATGACATTCTCGATGGCGGTCAGGTCTGTCACCAACTGAAATTGCTGGAAAACGAAGCCACAGTGCTGTCCCCGTTGGCGAGCCCGCTGGTCTTCGCTCAACTGGCTGAACGATTCGCCTTTGAGACTGACAAATCCTGAGGTCGGAACATCAAGTCCTGCCAGCAACGAGAGCAGGGTAGACTTTCCCGAACCAGAAGGGCCAGTAATGGCCACACTGTCACCGGCAAAGACATCGAACGTGATACCCTGAAGGAGTTTGAGGTTGCCTTCCGGACCGTTAACCTCTTTACCCAGATTCTGTGCGCGCAATACCGGAGATTTTTCATTCATGTCTGTCAGGCTACTCATGTTACAGCGTTATCGGCTGATGGCTTTGTCGGTTCTTGTGACCACGCTGTTGGCAACAGGTTCGGCCAGTGCCCAGTCGGTTTTGATCCTTGGTGATAGTATCAGTGCTGCATATGGGATGGAAAAAACCCAAGGCTGGGTTCACCTTTTCCAGCAGAGGCTAATGCCCCATTGCAGCAATTCCCGGGTGATCAATGCGTCAGTTAGTGGTGAAACGAGCGCAGGCGGCAAGTCCCGTCTACCGGAATTGCTGGGCCAGCACAGTCCGGATATCGTTGTCATCGAGCTGGGCGGCAATGATGGCTTGCGTGGGCTGTCGCCTATCGCCATGCGTCGAAATCTGGAGTCCATGATTTCACTCACCCGGGAGAGCGGTGCCAAGCCGGTATTGCTGGGGATGCGTATCCCCCCCAACTACGGGCCACAGTACACACGCTTGTTCGAGCAACAGTTCCAGTTGGTGGCTGAGCAGATGAATGTTCCGCTGATGCCATTCTTCCTTGATGGCATTCTTGAACACGGTGGCTTTCAACAGGATGGCATCCACCCTTCTGTGGAAGCACAGCCCCTGTTGTTGCGTAATGCCGAATCGGTATTAGGCCCCATTCTTCCTGACTGTTATGCCGGGAACAGCGCCACTGCAGAGGCCGATGATCATGTTTGACCTGATGTCCCCGTGGGACAGCATCCTCGATTACTGGTTTGAAGATGGCCTGAGTCGCGGCTGGCCCAGTGATCCCGCCACGCGTAAATGGTTTCGCTCTACACAGGGAGATGATGCGGAGATTGAGCATCGCTTTGGTGATGCGGTCAGTGCAGCCCTGCAACAGGAGCTGGTGGAGTGGGAGCGTCACCCGGAATCCCGCCTTGCCCTGATACTGTTGCTGGACCAGTTCACCCGTCATATCTACCGCGGAACCGCTAATGCCTTTGCCGGCGATCACCGTGCTGCCACCCTGGCTGTGGAGGGGCTGTCACGGCGAATGAACACCGGCTTGCCTGTGTGTGGCCAGGTCTTTTTTGTCATGCCGTTAATGCATTCCGAGGATGCGGATCTTCAGGACCTGTGTATTCGTACCCTGATGGAAGTGGAAAAAACAGCCCCTGACTTTGCCGCCAGTCACGTGCAGTTGCATCTGGCTTCTGCCCGGCACCATGCAGAAATCATTCGCCGCTTTGAACGCTTTCCCCATCGCAACAAGGTATTGGGACGCGAAAGCACCCGGGAAGAGATCCGGTTTCTTGAGGAAAGTGGCCGTTTCGGACAATAGGCCTTTTCAATGTTGTTGAGGCTTGAGCCGGATATAGAGCGTCTTGGTGATGCGGGCAACACATTCACCATGCTCATCAACAATCTCCACGTCCCAGCTTGGCAGGTACTTGTCTCCGCCTGACGTGTGCTTTTTTATCTCTTCGATTCGCTCTTCTGTGAGCACGAAGCGGGCATACACCCGCCCCTTGCCGGGTTTGACAAAATCGATACTGGCGGATTTGTCCCACACCACATACTCGGGGCCCATGACATTCATCACCATGAGCATGTAGAAGGGATCAATCATGGAGTACAGGCTGCCACCGAAATGTGTGCCTACGTAATTGCGGTTATACCAGCGCAGCCCCATGGACACTTTCAACTCACGGAAGTCCTCGGCCAGATAGTCCACCCGCACACCTGCGCCCAGATAGGGGCCATACAGGTTGAGAAACCAGCGTAATCCGGCGGGGCTTCGTGCAAAGCGGCCAAGCAGCTTACGCATTGCCTGGCTCCAGTACCGCCAACGCATTCAGGAGGCGCTGGCGTTCGGTTACGGTGATGGCGCCATCGTAGGTGTTAAGCAGTCTTGCCATCTCATCCATTACGGCGAAGCCTTGCTGTTTCATGGCGCTGGGCAGCGCTTCCAGCTGCCAGGCCAGACGACGTTGCCGCTCCGGCTCGGGGGAAGGGACTCCGGCCAGTGCCTCAAAAGCGACTGCGAGCATCAGCGCAGATTCGTCTGTGCTATCTGAGGGTGTGAGTGCCTCAACCTGCTCCTGGAGCTGATGCCAGCGTTGCCAGTCGCCAAGGCGGGCGAGTCGCTCCTGGGCGCGACGGCGCAATTGCTGAACCTGGCGATTCACTGAGGTGGGCAGCCTGCCATCGGTGGCCTCATCAAGCGCCTGCAACGTTTCTCGCAGGGTAGCTGCATTGGATTCAGAGAAATCGGCATCCAGCGCCTCTTCCAGAGCAGAGAGCTGGGCAGCAATCTGCACCTGCTTCTGGGCCTGCTCGGCCTTGTAGGCATCTTTCTGTTGATCTCTGGCCTTGAAGACCTGATCAATGACCTTGCGGAACTGTTTCTGCAAAGGGCGATGACGGGAAGGCGGCAGCCAGGGGGTGTTACGCCATTTTTTCTGGATTTCCTGCGCCTGAGCGATGGCGTTCCGCAGATCATCTCCGTCCAGCGAAATCTGCTCCGCCTGGCGAATCAGCTGTTCACGTTCCTGCTCGGCCAGCTTGCTGTGTTCGGTGATCTGTTCATCCAGAGTCGACAGGGCAGCTGAAAAGCGCTTCTGTGCATCGCGGGCATCGGTGAAACGTACTGGGTGATGACGCTGCCAGTCCTTGGGGGCCTGCTGACGAATTTGCCAAACGCCTTCCCAGTCTGCCTTGCTCCAGTCCTGGTTTTCGATGAAGCCCTCCAGTTGCCGGCAAAGCTCAATGCGTTTTGCCAGATTGGCTTTACGTTGGGCGTCTTGTTCTGCGAAATGCGCCTTGCAGGGCTCGTAGGCGATGTCCGTGGCTGCCTTGAAGCGATCCCACAGGGCCTGATCTTCATCCTGATCAGAACTCATCAGGCTACGCCATTCTTCGTGAAGAGCCTGGATAGCGCTGGCCAGTTGCGGCGCATCCATGGTGCTGTCCTTCAGCTGATCCATTTTTTCGCAAAGCTCCAGTTTTTTGGGCTCCGCGGCAAAACGATGCCAGTCCTGAAGCTCGGCACGCCGATCGCTCAGCTTTTCAAGCTCACGTTTCAGTGGTTGCGCGTCACCCTCGGCAATAATCGCTTCTGCCTTGTGCCACAGACGATTGGCATGACGCAGGTTGCCCTTGTCCAGCTCCCTTTTCAGGGCTATCAGCAGCCCACGGTGAGGGTTGGGCTTGCCTGACTTGATGATTTTTTCCGGCTTTTGACTGGTGGCTTTCAGAATGGCTTCCAGGCGCGGCGGACGGGCGTATTCGGCTGGCCATTGCAAAGCCAGGGCCTGCAATTTTTCCGGATCTTCACTGTTCTCGCTGGCTGCGGAGGCCAGATCAAGCATGGCCTGGAATGCCGCCGTCAGGTTCTCGAAGGCATCTTGCTCATCGGCACTGGCCTGGGCCTGCAGGCTGGCACCTTCCCAGCGACGCTGCTGTGTTGCCAGAGCCGAGCGCATTTCTCCCAGCTGGTTTCCCCAGGTTTCGCCACAGGCTTCACCGAGCAGTTGGTAGAGCGCTTTGCAGGCCGCATTGCGTTCCATTGCCGCAGTTTCTTCTAGCGCTTTTCTGCGGTGCTCTTCCTGGAGCTCATTGAGCTGCGCGCGGCAACGATTCAGGGCTTCATTGACGCGGGTTGCCAGTTCCGGACTGGCCACTGAGGAAGAGGCCTGCCATTGCTGTTCGAGTTGCTCAAGACGTGGGCCATACAGCGCATCCACACGCCGGCGGGCATGCTGTTCAAAACGGTCAGCCAGCTGGATGACACGGGCTGACTCGGCGTCTTGTTGCTGCTGCTGATCTTGCAGGGCTTTGGCAGCATCCCTGGCAATGCGAACCACGCGTTTGTCACGGCCTTCGCGGGCCAGCCGTTTCAGATCAGAGAGTGAGCGGATCTGCTGTGCGGCGGCCACCCGTACCGGCTCACTCGGTCCTTCAAGTGCCAGGCTGTAAAGCAGCGGGGCATTGTCCAGCCGTTCGATCGCTGCCTGCTGGCAGGCCTCATCCGGGCTATGCGTGGCGATATGTGCCAGGACCTCAGCGTTGCCCGTGAGCCTTACCAGGCGCAGGCGGGTATCATGCGGCGGAGCATCGGCGGTGGTGCCGGCGAGCAACGCCATAATGCGCATGGAGGCTGCCTCCCGAACGGTGGGAGCAGAGTCCTGATTAAAGATTTCATCGAGTAAATTGAAATCCGTCAGTTTGCCAGTAGCGGCGGCACGAACCAGGGTGCTGGCATCGCCGCGGGCCAGTTTCGCCAGAATATCGGCCTCTTCTGAGGCGCAAAGATGTTCAATGGCTTTAAGACGGATGTCGGGGTTGGTGTGTTGCCAGCGCGGTTTGAGAAATCGACCAAACATAGTTTTAAGCCCGGTCTTTGCCGGGCGTCCTGTTCTGGATTGGAGCCAGTAGGGTCTACTGTTGCTCCAGTCGTGATGCGATCAAGGCGTCCTTTTCTTCCCAGAGTTCACCAATCCATTGCTGAAATCTTTCCCGGAATGCAGGATCCGCCTCGTAGTTTCCCTCTGAAGCCCAGGCAGGTACCACGCGCTGTGTCACAACAACTTCCACGTTTTGCATGGCGCCGCCCAAATAAGCCAGCAGGGAGCGAGGGGCGTCCGGGGGGTAAATAATGGTCACATCAAGCAAATTACGCAAATGCCCTGACATGGCACCGAGGGTAAAAGCGGCGCCGCCAGCCTTCGGCTTGAGAAGATAACGATAGGGCGACTGTTGCTGGTCATGCTTTGCCTTGGTAAAGCGAGTGCCCTCGAAGAAGTTCATCACCGAGGTAGGGAAATAGGCAAACCTCTCGCAGGCCTTGCGGGTGGTTTCCAGGTCCTTGCCCTTTAGGTCCGGGTTTTTAGCTACTTCTTCCTTGGTATAGCGCTTCATGAACGGGAAATCGAGACCCCACCAGGCCAGCCCGAGAATCGGCACTTTTATCAGTTCCTGCTTGAGAAAGAATTTCAGGAAAGGAATTCGACGGTTTGAGATGCGCTGCAGGACCAGGATGTCGGCCCAGCTTTGATGGTTGCAGGTCACCAGATACCACTGGTCACGATCGAGTCTGTCCATGCCTGACACGGTCCAGTTGATCTGGCTGGTGAGAGCAACAATGCCGTTATTGATGGCAATCCAGGTTTCAGCGATGAAGACCAGCACCTTCGAGAGGGACACCTGAGCCTTCTCGAAACGGAATATCAGACGCAGCAATACAAATACATAAAGGATGGGGCTGAGGATAAGGGTGTTGAGCACAATGCCGATCAGGGCGGCTATGCCACGAATTTTATGCCAGTAGTTCATAGTCTTGTCTTAGTACAATTGCCTTTGAGAATGCTAACCAATGACCGTTCATAAGTCCCATTCGGTTTCGGTCAAAAACTGTTGGTAGAACGCTTTACCGTGCAGCTATTCTGTGAACATGAAGAGGATCTTTTGCCAGTTATTCTGGCTTTTTGCGGGGATCTGGCTGGTTTCCGGGGTGCATGCAGAAACACAACAAAGCACCGAGCCGACGCCGCCGTCGCCTACGCCCGTTGAGCAGGACTCTCACCCCTGTATTGCGCAGAAGGGGAAGAGTGGCCTGTTGGATATGACCCACAACTGGATGTCGATCACCGTCTGTGGCCCGAGTCGCTGGGTAGACGGATTCTTTGTTGGGCCTAATGAAATCTATACGGAAGAGCCCGGTACCCACCTGCGGATCATCAGCGCCTCCCGCTTTCAGGAATACGGTGGCAACGACGATGAAATCAAGGTGCGCGCCAAGGTCGAGCTGCCCAATGCGCAGCACAAACTCAGCTTGATGTTCCGCAATGATGATGACACGAGCGATGAGCTGCGTAATGACCTGGCAAGCCGCCCGGAAGAAGTGGGGCAGAACAACACGGGTTACCGGGCGGCTCTGCGCTGGGTGGTGGATATGCCGGAGCGGATGGACATCGATCTCGATGCGGGTGTCCGGTCCGAGCTGACCACCTTCTTTCGTGCCCGCTACCGCTGGACAACCCCGATCAGCGAAAAGGCAACGTTTCGCTTCACAGAGAAAGTGTATTGGGAAGATCCCGACGGGTTCGGTGCCAACAGCCTGTTTGAGATTGACCGCCCCTTTACACAACGCTCAACCGTGCGCCTCGCCAGCGAATGGGAAAAAAGTGAAGAGTTCAACGAGATGAAGCGCGACTGGTACTTCAACCAGTCAGCCAGCGTCTATTTCCGGCTCGGAAGACAGAGCGGGGTGGGGGCGTCGGTGGGGTTTGACGGTTTTACCGCCCCTGTTTCTGCTATCAAGACCATCAGGACCAGTGTGCGCTTTCGTCGCAGTGTCTGGCGGCCCTGGTTCTTTTATGAAATCGAGCCCTATGTGTTCTGGCCGAGAGAGGAAAACTACAAGGGGATTTCGGGGATCGTTCTGCGGCTGGAAGTGCAGGCAGGCCTGCCCTATGACTAGGGCTTCCGGGTACGTTGTTGCTTGCCCGGGAGCCCTCTCGAGGAAGCGTTAGTTGGCCCAGCCACCTGTGCGGCGACGCCCGGAGCGGGAGCGCATGATCAGGCCGATGACCAGTCCGGCAGCCAGGATGGCAAGACCGGTAAGCCATTCGCGGTAACGATTACTGCTTCGCAACATGACGTTTTCTGCTTTCACCTGATCCAGTTCAGAACGCAACAGACTCAGCTCTTCGTTAAGCCGGCGGTTCGCCTGATCAAGACGGATCGGGTCGGAGGCCACTTCCTGCAGTTGTTCCAACTCATCGCTACGTGAGGAAAGGGTATCTTTCAATGATTTGGACTGCTCGGAAAGTGCATCGCGCTCCCCCTTGATTTCAGCCAGCTGGGTACGCAATTTGGCCGCTTCCGCTTTGGCTGCTTCGCTTTCACTGCGAGCACGCTCAAGCAGAATGGCAGCAGTGGGCGACTGACTCAGGTACTGCTTGCCGATATAGCCTTCGATATCCCCGTACTGGATCTTGGCCCAATCCCCATCAAAGCCGAAAAACTCGATTCGGGTACCGCTCTTTATGCCACGGTGAACGATTCGGCCGCCAGGGCTGGGTGTCGCACGAACAGGAACATAGATGCTGTCATCCACCCAGGCGGCTGCAGCGTGGGTGTTGCCCCAGCAGGCAGCGAGGATCAACAGTAGCGAGATGCGTTTGAGCATGGGGGGTAACTCCTTGTTTCAAGCGGCGCAGTCTAAAGCAGTGGCGCTGGCTGCGGCGCAACAATAATCACAATTCAGGTGGCTGGCGCTGCCGACATTGTAAAAAATCGAAAAGCCAGCGGTCAGGGCAGCACTTTCTTGAATGGTTTCACGATCACCTGGGCGTATACGCCAGCTTCAATATAGGGATCGGCATCCGCCCAGCGTTGGGCCGCTTCCAGAGATTCAAACTCGGCGACCACCAGCGAACCGGTGAACCCGGCTTCGCCGGGGTCATCGCTATCAATGGCCGGATGAGGCCCAGCCAGAATCAGGCGACCCTGATCACGCAGCGTTTCCAGGCGGGCAAGGTGATCGGCCCGTGCCTGCTTGCGTAAGGGTAGCGACTCGGCAACGTCCTGGCTGATGATGGCGTACAGCATGGCAGAATCCTTTCAGATAACGATTATTTGTGGTGTTCCAGCATTTCTTCGAAGGTCAGGCCAGTCAGACTGGTCAGACGTCGTATCAGATAAAACAACGCGGCAGCGAAGATGATCATGGAAGGGATCACGATGACCGGGTAGCTCAGGGCCGTCATTTTAGCGAGTTCTTCGTTGAATGCTACGGTGCCCGGTGGGCTCTCGAGGATGACCTTGGCAAGCACATAATTGAGTATGGATGAGACAAAAAAGGAGCCTGCAATCATCCAGGAGGCGAACTTCAGGGTGCGCTCGAATTCAACTTCAGTGCCCTTGAAGGCCAGTCCCGCCTCAATTTTCTCGGTGACAAAAATCTTGTCGTTGTAGACAAAGGTGCGTACCAGGGGCCATCGGGTATACAGCGATCCCACTGTTGCGATCCCAAGAATACCGGGAATGGTGGCCTCTTTGATGGCCATGTACTCTGCGTCCAGCTCCAGCAGGCCGATGCCGCCGGTCAACATGATGCTGATGATGCCCAGGGCGGAGTAAAAATTAACCTTGCGGCTGCTGACCAGATCCTTGATCCCGTAGGCAAAAGGAAATGCCAACGCCACCACAATGGCCATCTTGGTGCCCAGGTACTCATCACTGGACAGCTTGCTGAGAATCAGAGTGGGGATAATGATGTTCAGCAGCAGATTGGCTAGCAGGCTTTCTTTTTTTGCGGGTGGTGCGCTAGGACGGTCTGTTTCGGTTGAATCGGTCATGCGGGACGAATTTCACCTCGGTTAATGGAAAAGGGCAGCGCAAGCGCATGATGGTAACCACATCGGCGCAGCAATTCACCCTGCAATATGGTAGCTTGTCGACCTTGTTTACGGTGCCGGGTTCCATGGAAAATCAGCATTCTCAGTGTTTTGACCTGCATAGCCACAGTCTGGCCTCGGACGGTGCGCTGTCGCCTGCGGATCTGGTGGCCAGAGCAGCGGACTATGGGGTTACCACCCTGGCATTGACGGATCACGACACGCTGGCAGGATTGCCTGAGGCCCGTGAGGCGGCTGCGGAGCGGGGAATTGAGCTCGTCAACGGCATCGAATTCTCTGTGCGGCATGATAATCGTGAGTTCCATATTCTGGGTCTCGGTCTGAATATTGAGAGCGCCCAGCTGTGCGAGCGGGTTGAGAATCAGCAGCAGGCCCGTGTGAAAAGAGCCCAGGAAATCGGTCGTCGTCTGGACAAGGCAGCCGGGTTGGCCAATAGCTATGAGCGAACCTGTGAGTTGGCAGGCAGTCCGGCGCCGGGCAGACCCTGGTTTGCCAGGCACCTGGAGCAATCGGGCAGGGTGCGCAACGCGCGGCACGCCTTTAATCGCTTCCTCAAGCAAGGTCAGTCAGCCTTTGTGGCCACCCCCTGGTGCAGCATGGATGAGGCCATCAGCGATATCCATGCGGCCGGAGGGCAGGCGGTGGTGGCACACCCACATGGCTATGGGCTGACCCGCAAGAAATTGCGACAGCTACTCAGTGCTTTTAAAACCTTTGGCGGTGACGGACTGGAGGTGGCCATGCCGGGGTTGACCCGTCAGCAGCAGGAGCTGTTGAACGAATGCTGGCAGCATTTCGACCTGAAGGTATCAGCGGGATCGGACTTTCATTCCCCTGAGCAGAAATGGCTTGCGCTTGGGCGGTTGCCGCCATTGCCAACCGGATCGACGCCGGTTTGGAATAGCTTTAACAAATAAAAACAGTTGATTATAACGATTATCTAAAGTGATTTATCGTTAACAGTAGCCAATCGAATAGTGAAGACAGCATGACCGAAGTGCTCTACATCCATCCAGAGTCGCCGCAACCCCGCCTGATTCGCCAGGCGGTGGATGTGCTGCGCAAGGGCGGACTGATTGCCTATCCGACGGATACCACCTATGCACTGGGCTGCAGTATCGGGGAAAAAAATGCCCTCGATCGTTTGATCCGCCTGCGTCGACTGGACAAGAAGCACCAGTTCACGTTGTTGTGTGAGGACCTTTCAGCCCTGGCAATTTACGCCAAGGTGGCCAACCCCGATTACCGGCTGCTCAAGGCTCATACGCCCGGGGCGTATACCTTTATCCTCAATGGCACTACGGAAGTGCCACGCCGGCTAATGGACCCCAAAAAACGCACGATCGGCATTCGTGTTCCTGATCACGCCATCTGCCAGGCGCTTCTGGCTGAGCATGGCCAGCCCATCATGACGTCCACCTGCCACCTTCCTGATGATGAGTTTCCACTTACAGATCCACAGGATGTGCGCGATTTCCTGCAGGGGCAGGTTGATCTGGTTATCGACGGCGGATTTGGCGGTGTCCAGGAAACCACCGTGATTTCGCTGGTAGACGGCGAGGGGCCTCAGGTAATCCGGGAAGGCGCGGGCCCCATCGACAGTATTTTCTGATTGGCTGCTGAACTTTTCACCAGTGGCGTCATTCCGGGCGGCTTTATGCTGTCCCTGATCCCCCTGTTCACCGTATAATCGCTTGCTTTGCTGGCGCCCCCTCAGGGTGTTGGCACGGATCAGGCATAAGGAGTTGATTTTGAGTTCCGTGGTTTCTTCCCAGCGCGTTGTTTCGGGCATGCGTGCGACCGGCAGTCTTCATCTGGGGCATTACCATGGCGTCCTGAAGAATTGGGTACGTCTGCAGCATGAGTACGAGTGCTTCTTCTTTGTGGCCGACTGGCACGGCCTGACCACGGAATACGAAAATCCTCAAAAGATCGAACAGCATGCCTGGGATCTTGTGATTGACTGGTTGGCGGCCGGGGTGAACCCGGGTTCTGCAACCCTTTTCATTCAGAGCCAGGTACCGGAACACGCCGAACTGCACCTTCTCTTGTCCATGATGACGCCGCTGTCCTGGCTGGAACGGGTGCCGACCTACAAGGATCAGCAGGAAAAGCTGCGGGAAAAGGATCTCAGCACCTACGGTTTTCTGGGTTACCCGCTACTGCAGTCCGCAGACATCCTCGCCTATCGTGCTGGTCAGGTGCCAGTGGGCGCAGACCAGGTCGCTCACGTTGAGCTGACCCGTGAAGTCGCTCGACGCTTCAATCACCTGTACGGCCGTGAGCCGGGCTTTGAAGAAGCGGTGCAGGCAGCCATCAAGAAGATGGGCAAGAAGCAGGCGAAGATTTATGTGGACCATCGCCGCCAGTACCAGGAAAAAGGGGATGAAACCGCGCTGGAGACAGCCCGTGCCCTGGTCGACAGCCAGCAGAACATCACGCTTGGCGACAAGGAACGCCTGCTGGGTGATCTTGAGGGCGGCGGCAAGGTAATCCTGCCGGAGCCTCAGGCGCTGCTCACGCCAGCGTCCAAGATGCCGGGCCTGGATGGTCAAAAAATGTCCAAATCCTACGGTAACTTCATCAGCATGCGTGAAGAGCCTGCCGAAGTGGACAGCAAGATTCGTCGCATGCCCACGGATCCTGCCCGGGTGCGCCGTACCGATGCGGGTAACCCCGATAACTGTCCGGTGTGGCAGTTCCATATGGTCTATTCCGATGAACCGACCCGTGAGTGGGTTCGTGAGGGCTGCACCAGTGCCGGAATCGGTTGTCTGGATTGCAAGAAGCCCATCATCGAGGCCATACAAGAAGAGTTGGAGCCCATCCGCAAGCGCGCAGAAGAGCATTTGCGCAACCCCGATCTGGTGCGCACCATTGTGGCGGAGGGCTGTGAAGAGGCCCGGGAAGCAGCACGTGCCACTCTGGAAGAAGTGCGTTCCAGCATGGGGCTGAACTACCGCTAACGCGGAGCAGGGATATGACGGAAACGGCAGATTCGACAGCGCAGGCCACCCAGGTCTCCCAGGAAAGCCATCACGCCCAACAGGCGGAGATGCCTTTCGGGCTGGTGTATGGCAAGGCGATTACCAAGCTGCCGGATGATCTTTATATTCCGCCGGATGCCCTGGAAGTGTTTCTTGAGGCCTTTGAAGGGCCTCTCGATCTTCTGCTGTACCTGATCAAGCGCCAAAACCTGGACATCCTGGATGTGCCAGTGGCTACCATTACGGCCCAGTACATGGAGTACGTGGAGCTGATGAAGGCCATGAACTTCGAACTGGCAGCGGAATATCTGGTGATGGCCGCCATGTTGGGCGAGATCAAATCGCGCATGCTGTTGCCGCGCCAGAAGGAAGATGAGGAAGAGGAAGGGGAAGATCCCCGTGCCGAGCTCATCCGCCGTTTGCAGGAATACGAGCGCTTCAAGCAAGCGGCAGAGGACATCGATCAGCTGCCGAGGCTGGAGCGGGATGTGTTTCTGGCCGCAGCCAAGCGCCCTGAGTACAGCCGCGAGAAAGCGCAGCCAGATGTGGACATGCGAGAGCTGCTGTTGGCGCTCAAGGAAGTCATGCACCGTGCTGACATGTTTGAGAGTCATCAGGTGTCACGGGAAAAATTGTCTACCCGTGAGCGAATGGCCAATGTTCTCGACAAGCTCAAGGGGCGGGAGTTTGTCCCCTTCATTGAGTTGTTCAACCCGGAAGAAGGCAAACTGGGCGTGGTGGTGAGTTTTCTGGCGGTGCTGGAGCTGGTCAAGGGTTCCCTGATCGAGCTGGTTCAGACCGCCCCCTTTGCCCCCATACATGTAAAAGCCAAGACACTGGTATTGGAAGAATCGGATGTTCTCGCTCAGCTGGAGCTTGAGGACGAGCCGGAAACGGAGATTGACGCCCATGACGGTACCGAGGGGTAAGCGTGGACGCTGACAAGATCAAGAGAATTATTGAAGCCGCGATTCTGGTGGCCGAGGCGCCACTGGATCGTGACGCCATGCTGATGCTCTTTGATGAAGAGGATCAGCCGACCAAGCCGGAATTGGCAAAACATCTGGAATCTCTGGCTGCGGATTATGAAGAGCGAGGCATCTACCTGCGTGAAGTGGCCTCCGGGTTTCGCTTCCAGGCGCGCCCGGAACTGGGCCCCTGGGTTAGCCGGTTGTGGCAGGAAAAACCCCCGCGCTACAGCCGCGCCATTCTCGAAACCCTGGCGCTGATTGCCTACCGCCAGCCCATTACGCGTGGTGAAATCGAAGAAATTCGTGGTGTTTCAGTAAGCTCCCATATCGTGAAAAGCTTGCTGGAGAGAAACTGGGTGAGGGTGGTCGGCCATCGCGATGTGCCGGGAAGACCCGCCATGTTCGCGACCACGCGCCAGTTTCTGGATTATTTCGACCTGAAGAGCCTGGAAGACCTGCCGCCACTGTCTGAGATTCGTGATCTGGACAAGGTCAATGAAGAGCTTGAACTCACGGATGTGCCGCCGGTCAATGCGGCACCCGGAGATCACGATGAAGCACCGGTGGGTGAAGACAGCAACGGCTTGCTGGAAGAGGAGCACGAGGCCCGTCTGCCCAGTGACCAGGAAAGCTTCCCGGGACTTGAGCAAGAACCGGATATGGACGAAACAGACCTGATGAGCATGGATAATGTGGATGCCGTGCTGGCCAGTTTCGAACAGGAATTCCGTCGTAAGCCGGTGCCAGCCGCTGAAGATGAACCAGAGGCATCAGCGGACGCGGATCAGGACGTGGAAGAGCAAGGTGAAAGCAATGAGACCAGCGATGAACCTGTCGCTGATGTGACAGCCGCGGAGGCTGGCAATACTGAGGACGGTCCCAATCGTCATGACTGAAACTGAAAAGTTACAAAAGGTTCTGGCCCGTGCCGGGCTGGGCTCTCGTCGTGAGCTGGAAACCTGGATTGAAGCAGGTCGGGTATCAGTTAACGGCAACATCGCTACCCTGGGTGACCGGGTTGGCCCTGAAGATTTGATTCGAGTAGACGGCAGGACCATTAAAGTGAAGGCTGAAGAAGACATCGTGCAGCGCGTGATCATGTACCACAAGCCTCCGGGCGAGGTGTGCTCGCGTAATGATCCTGAGGGTCGCCCCACGGTGTTCGATAACCTCCCTCGGTTGAATGGACTGCGCTGGGTTCAGGTGGGCCGTCTCGATATCAGCACCACTGGCATGCTGTTGTTTACCACTGACGGTGAGCTGGCGCATCGCCTTATGCACCCCTCCAATGGCTTTGTCCGTGAGTACGCGGTGCGCGTTCGCGGTGAGCTGACTCCGGAGAAGCGTCAGGCCATGCTCGATGGTGTACTGCTCGAGGATGGCGTTTCCAAGTTCGAAAGCATTGATGACGCCGGTGGTGCGGAAGAGGGCGCCAACCACTGGTACAAGGTCACCCTGGTGGGCGGCAAGTACCGTGAAGTGCGCCGTTTGTTCCAGTCCCAGGATCTGGATGTGGCCCGTCTGATGCGGATCCGTTTTGGTGACCTTCGTCTGCCGCCGCAATTGCGTCAGGGACGCTGGATGGAGCTGGATCCGGAGCAGATTCAAGGCCTGATCGATCGCGTAGAGCTGAAAGGCAAGAAGTACACAGGGCTTTATGGTCGTGCCCGCCTGCGTCACCAGCGTGGCAGCAAACCGCCGCGCAAGGCCCGCCGTGGTCCGTATCGGCGCTAGCCGACCAGCAAGAGATGAATAAAAAGGGAGCGCACAACGCTCCCTTTTTTATTCATGCTGATTCATCGCACACAAAACCCGTCGAAATCCTACGTAAGCTATCAGGTGAGCGCCATAGCCTGTTGCTTCAGGGTAGCTGCATCAGACGGCCGACAAGAGCGGGAAGGGCAGTCTCCACGCGCAGAATGCGCGAGCCAAAGCTGTGACACTGGAATCCCTGCTTGCCGAGCATCTCGATTTCATAATCCGTCCAGCCACCTTCAGGTCCGATGGCCAATGTCACAGGGCCTGTGAGGCTGTGGGGCATGACCGGGTAATTGCCTGGGTGAGCCAGAATTCGCTGGCTGTTTCCGGCCCAACCATCCAGCTCGTCTTCTACAAAGGGGCGAAAGCGGGGTGCCAGGGTGAGCGTTGGCAGCGTCGTATCTCTAGCCTGTTCGAGCCCCAGCAGCATCTTTTCGTGGAGTAATTCGGCCTTGAGGTTCGGGGTCTGCCAGTAGCTCTTGTCCACTTTCCAGCTGTTGATCAAGACGATCTGCTTGATGCCCAGGCTGGTGGCGTCGATGAGAATGCGTTTGAGCATCTTGGGGCGGGGCAGGGCAAGAAGAACAGAGAGCCCAAGAGGTGAGGGGGATTGATGTTCTACTTTAAATAGAACTTCTATCCTGTTGTTATTAATGGACTCTATGTGGGCTATTCCCATCCCGCCCTGAAAAATGCCAGCCCTGACCTGATCTCCCTCGATGAGCTTCAGCACCTTTAGCACATGGTTGGCCTGACGGTCGCTGAGCAGCCAGCGGTCATTGCCAAGATGTTGTTCCGGGGTGAGGAGTAACAGGTTCATGGCGCGGATTATGGCACAGTGCTGACGTAAATCACTGTTTCCTTGGCTCAAACGGCCCTTTGCGGCCCTGATACAGATTGTTAGAGTGGCACCCTGTCTCGGATTGCACGCAAGAGTGGAGAAATTCATGCAGTTTCAGGGTACTGACCAATACGTCGCCACTGACGATCTTAAAATGGCGGTGAATGCAGCCATCGCGTTGAAGCGCCCCCTTCTGATCAAGGGTGAGCCGGGTACTGGCAAGACCTTGCTGGCTGAGCAGGTGGCGGAGTCCCTTGGTTTGCCGCTGCTTTCCTGGAACGTGAAGTCCACTACCAAGGCCCAGCAAGGCCTTTACGAGTACGATGCTGTTTCCCGTCTTCGTGATTCCCAGCTGGGGGCAGAAGGCGTGGAGGATGTGGCTAACTACCTGAAGAAAGGCAAGCTGTGGGAAGCGTTTACCCACGAAGGCCAGGTGGTACTGCTGATCGACGAAATCGACAAGGCGGATATCGAGTTCCCCAACGATCTGCTCCAGGAGCTGGATCGCATGGAGTTCTTCGTCTACGAGACGGGTGAGCTGATCAAAGCTAAGCAGCGTCCCATCGTGATCATCACTTCCAATAATGAGAAAGAGCTGCCGGACGCCTTCCTTCGTCGCTGCTTCTTCCATTACATCAACTTCCCTGATGCACAGACCATGCAGGCCATCGTTGATGTGCATTACCCCGAGATCAAGAAGAACCTGGTCACTGAGGCCCTGCAAATCTTCTTCGACCTGCGCAAGGTGCCCGGACTGAAGAAGAAACCTTCCACCAGCGAGTTGATTGACTGGCTGAAGCTCTTGATGGCCGATGATATTCCTGAGGATATTCTTCGCAATCGTGATACCAAGAGTGCCATTCCGCCGCTTTATGGTGCACTGGTGAAGAACGAGTCTGACGTTCAGTTGTTGGAACGTCTTGCCTTCATGAACCGTCGCGAAAGCTGATTAATCCATGCTGATTGGTTTTTTTGAAAGCCTGAGACGTTTCCGTGTTCCGGTGAGCCTGCGTGAGTTGCTCGATCTCTGCAACGCACTGCAGGCCCATGTGGCCTTTGGTTCAGTGGATGAGTTCTACATGCTCAGCCGCGCCGTGATGGTCAAGGATGAGAAATTCTACGACCGTTTTGACCAGGCATTTGCCAGCTATTTTGAAGGTCTGGAGTCCCTTGAGCCTGACTGGCTCAGCAAAGTGATACCGGACGAGTGGCTGCGCAAGGAACTCGAGAAGAACCTGAGCCAGGAAGACTTCGAGAAACTGCAGGGGCTTGGCAGCCTCGAGAAAATTCTCGATGAGCTCCGCAAGCGTCTTGAAGAGCAGCAAAAGCGCCACCAGGGCGGTAATAAATGGGTAGGTACCGGCGGTACCAGTCCGTTTGGTGGCCATGGAGCCAACCCTGAAGGCGTGCGCATGACCGGGCCCTCGCGTAACAAGAAGGCGGTCAAGGTCTGGGAAAAGCGCGAATTCCGCAATCTGGATGACTCCGTCGAACTGGGCACCCGCAACATCAAGCTGGCGCTGCGCCGGCTTCGCAAGTTTGCCCGTACCAGTAACCAGGAAGAACTGGATCTGGACGACACCATTCGATCCACTGCGGCCAATGCCGGCCTGCTTGATATCAAAATGCGTCGTGAGCAGGAAAACCGCGCCAAGGTGCTGCTGTTCTTTGATGTGGGCGGGTCCATGGATCCGTTCATCAAGATCTGTGAAGAGCTGTTCTCGGCTGCCCGGGTCGAGTTCAAGCACATGGAGTATTTCTACTTCCATAACTTCGTTTACGAATATGTGTGGAAGGATAATCGCCGCCGCTGGGACGAAAAGCTGTCCACTTGGGATGTGCTTCACAAGTATGGCAGTGACTACAAAGTGATTTTTGTGGGTGATGCTGCCATGAGTCCCTATGAGGTAAATTCCGTGGGCGGTAGCGTTGAGCACTGGAATGATGAGGCAGGTGCAGTCTGGTTCCAGCGCATCATGGAGACCTTTGAAAAGGTGGTGTGGCTGAACCCGGAACCACAACGCGCCTGGCAGATGACCACGTCCACCCAGTGGATCAAGCAGCTGGTGGAACACAATATGTTCCCGCTGACGCTGGAAGGTCTGGAAAAGGCCATGCGGTATTTGAGTAAATGATTTTAACTTTAAGGCCGGTTGCTTGATGCCGGCCACGAAAACCAGAAGACCGGGCATCTGCCCGGTCTTTTGCGTTTGGCAGATTACCTCAGCTCCTTTGTCCCAGCTTCACCGCTTCGCCGTCAGTACAGGGCGGGGTACTGATGCAATTCCCAGTGTTTGTTTGATGCGCTTCTCCAGCTCACCCCTGCGCTGCCCACAAATGCTCTTGTTGTCACGCAATGCGACGCAATCAGATCGCCCGGTCTTGTCAGTGCCTTTAAATGCGTGAATTTGCACTCCATCCGTCGTCTTTATAGCTGCTTTTGAACCTTGTTCGCATTCTCCCATGGCCTGTATACCTCTGCATCATTATAGTGCGCGCCTTTCGCGCTCCGCAGGCATGAATAAACGCCCACAAGGCAACCAATAACGACACACCAGGGATAGCGGAGCACTTGGTAGATTCCTGCCGTAATCCGGCAGATTTCAGGAGAATGCAATGTCCAGGGTGCAATCCACCTTCTGGATGGCGGCATTAGCGGTGGCGTGCGTGTCCACCCCGGCACTGGCAGACAATACCCAGGCCGACATCCGTCGTCTTCAGGATCAGATCGACTCTCTCAAGGCAGAAATCGCCGGCGAACCGGCTCGCTCTCTGTCCCTCCCTCGTCTTGCGGTGTTTGGCAAGGTCAGCGTTGACGCCATTTATGACGATCGCAACGCGGGCCTCGATGAATTGCTCATTCCCAGTACGATCCCCATGCGCGACAACGAGCAACAGAACTTTGTCCTCCATGGCAAGAACAGCCAGCTGGGCGTGCGGGTAGGGGACGAGTCCGGCCCCCACGTGGTGTTTGCCGCTGACCTGTTTGGCAGCATTGATAGTTACGAGCTGCGTGTCCGGGATTTCTACTACAAACGTGGTGGCTTCCAGGCGGGTTATGGCTACACCAAGTTGTTGGATGGTGCTGCCTGGCCGCTGACCCTGGATGCGCAGGGTCCAAATAGCGCCATCTTTGCCCGTCAGGCTGGTGTCAGCTGGCAGGGCGATAACCTCTTTGTCGCCATCGAAGATCCCAACAGCGAGATCTATGACCCCCAGAACAACAGTTCCGCTGCGGGTCGTCGGCCGGATGTGATTGTTGGCTGGCAGCAGAGTCTTTCCTTTGGTCATGCCCGCCTGGGCATGGTTTCCCGCGAGATCGGGGTCGAACTTGCTAACGGTGACCAGCAGTTTGCGCAGGCTGGCGGCGCCGTTCTGAGTGGTGCCATCAATGCAGGTCAATCACTCCGTCTGCTGGCCAGCGCCAGTGCGGGCAAAGGCTTTGCGCATTACTACAATGACTTGTCCGGGTTTGGTGATGGAGGCATGGATGGATATGTCTTTGTAGATGGCCTGGAAGCGCTGGAAACCACTGGCGGCTACCTCGGCGCCGAATGGCAGGTAGCCAAGGACTGGACCCTGGCATCGGTGGCAGGTCAGATCGACATCGAATCCGATGATCGGCTGCCCGATGACGCCATGCGTCGCAGCCGCTACGGCACTCTTTCTCTGGTCTATCAGCACACTCCGCGACTGAGTTATGGCGCGGAGACGTCCTACGGTATGCGTGACAATCAGGCAGGGGAGCGTGCGGAAGTGCCGCGGGTACAGCTGAATTTCACTTATCGGTTCCTGCACGAAAATCGTAACTAGGAAAAACGGGGCCTCAGGGCCCCGTTAAGTCACTTGCATGTCCCTTGCTCAGAGGCCACTGAGATACGCCACTCCGGTCATCTCTTCAGATACCTTCCACAGTTTTTGAGACAGCCTGGCTTTTTGGGCGCGCTTGCGTACTCGGGCCTTGGCGGGATAGCCCCCCAGCTCGAAGTGGCCGTTGGGACCATAATATTCACCAGACCTCACCTCATCTGAGGTGGCTGCATAAAGGCTGGGGTAGCAGCCCATGTGCTGTGGCTGGGCGAAGAAGCGATTAAAGATATTCACGCCGCTGGTGGATTGCAGATTGGTATCGGAATACCCGGGATGCACGGCAAACGACTGTATTTTTGAGCCTGCAGCCTTTAATCGTCGGTGCAAGTCACGGGCGAACACCAGGTTGGCCAGTTTGCTTTGGCCGTAGAAGAACCAGCGGGAATACCGTTTCTCGGCATTGAGATTATCGAAATAGATATTGCCGACGTTGTGGGCAACGCTGGAGACCGTGATGATGCGTGGTGCGTCTGCCTTCTCCAGGTGGTCGAGCAACAGCCCCGTCAGTGCAAAGTGGCCCAGGTGGTTGGTGCCAAACTGCATCTCAAAGCCATCTTCCGTGTGTGACAGTGGCGGCGCCATCAGGCCGGCGTTATTCATCAGGATATCCAGCCGTGGGTAGCTTTGCTTGAAACGCGCGGCAAACAATTGAATGGATTTCTGACTGGCCAGGTCCAGCGCCATGATGTCGAGTTTGGCGTCTGGTACCTGATCGAGAATGTCCTGTTTCGCAGCTGACGCTTTTTCTTGTGAGCGGCAGGCCATGATGATCTGGGCGCCCCTTGCTGCCATCAACCGAGCTGATTCCAGCCCCAGCCCGCTGTTGGCACCTGTAATCACCACGATCTTGTCGTCCAGGGCGGGCATGTCTTCGGGTGTCCAGGTGACTTTTTTCATGATGCTTCCTTTTTTTAACGTCCTTGTGGGTTTGGCCAATGCCGGATTCAGCTGATAACCAGCTCGCTGGATTCAGGCAGTCGGCTGACAAGATCCGCTCCTACCAGTTTTGACGGTGTATAGGCGCCACCGGTGGTAGTGTTGCTAATCAGGTGCTCCACCACTGCCAGTGATCCGGTGATGGTCAGGCTGTAGCCATTGGCCGTTCGGATACGGGCGGTTTTCTTCTCGCCACGGGCATTGGTGGCTTCGCCCCAGACAAACGTCGGCATGCGGGCGCGAGTCGCTTCGTCGGGGCCGGTTACGGTTTTCTCAATGCGGGCCTTGATCAGCTTCTGAACCCAGTTGAAACCAAGAATAGGGCGGATGTAGTTGGCGCGCTTCGCGCCGTTGATCATGCGTGGTGAGCCTGGAATAAAGACCTCGATATTGGGAATGCCCGTGCTGTGGTAAGCCGTGGAGACATCACCCCAGGGGATGGTCATGGCATCCTTGGCGCCGTCGCCGAAATCGATATTACGTACTTCATAGGCGAGGGGAACGGTGACGATCTTGCCATCACGGCGAACCTTGCCTCCCTGGGCAAGGCCTTCCACTGAAGTCTTGGCGGTACCTGGCGAGAAACCGGAGCGTGAATCAAAGCCCAGTGCAAGATGGGTCGCATCGGGCAGGGCGGCTTTAAGGGAAGCCGCCACACAGTCCGTGGGAATCACATCGAAACCGACACCCGGGCACAGCACAATGCCGGCAGAGCGGGCCTGGTCGTCCAGTGACTGCGCCAGTTCGAACACGGCAATCTCGCCGGTAATGTCCAGGTAGTGCGCGGAGGCTGCTATGCACGCCTTCATCATCGGTTCGGCAGTAGCAGAAAAGGGGCCGGCACAATTGAGCACCAGCGACATGCCCTGAATCTGTTGTGACGCCGTGGCCACATCATCGAGACTAAACCCAACGGCCTTGAGTCCCAGTTCTTTAGCCAGCGGCGTCACTTTGTTGAGACTGCGGCCGGCGAGCAGGGGAGTCAGGCCGCGCTTCACCGCCTCACGGGCAATCAACTCGCCGGTATAACCATTGGCACCGTAAATCATCCACTGGGTTTGCTGTTGTTCCTGACTCATGATGTCGCTCCTGGTCATCGTGTCTATCCAGTCAAAAAGCCTAAGGCTGTCCACACCAATGAGCAATCCAGAAAATCAGTGTCAGGATCTGCTGCATTAGAGCGAGATGCACGAGAGTTTGAGGAAGTAGTTGCTATGGCTGCGGCGTGATACCTCGACTCCGCGCCAGGGCCACAGCGCTGTCGCCAACGGCCACCCAGAAGCTGGCAATATCTTCGACAAATTCTTCCTTTGACACCTCAACATCGTCATCCAGCCAGGTCATTACTGCCTCGAGGGTGCCGCCAATCAGGAGCGCGGAGCCCACATGGGCAATGGGCAGTGGCTGACCCGCGCCGTGGTACTGGATACTGAAAGCAGAGAGGACTTGGGCCATTTTGCGAATAATCATTTTGCGCTGAAGCAACGCTTCCGGGTTTTCAGAGGCTGAAGAGAAAAGCAGACGGGCGCGTGCAGGTTCCTCGACCATCCAGCCAATACAGCGGTCCAGCACATGACGGGCCAGCGGGAGTGTTTCCATCCCTTCTTGCCAACCTGAAAGGGCCGCGCTTTGGCCAATATGGATGAGATCTTCGGCCAACGTATCGATCAAGGCCGCAGCTAATGCGTCCAGACTATCAAAGCTCTCATAAAAGTAGCGCTTGTTGAGTCCGGCATCGGCACACAGCTTCTGGATGGAGAGTTTTCTCCATCCCTCATTGGCGATAATCAGATAAGCCTGATCCAGCAGCTGTTTGCGTCGAGTCTTGACTCGATTCTCTGCTGTCTGGCCCTGAAACGGACGTGTTGGGGGCGCGCTCATTAAAATTCCCTTTTAGTTCAGATGCTTATGATAGCAGCATAAAAATCAGACAAGCCAGTCTTGACGGTTTTGCAAGGTGAATTCTATTATTGGTACAGCACTGTACCAATAATGTGTTTCTAAGACACTTATCAAGAACAAGGAGCAACCATGCAAGTGACGTTAGATCAGGCATCCGCTATTCCCGCCCCCACTTCTGACCAGGAACGACTGAAGGAACTACGGGAGTTGACCACCAAAAGGCCGGAAGCAGGCAAGCAAGCTGCCTGGGAATTTCTCAAGGAGCTACAGGAACCCAGCCAGTTTTACCGCCTGCCCATGTTGTTTGCGGAAGGTAACGGTGAGGCTGAAGCGCCAAATGGCGATACGGAAGGCATGGTGATGAACTTGCACGGTTCTGCACTGATGAGAACCATCAATGGTGCTGTCCTTGTTGGGCAGTTTTTGGGTGGAATGGGATGGACAGGCAAAACCTTCAACCCTGAAACGGGTACCGGCTACAACAGGATCACCCGTTCAGCAACCATTCCAACCAGGATTGTGATGCCGCATTACAAGCTGAAAAAGCAGGGCGACGAGTTGTTAGGTTTTGATTTCCATCACCGTATCGATCGCTCTCCTGTCGCGCCGCATTTGAAGGTGCGCGCGATTACCTATGACGAACCCGCGTTTAAGAACCCTCTGATTCTTCCCAAAGTGCGCGATGAAATCGTGGAAATGGTGCCCGACGTTTTCCTCGGCCGTGTTCTCTACAAAGGGAAGTACGGATGGGACATCGTAGGGTATTTCGCTGTTCGTTATCCCTACCAGCGTTGAGGAGAAAACCTTTATGTCCATCACGCTGAATGGTGCCGTTGCCTGTGTTACGGGCGGCGGCAGGGGGATCGGTGAGGCTACGGCAAGGTTACTGGCGGAACGCGGGGCCATTGTCATAATTGGTGATATTGACCTGGATGCAGCACAGGCTGTGGCGAAGACTCTGTCGGGAGCAAAGGCTGTCAAACTTGATGTGGCAGACCCTGAATCCTTTGAGAACTTTTTGACCGAAGCCCGCAAAATGGGCCCCATCGATCTGCTGGTTAACAATGCGGGGATCATGCGTACAGGTGAGTTTGTCAAACTGGATCTTGCAGCTTTACATCGGGAGATGGCCATCAATACCGGTGGGGTAATCAACGGCATGCGACTGGTGCTCCCCGAAATGCTGGCGCGCAGTTATGGTCATATTGTGAATGTCTCTTCAATGGCCGGGAAGATGACATGCTCGGGGGCTTCGGTTTATACCGCAAGCAAGTTTGCGGTGGCAGGGCTGTCTCGATCTGTGCGAGCTGAAATTGCCGGTTCAGGGGTAACGATCACCACCGTTATGCCATCAGCCGTCGAGACAGAGCTCACCGCAGGCATGAATATTCGCGGGATTCCAAAGGCGAAGCCTTCCGAAATTGCGGATGAAGTGGTTGCATCCTGTCGGCACGGTCATCCTGAGGTCACCATGCCAAAATGGCTCTTCCCGGTTGGCACTATCGAACAGGCTCTTCCAGAAAAGCTGGGTAACTGGATCAAGAGAGCCGTTGGGGCGCAGGAACGAATCGCGCCGGATAATGAACAAACGAGAAAGTACCAGGAGCGTGTGTCTCGGTCATGACGTTGAACAGTAGTAGAAGGCAGTGGGCGGCAGTGCGTGCCGCCCGTTTTATGGTGACTACAGTGTCGTCGGGCATCCGAACTGTGAAGCATCAACGCCCATCCAATGCATCGGCATAATCGGTCACAGCGACTTGAGCGCGGCTGGCTGCACTCGACCGAGAAGAGCTTGATCTTGAGGGTATGAGGCCCTTTGATTGGGATTGAAGGCTTGGATGAAATTGCGCTTATTGGGGCTTCGCTATACGCTATAACCATTCTCCTTCGCTGTTACAACGATGATGTCGCCTAGCAAAAACGGCAAAAGCCTCCTGATCAATCTGCTCCTTCTGGGCCTCCTGTTCCAGGTGCAGACGGTTTTTGCTTGTCAGATGGTGGAATCCCATCGTGGGCTGGCCTCTGATTGCTGCTGTGAAGAGATGATCATGCCGGATGGTGAGGGTGTCATGCTGGCAGATGACGGGGGTTGCTGTGATCTGGAAAGCACACTTTCTCTGAAGGGCAGCGACGATGACAGTGCCTCTATCCTCCAGGTTCGTCTGTTGCCGGATCATCCGGAGGCGTTGCTGGCCTTCGTGCTGGTATCGCTGAGTCTACTCCCTGAACCGACTGCAGCCTCCTCTGGCCTTGCCGATTTTCGCGACAAACCCGGTGACCCGGGCTCTCTTACATGGCTTGAAACCCGTCGCCTACGCGTTTGATTGACTCCTCCTCGCGTGCTCAATGACCGCGACCGCATTCCCCCGATGAATCGAGTTTAACCGGCTTGGCTGGCGCCTTCTTGTAACCTTTCGGTGCCGACCTGTCAGGATTGGGAGTCAATCCATGCAACACCCTTTTTCCGTACCGTTTGCCCGGTGGTGGCTACTGCTTGCCGGCCTCGTTATTGCCTCGCCCGGCTGGGCAGACGAGGCCTGTGTAAAACTGGCGACCACCACCGAGGGCGTGGTGAAGCAAGCCCTGACCTGCAACCTCACGCAACAGGCATTCTCGGCCCGGCAGCAGGCAGCGCAGTACCGAAGCGAAGCCAGTGGTCGCCTGGACGATCTCCGCTTGTCTGTCAGTGTCGCGCCCAACACCTTTGGGAATGATCAACTCGACGATGGTTATATCGTCGAGCTCAGCCAGCCCTTGCCCTGGCCCGGCACACTGAACCTGGATCGCCAACTGGCCGATGACCGGACTGCCAGTATTCAGGCCTTGACCGCTCACCATCAGGTAGAACTGGCCCGGCAGCTGCGGTTGGCGCTGGCGCGCCGGGAATATCGCCGACAGCGGCTGGCTATCAACCGGGAAAACCAGAGACTCTGGCAGCTGTTGATCGGCACTCTGGAAGACCGCTATGCAAGCGGTACGGCCAGCCGCTCGGCGTTGCTGCAGGCACAGCATGAGCGGCACCTGCTCATGGAGAACGCCATCCAATTGCAAGCTGCGCTGGAGCGGGACAACAGTCACATTCGGCAAACGTTGAATTTGCCGGCTGAAACGGTGTTTGTGGATCTGGAGAAGGATCAGGTCCCGACGATTACCGATGGGCAGCTAGCCGAGCGGTTATCCATGCTGGAACAGCAGCCGCAAATTCGTGCGTTACAAGCGGAGCAATCACAGAAACAGCATGAGCTGGAGCGGATCAGGAAACAGCGCTATCCGAATTTTTCCCTGATGACCCGCTACAACAGCCTGTGGATGAACGACGACCAGCGCTGGGTGGTAGGCGTTGGCATCAATCTTCCTCTGGATCAGGGCGGGCGAAGCCGCCAGGAGGAGGCCCTTCGCGCTGACCAGCAGGCGCTGGACTGGGAGCAACGTGACCGTCTGCTGGCCATCCGGGAGCAGCTGGCCCAGGCGGCCAGCCATTACCGGGAAGCCGGCAAGCGCTTGCAACTCTATGCCAACGAGCTGATGCCGCTGGCCCGCGAAAATCTGGCGACCAGCCGGGATGCTTTTCGCAGCGGGGAGGCGGATTTTCAGAGCATTCTCACTGCCCAACGGCAATTGCTGATCACCCAGGAACACCAGGCCCAGGCGGACTACCAGCAACGTACCGGTTTTGCCCAGCTTACAGCCGCCGCAGGCCTGGTTTTCGTATCCGATTGGCAATCCAAAAACCACATCGAGAATGGTGGCCACCATGAATAAGCGTACGATTTTGGTCGTTGAGATAGCGGTTGTGGGGCTGGCCCTGTTGCTCTGGTGGTGGAGTTCTGCTGAGCCTGACAGTCAGGCCATAAGCGAAGACGATTTTACCCGTGCCGGCCCCTATCTGGTTGCCGTTACCGTGACACCCGGCAAGCCGGTGGTGGGCGAAAACCAGTTACAGATTCTGGTTCGTGACAAGAACGGCCAGCCGCTTAGTGGCGCAAGGGTAAGGGCGGTAGGGGAAATGCCGGCCATGGGTGCCATGCCTCCCATGTATGCTGCGGCAGACATTACTGAAGTGTCTCCGGGACATTACGCCGGTAGCTTCGAGCTGGCCATGGCCGGGGAATGGCCTTTGGCGGTGGATATCGCCCAGGGCGAAAACCATGTGGATCTGACTTTCGATATGGCCACCGGCCGAAAAGGGCTTCGGCTGGTCACGGCCACGCCTGCGGGAGATGTGGCTTATCACACCTGTTCAATGCACCCCTCGGTGAAATCGGCCACGCCGGGCACCTGTCCCATTTGTGGCATGGATCTGGTGCCGGTCACCCGTGAGGAAATCAACAGCGGCAGCATTCGCGTTGAGGAAGGCCGTCGTCAGGCCATCGGCGTCAGGACCGATACGGTCAAACGCGAAGTCGTGTCCCTGCCGATACGTTTGCAGGGGCAGCTTGCCTATGACGAAAGCCGGTTAACCGATATCAGCCTGCGGTTCGACGCCTGGATTGGTGAGGTTAATGTCACTGATGAAGGGCAGGCAATCTCACAGGGGGAGCCGCTGTTTACCGTCTACAGTCCCGAGCTTTTGACCCTTCAGGAAGACTATCTACGCGCACGGCGTAGCGGTAATGCCCGGTTGCTATCGGCGGCCCGCCAGCGGTTGCTGCGATCCGGCGTGACCCGCCAGCAACTGGAATGGCTGGCGAAGCAGGGCAAGGCACAGGACTATTTTCCGATCCTGGCTCCGGCTTCTGGCGTGGTGATTGAGAAGAACATGGTGTCAGGTTCCGCCATCAAGCGGGGAGAAACACTGCTGCGCCTGGCGGATATGTCGACGCTGTGGGTAGAAGCGTTTGCCTATGAGCAGGACTTGCCGCTGTTGGCAGTAGGCCAGCAGGCACATGTCCGTATCGGCGGCCAAGGCACGATCACCGCTACCGTTGCCCATATCGATCCGTTTCTGCAGCGAGATACCCGTACGGCGCGGGTGCGCCTGGCGCTGGATAATGAAAGCGGTAGCTACCAGGAAGGCCAGTTTGCGCAGGTGGATCTGTTGCTTCCCCTCGGCGAGCAAGTGGTGGTGCCGGAAGATGCGCTGCTGGTGTCCGGTGACAAGCGCATCGTCTTCAAGGACCTGGGAGACGGGCGACTGAAACCGGTTAGGGTACGCACAGGTTACCGTGTCGGCGATCGCATTGTGATTCGTCACGGCCTGGAAGAGGGGGATGCCATCGTCACCGCCGGAACCTTCCTGATCGCCTCCGAAAGCAAACTGAAAACGGGGGTGGATCAATGGTGAATCCACAGAATCCGTCTCCACCGCCGAGTATGATTGCCCGCCTCATTGCTCAATGTGCCAACAATCCGGGCATTACCCTTGTGCTCGTATTGCTGGCCTCCATTTGGGGTTGGCGAAGTCTGGTGCAAGTCCCGCTGGATGCGATACCGGATCTATCCGATGCGCAGGTCATTGTACTCACCGAGTGGGACGGTCGAAGTCCGGATTTGGTTGAAGACCAGATCACCTACCCACTCACCACTGCCTTGTTGGGCGTCCCTGATGTGCGTTTCGTGCGTGGCCAGAGTTTTATGGGTCTCAGCTTTGTCTATGTCATTTTTGAAGACGGCACGGATATTTACTGGGCCCGCTCGCGGGTACTGGAGTACCTGAACACCGCTAGCCAGCAGCTGCCTGAAGGCGTCACCCCAAGGCTGGGCCCGGATGCTACCGGAGTGGGTTGGGTATTCCAGTACGCCCTGGTTGATAAAAGCGGCAAGCATGATTTGTCAGAACTGCGTGCCCTGCAGGATTTCAAGTTGCGCTACTGGCTCACCGCTGTGGAGGGCGTGGCGGAAGTGGCGTCGGTGGGCGGTTTTGAAAAGGAGTATCACGTTAATGTAGACCCGGATCGCCTGGCCAGCTTCGACATTCCCCTCAGCAAGGTGGTGGAAGCCATTCGCCGCTCAAACAACGATGTGGGAGGGCGGGTACTGGAAATCGCTGGCCATGAACACTTCATTCGAGGCCGGGGATACCTGAAATCCACAGAGGATTTACGCGATGTTGTGATCGGTGTGGATTCACAACGTATTCCAATTCACCTGGATCAGGTTGCCCACATTAGCCTCGGGCCTGCCATGCAGCGAGGGCTGGCCGAGCTCGATGGGGAAGGGCAGACCGTAGGTGGCATCGTGGTCATGCGTTATGGCGAGAATGCACTGTCGGTCATTGAGCGGGTCAAAAAACGGCTTCAGGAAGTCCAGCCAGGGCTGCCTGAGGGAGTGGAAATTGTCACCACTTACGACCGCTCTGACTTGATCTTGCGGGCAATTGATACGCTCAGGCATACCCTCATTGAAGAAATGATTGTTGTGGCGTTGGTGATCTTCGCTTTCCTGCTGCATATACGCTCGGCACTGGTCGCTTGTATCACCTTGCCCATTGCTATCCTGCTGGCCTTTATTCCACTTTATCAGCAGGGGCTGACCGCCAACATCATGTCGCTGGGGGGGATCGCTGTCGCGATTGGGGCCATGGTCGACGCTGCGGTGGTGATGGTGGATAACATCCACAAGAAGCTGGGCGCGCAAGAAAGAGGGGAGAAGCGAAGGGCGCTTATCATCGCAGCGATGCAGGATGTGGGGCCCAGTATCTTTTTTTCGTTGTTGATCATTACCCTGTCTTTCGTTCCGGTGTTTTCCCTTCAGGCTACTGAAGGCCGACTCTTCTCTCCGCTGGCATATACCAAGACCTACAGCATGGCCTTTGCTGCGATATTGGCCGTAACCCTGATACCCGCCCTGGCAGTACTGTTGATAAGAGGCCGAATTCGCTCCGAGAGCAATCCGGTTAACCGGGCTCTTGTGGCCTTCTTTTTGCCGGCGATTCGTTACTGTATTCAATGGCGCTGGCCGGTGGTTGGTTTGGCTGTCGCGGCGTTGCTACTCACGCTCCCGGTGGCACGTCAGCTGGGTAGTGAATTCATGCCGCCGCTGAACGAGGGCAGCATCCTGTACATGCCTACCGCCTTGCCCGGCATGTCGATCACAGAAGCCGGCAAGGTACTGCAAAGTATGGACCAGCAGCTAAAGTCCTTCCCGGAAGTGGAGCGCGTGTTCGGCAAGATAGGGAGGTCTACCAGTGCCACCGATCCCGCACCGCTGTCCATGGTCGAAACGGTGATCACTCTCAAGCCACGTACCCAGTGGCGTGAGGGAATAGGTTGGGATGAACTGATTGCCGAAATGGATGAGAAGCTGCGTTATCCCGGCATGCCGAATATCTGGTGGATGCCCATTCAGACCCGTACCGAAATGCTCGCGACAGGCATTCGCAGCACCCTGGGCATCAAGGTGTTTGGAGATCAGCTGGATGATATCGAGGCTACTGCTGTGGCCATCGAGAAGGCACTGCTGGATGACCCTCGTACTGCGGCTGAGACGCGCAGCGCCTTTGCGGAACGACTCACTGGAGGCTACTTCATTGATTTCGATATCGATCGCAAGGCGGCCGCGCGCTATGGGCTGAATGTGCAGGACGTGGAAGATATCCTCATGGTTGCCATGGGCGGAATGACCGCCACTGAGACGGTGGAGGGGCGAGAGCGCTACCGTGTCCAGGTACGTTATGACCGCAGCTACCGGGAATCGGTGGCGGACCTCGAGCGTTTACTGATCCCGACAGTGACCGGAGCTACCATTCCAATCACTGAAGTGGCCGACATCGTTTTCCGTACCGGTGCGCCAATGATCCGTAACGAGGATGGGCAGCTGGTTGGTTTCGTATTTGTGGATCTGAAAAATACAGTGGACGTGCCGGACTATGTGGCACAAGCCAAGGCCGTGGTTGCGGACAAGGTAACCTTGCCGAGCGGTTACCGGCTGAGCTGGGCAGGGCAATTTCAGTACTTCGAGCGTGCCAAAGCGCGGTTGCTGTGGGTGGTTCCGGGCACGTTGCTAGCCGTGTTTCTGCTTCTGTATATGCATCGCGGTCGACTCAGTGACACCTTGTTTGTACTCAGTGCGATGCCATTCGCGCTGATAGGCGCATTCTGGTTGTTATACCTTCTTGATTACAAATTGAGCGTGGCAGTGTGGGTGGGAATGATCGCCATGGCCGGGCTCGCGGCCGAGATGGGCTTGCTGATGCTGCATTATCTCGATAGCGCCCTTGAGCAGGCCAAAGAGCGGATGCCTGAATCAAACGGGGAATGGCTAAGCGAAGCGGTCGCACAGGGCGCCGCACAGCGTATCCGACCCATGCTGATGACCAGCCTGACACTCATGATCTCACTGGTCCCAGTCATGTTCAGTGATGGCGCTGGTGCCGATGTGATGAAACGAATCGCCACGCCCATGGTGGGGGGTACCTTGACTGCACTTTTGATGGTGTTGCTGGTGTTTCCGGCTTTGTTTGTGTTGTGGAAACAGAGGGACCACTCGGCGAGAACATCCTCATGAACGTTTCACAAGGAAAGTACTTGGTTGCTATGCACTTATTCTTGAAAGCACTAAGAAGGCCAACCCTGAGGTGCCCTTCAACTGTTGCTTTCATCCACCCTGAGCGTATCTCTATGGCCATTCGAGACAAGGTGGCGGCAAATAGTGTCAGATTATTCTCCCGCTCGTCTCATGTTGCTGACCTGGCGGCTCTTCTTGATTAGTCTCAGGCTGCGGTAGCAAGCACCGCAAATGAAGGTCAAGAATAAGCGAGAGAATAATAATGATGAGAACGCCAACCGGGCCTGCATCAAAAGTACATCAGACCATTTTTCTCCTGGTTGTGCTTTTACAGATGTTTGGATGTGCCTCGCAGCCAGCTCAGAGCCCCCTTCGCGATGCGTATAGCATTTATCCCGGAGTCACCGATTCGACACTGCTTCAAACCGACGACGGCCTGACCTTGTTCGGGCAATGGTGGCAACCTGAATCTTCCGAGCCAAAAGCCGTGATTTTATTGCTGCACGGGACGGCAGCCCACTCAGGAGTGTATGCCTTCTGGGGGGAGTACCTTGTTGATAATGGCTACGCCATGTTTGCCTACGATATGCGAGGCTGGGGGCAGTCGCAGGGGTTTGGACGACGTGGATTTTCTGCCGATGAGTTCAGCTACCTCGGTGATTTGAAGCATGCCATCGCGGAAGTCAGATCAAAGTATCCCGAGAGCCGAATCTACCTTCAAGGGGAATCGCTGGGAGCGGGAATCGCGCTTCAAGCGGGTATTCAAGGCGAAGATGATCTGGCGGGGCTCATCCTGAATGCTCCACCGGTGTATGTGAACCTCAAAATATTGCCTTTCCGGATTCCGGACAGCATGGGTAATGCCCTTGTGTGGACGGCTGGATTGACAGGCCGTGTTGCCCCGAATTTTCCGATGTTACCCATGAACTGGCGCGCGTTCGAGCGCTGGATCTGGCGCAAGGCCATCTTTGATGAATCGCTAAGAACACAGATTTCGGAAGAAGAAAATATGACGCACTCTGCGCTTGCAGCGAGTTATGTGACCAATCTGCAGAAGATGTCAGCCTATATTCGACGGAACATGGAAAAGATCACCTTGCCGCTGATCGTCCTGCAAGGCGGCCAGGATTATCTGGTATCGCCAAACGGAGCCGAGCGCTTGCTTACTGATACGGGTAGCACTGACGTGACGTTCAGGCTGTACGACGGTATGTCTCATTGTGCCTTGCACGATGATGCAAAGGAGCACGTATGGCAGGACACCCTGGACTGGCTCGAAGCCCGAGGAGTGGAGCCGCCGGCGTTGCAAAACTCAGATGATGGTTTTGAGGCGGTTGCAGCCCAATGATCCGGATATTGCCTTGCTTGCTCCAGTATTTGATTAGGCCATAATCATAGGGAAGTGTATGGGAGAGAGTGACTTGTGGATGAAGAGCTTTATGTGACAGGCATCGCCGTATCCCAGTTCTACCATGGGTCGGAGCAGATGGGATTACCTTCGCGAGAGATCCTTCATGGTGTTGGGCTCAGTCCTGATGCACTGCAGCCACTTGCGCATACCCCGACGAAAAAATTTGAAGATTTCATCCTTGAACTGGCAATAGAAAGTGGCGATGAAATGCTGGGGTTTCATTGCGGTTTGCATGTGAGCCCTATGGCATTAGGGGTCTTCCCTTCATTAATTTTTGGGTCCATGACCATCCGCCAAGCGATAGAAACTTGTGTGCGCTATCAGGAGCTTATCACTGGTAATACAGCGGGACTGGTTCTGTCGGCAATGGGTAATGACCTGAGGATTGAATTCATTCAAGCGTACCGGAATCCAGTAGTGCTACGCCACGCCACTGAAGGCGGCGCCGCGATGCTGGTCAGCATCATGCGCTACTTCCTTGCCCGGCATGACCTCCCTTTGATCAACTTGGCGCTGGCACACCACCCGGTGTCGCCGGACGCGAAAGATCAGCTTGAAGCGTTCTTTCTGTGTCCAGTGGCCTTTGGTAAGGAGATTACGGCAGGACAGATTGGGCAGGACGTCCTGAATGTGCCTCTCAGTGCTGTCTGCGTTGATGGCGCTAACCTAGCTGAAGAAGTGGCAAGGTCGCAACTGAAACAGACCCGGGATGCCAGTATCTGGCTTACTCAAGTCCGGTTGCTGGTCATGGACCTGATGCGTCGGGGATTGCTGAGAAGAGAACTGGCGGCCGACCGGCTGAATATGTCGGTGCGCACGCTGGATCGACGGCTTGCGGACGAGGGGTTTACCTGGCAGCAACTGGTCGACGGCATTCGCTCTAAACGCGCTAGCGAAATGGTGTTGCGTACTGACACCACCATCCGCGACGCGGCAGTTGAGCTCGGATTCTCGGATGTGCGCTCTTTTCAAAGACGCTTTCGCCACTGGTTTGGCGTGTCTCCGTCTGAGTTCAGGGAGCAGAAGACGCAGCCGTAATGGTGCAAGCATCGTGAGTATAGGTGGGTGAAGCGGTTCCCCTCATGAATTCTCAGAGCGCTTGGTACCAGTTGGACCCCTTACTCCCTGTCTTAAAGCAAAGCATCGCCCCCAACCTGGTCACATCATGCCTGCATTGCAATGCGTGATTCTCTTCACGCTGTGGCTGCGAGCGGTTAACTCACCGCTCGGTCCCCAACGAATTTGTACAACACCCATGACGTAAATCGAGGTGGGAGCAGACGAAATAGGGGAGCTGCACGGTTAATCCCGGGAAGAGCCAACCTCTTGTTCGTCTCAATGGCATGGATTGCGCAGAGCGCGACTTTATCGGCGTCCATGGCAAAGGCATCGATATGATCACTGATAGATCCTTTACTCTGCTTCTCTGTCTTGAGCCCCATGCTGTCATAGATTTTCGTGCGTGTAATCCCAGGGCATAATGCCCCCACATGAATACCGTACGGCGCCAGTTCATGGGCGAGGGAGTGGGTGAACGACAGCACATAATGTTTGCTTGCCGTATAAGCCGCCAGGTGAGGAACCGGAACAAAGGCCCCGATAGACGCCACGTTAAGAATACTGCCACCCAGATTGCGGTTGATCAGCTTTTCCGCAAATACGCTGCACATTTCTGTGAGTACCTGGATATTCAGATCCAGTACTTTGCGCATTTTCTCTCTGTCCAGGTCTTTATGGGCACCGAGCAAGCCAGAACCGGCATTATTGACGAGAACAGTTGGAACAAGGGAACGCGCCTCCAGCGTGTTCATCAATCCTGCTATGGCATTATCCGACGTCAGATCAATGGCGATGCCTGTCAGCGTTCCTCTGCCTTGAGGTAAGTCCTGCTTCAGCGCCTGGATTTCCTCATCAAGAAGCGTTGCTACGATGACATGAGCGCCGCGATTGATCATTAGCCGTGTGATTTCTTTGCCAATACCGCTGCCACCGCCGGTGACAAGTACAGTTTTCTGAGCCCAGTTCATAAGTAACCTTTTCGTCATAGCGTTCGAGATTGTGCGCTTTCCCGGTAGCGGTTGGGGGTCATCCCTGTTTGTTTTTTGAACCATCGGATAAATGACTGACTTTCGGTATATCCAAGTGCCACACCAATGGTTTCAATGGTTTGGGAGCTGCCGGTTAGCATCTCAATGGCAATCGTTAGCTGAGCCTGCTCCTGCATGCCGCGGTAGTTGATGTGTTCCTTTGCCAAAAGTCGATGTAGATGCCGAGTGCTAATCCCGAGTCCGGTGGCCAGGTTCTCTTTGCTGGCCGATTGTGAAATGATCAACTCTCTCATCATTCGGTGAGCACGATAATAAAAGTCTCCTTCATGTTTTGATGCCTCAAGAGATTGCGCATGCTGTTTCAATGAATCAACCAGTGCTGGATCAGCATAAAGAAAGGGCTGATTTAGGGCATCGGGCGCTAGCACCAGCGCGCTTTCCTGTTGGTTAAACCTTACCCTGCACTCAAAATGAGCCTCTAGCTCTCTTCGAGCATTCAGGGAAAGCGGAGCCGCGTGTCGGAAACGGACTTCCTTGAGCCAAGGCTTGCGCGGGTTGTGAAGTAGACTTCGTGTTGTGTTGAAGGCCGTCAGCATGAACTCCGTGGCATGACGCTCAAAAATGGGATTCAGGGTACGTGCAGACCAGGATAGAAGGCAGCAGTCGGGCTGTTTGATCAGTCGCGTTTTGCCGAACCCACTGATCAGATGCTCGTAGCGGATACACACCAGGATAAAATCATGCAGGTTTTGACAGGCTTGCCGAATGTAGCCCAACACGCCAAACCCCTCTGGTTTGACACACTGCGCCAGATGGAAGCCAAGCAGTTCATTTCCGGTGTGCTCAAGGCAATGGTCGAGTAACTTTTCAATCACCAGCGCAGGAACATCCTGCTTGCCTTCCAGCCAGGTATCCGCTGAAAGCCCTTCTTTCGCCAACAGTGCATCCACATCGACACCCAGCTCATTCAAGCCAAGGCTCAGATGTCTCATCAGCCCCGCATGGATAGGGAGGAGCGAGTAGATCGCGTCATTATCCGTCATGATGATCAGTAGGATGCCTGGTGTCGTTATTGTTCGGTCAGCGTTAGGTTGCAGATTGCGTGAAATATAGACAGCTGACGCTAGAATTGCAGGGACCAAAGAGGCTCCTTGATAAACATTTCCGGCCATGGCTGGCTGGGCTAACAAAAACACAACAGTTCTAGTGCGCTTTTTTGCCCATCACCACCACCGTTTCCTGAATCGCCACAATGACAAGAATCAAGGTGGTCGCCAGTGCCACCATACTGGGAGGGAGAAAAAAGGCGGCAACGCAGAGTGCGGCGAGTAACCCCAGGCCGATGTAATGGGAGAGTGGATGTCCCCTGAAAACCAGCCATTTGAACAGAATGTTGGCTACAAGGTACAAGGCTGTGCCGCCAATCATCGCCACCATAGTGGCGATACTGGTATGCCCATGGGGATGGGCGAGGACAAACTCATCCGCCACCGCAACCAGCACAATGGCGATAATCAGCAGCAGATGCACATAGGTGTAAACCAGACGCCCAAGGTGACCTCTATTATCACTTTCCGCGATGACGTCACTGGCGCGTTCCGCACTGAGACTAAAGTAGAGCCACCACATGGCGACGGTGGTGACGAAAGCACTCAAGAACGTCGTAATGGTGGCCGCGTCCCAATGGGTGCCGGAAAAGGTGTTACCTGTTACCAGCAGGGATTCGCCCAACGCAATAATCAACAGTAGACCACAGCGCTCCGCCATATGTGGACCCGATATATCCCAATCCTTGCTGTCAGATCGACCCAAACCGGGGACGGCAAAAGACAGCGAAGCGGAGGCATATTCAATCAGAATCGCGAGTGACCACAGGATCGTCCGGAGGGCACCATCCTGTAGCGCGCCAGTAATCCAGAGCGTTGCAGAGGCGCAAAACCAGATCGTCATGCGCACAAACCCGCGGTGCAATTCAGGCCGATGCTTACGGCTGCACAGGCAGATAAAAACGGTGCGTCCGATCTGCATGGTTACGTAGCACAGGGCAAACAATAATCCGTGCTTGCCGAATGCCTGCGGTATGGCAATGGCCAACCCCATGCCCAACAACATCAATACAAAGAGCATCAGCCGAACCGGCACGGTTTCCGGATCCAGCCAGTTCGTGACCCAGGTAGTGAATACCCAAACCCACCACACCGCCAGCACCACCAGTAGCCCCTGAAACACACCATAAGGTGTAAAGTGAGCGATCAGCAGGTGCGCGCTTTGGGTAATGGCATAAACAAAGACCAGGTCAAAGAACAATTCGGAGAAAGACACCTTGTGTTCCGCATGACTGCCTTTGGGGCGGAATAAACCCAGGGGAGGGGATTGCATGGTCACTCCTTGTGGAGGCTCATTGTCATGGTGGTTGGCCCCGCCTGGCGGGGCCTCCAGAATCACTGCCCTTCAGTGAGGGTGCTGTAACTGGTAATCAGATTACGGTAATCCGGAATATGGTTGGAGAACAGGTTGCCCAGCCCCTCAATATCGTTACGCCAATCACGATGAAGCTCACAGGCGGTGCCGAACCAGGTCATCAGTTGCGCACCGGCACTGGTCATGCGATCCCATGCCGCATCGCGGGTCATGGCGTTAAAGGTGCCTGATGCGTCCGTGACAATGAAGACTTCGAAGTCTTCTTCCAGTGCCGACAGGGCAGGGAAGGCAACACAGACTTCAGTCACCACACCCGCAATGATCAGCTGTTTCTTGCCTGTAGCTTTGACCGCGGCCACAAAATCCTCGTTGTCCCAGGCATTGATCTGGCCGGGACGGGCAATGTAGGGCGCATCAGGAAACATGGCTTTGAGCTCGGGCACCAGCGGTCCATTGGGTCCGGTTTCAAAACTTGTAGTAAGAATCGTGGGCAAATTGAAGTACTTGGCCAGGTCTGCCAGTGCCAACACGTTGTTCTTGAACTTGTCCGGATCAATATCGCGAACCAGTGACAACAAGCCAGCCTGGTGATCGACCAGCAGTACCGCTGCATTGTCCTTGTCGAGTCGGTTGTATTGCTTACCCATGGTATTTCTCCCGGTAGTCTTGGGGCAGCGAATGCTGCCCGTTAGTGAAACCTCAAGATGGCATTTGTCCGAATTCTCCCTGCTGGAAATCGCGAATCGCCTGGCGGATTTCCTCCTGGGTATTCATCACGAACGGGCCATAACCCACCACGGGCTCATTAAGGGGCTCACCCGCGATCAGCAATAGCTCACTTTCTGATTCGGTTTGAATCTGTACCTGTTTGCCCTGCGCCGCGAGCACCGCCATCTGGCCGGCGCCTACCGGTGCATGTTCATTGATACGCGCACTACCATGACGACCAATCACAGCCGTGTTCCAGCCGTCGGGGACCTCAATCACCACATTGGCATGAGCCGCCAACGAGAGATCCCAGACCCACATGGGGGAGTAGGTGCTGGCCGGGCCTGTTTGGCCCTGGTATTGGCCCGCGATGACACGGATAGCCCCGTTGCCATCATCCAGTGGGATGGCCGGGATCTGGCTGTCGGTGATGGCCTGGTAACCCGGGGCCGTCATCTTGTCAGCGGCGGGTAAGTTCACCCACAACTGGATCATCTCGAGATGCCCGCCCTGATAGGTGAACGCAGGGGAGTGGAACTCTTCATGGAGAATCCCTGAACCTGCTGTCATCCATTGCACATCGCCGGGCCCAATCACGCCGCCCTGGCCGGTGGAATCCCGGTGAGCAACCTCGCCCTGATACACAATCGTGACGGTTTCAAAGCCCCTGTGGGGGTGCTCGCCTACACCCCGCGGCTTGGTGGCAGGAGGGAAACGGGCAGGGCCCGCGTAGTCCAGTAACAGAAAAGGACTTAGCTGGCGGCCATGGCTTTCATAGGAAAACAGGGAGCGAACAGGGAAACCGTCGCCTACCCAGTGGGGCTGGGGTGCGGAGTACACGCCGAGGATTTTTTTCATGATCTCGCTCCTGATCCGTTCGAAGCAGATGTTATTACTGGAACGTTAGGGCGAGTAGATGGCAATATTGCAATGCAGCGTTGCAATTATGGAACGATGAATGGAAGACCTTAATGACCTCTACTATTTCGCCAAAGTGGTGGAGCATGGCGGATTTGCACCGGCTGGGAGGGCCATCGGGGTCCCGAAATCGAAATTGAGCCGGCGAATCTCCGCGCTGGAGGACCGGCTGGGGGTACGGCTACTAAACAGATCGAGCCGTCAATTCTCGTTAACCGACATTGGTGGGCAGTACTACGATCATTGCACCGCCATGCTCGTTGAAGCGGAATCCGCTCAGCAAGCCATTGATACCGTGAGGGCAGAACCTCGCGGGGTGATCCGGTTAACCTGTCCCATCACCTTGCTTCATGTCCATATCGGCCCGTTTCTGGCTGACTTCATGCGGCAGCACCCCCATATCACCATCCATCTGGAGGCCACCAATCGCAGGGTGGATCTGATCAATGAAGGGGTCGATGTGGCCATTCGGGTTCGTCCGCCACCTCTGAAAGACAGTGATTTGAGGTTGCGGGTGTTGTCGGATCGGGGCGTGGCACTGGTAGCCAGCCCTGATCTGGTAGAAGCCTTTGGCATGCCATGTCACCCCAGCGACCTGGAACAGTGGCCCAGTCTTGGACTGGGCTCACCGCGCCCTGACTTTCGCTGGGAACTGAGAGGGGAGGATGGCAGCCAGATCAGTGTGTTTCACCAACCACGATATGTCACTACGGACATGATTGCCCTGCGCCGCGCGGCAATGGCAGGCGTTGGCGTGGTCCAGCTTCCTATCCTCACCGTGCAGCAACAGCTGGAAAGAGGCGAATTGGTGCGCGTGCTGCCTCACTGGGCGCTTCACCGGGATATTATCCATGTGGTGTTTCCATCTCGGCGGGGCGTGTTGCCCGCAGTCAGAACGTTGATTGATAGTCTGGTGGAGTTCTATGAGTCCTTCGATGAGGAGTGAAAGACCGTCGGGCGAAGGGGGGACACCTTGCGGTTGCTGTACTCAAAGAGGACAAAACCAGACTTGGCCCGGAACACACCTCGGGGCCATCCTGGGTGAGGATGAATCGCATAAGCATCCTGTGGATCTGCTGATATTCATGGGAATACTCAATTTAACATAATATACATTATGCATGGTTGTATATGTGGTAGTGGTGAGGCAGATTTTCATCCTCACCCTTGTCTCCTGCACAGTCTATGGCACTATCAGTTCATACCAAGGATTGGCCAAGGCGTCTTATGCCTCTTTATCTCAAGTACCTCATCACGGCGGCCATCGTTGTGGCTGTTTCTGAAATTGCCAGGCACAGCGATCGTGCTGGAGCCTTGATCGCGTCACTGCCCATGGTCACTTTGCTCGCCATGTTCTGGCTGTATATGGATAACCAGCCGCAGGACAAGATCGCCAATCATGCCTGGTACACCTTCTGGTACGTGATCCCGACGCTGCCGATGTTTGCTCTATTTCCGATGATGATCAGTCGCTGGGGCTTCTGGCTCGCCATGGCTGGCGCCGTTCTTCTGACGATTGTCTGCTTTTTGGTCTTTGCACTGGTCGTACGTTCGTTTGGTATCAGCCTAATGTAAGGCTTCCGCCGGTAATCAGTTGGCTGGGACAATTTGTCCACATGAAACCTGCGGGTTTGTTGTCGCTATTTGGCTTATAGCTAAATAGTATAGCGATATGTTCATATGCCCCTGATAACTTCGGCAATCAGGGAGAGCGCCCTATAACGATCAAGGTACGAACAGCTCACAGAAACCCTTGATCTGTATCAAAAAGAGCCAGTGACGTGCCTGCTAGAGTCGCGGGCAGAATCAACCGGAAGGAAACGCACATGGAAAACGCTGTTGCTTCGCCGCCCTACAACTACAGGGTTGTCCGGCAATTCACCATCATGTCGGTGGTGTGGGGTATTGTCGGGATGCTGGTCGGCGTCATCATTGCCGCTCAGTTGGCCTGGCCTGCCCTGAATTTTGAAATTCCCTGGCTCACATTTGGTCGCCTGCGACCGCTGCACACCAATGCGGTTATTTTCGCTTTTGGTGGCTGCGCGCTGATGGGCACGTCTTACTATGTGGTGCAGCGTACCTGTAACGCCGTACTGGCTTTCCCCAAGCTCGCCGCCTTTACCTTCTGGGGCTGGCAGGCGGTCATCGTGGCCGCGGCCATTTCTCTGCCGCTGGGTTTCACCAGCGCCAAGGAATATGCCGAGCTGGAATGGCCCATTGATATCCTGATTACCCTCGTGTGGGTGGCTTACGCCATTGTGTTCTTTGCCACCATCGCGCGTCGCAAGCAGCCCCATATTTACGTGGCCAACTGGTTCTACGGTGCCTTTATCATTGCGATCGCGCTGCTGCACGTGGTGAACAACCTGGAAATTCCGGTTTCCGCCATGAAGTCCTACTCGGTCTACTCTGGCGCCATCGATGCCATGGTGCAGTGGTGGTACGGCCATAACGCAGTGGGCTTTTTCCTGACTGCTGGCTTCCTCGGGATGATGTACTACTACATTCCGGTCCAGGCCCAGCGTCCGGTGTATTCCTACCGGTTGTCCATTGTGCATTTCTGGGCGCTGATTGCCGTGTACATGTGGGCTGGCCCGCATCACCTGCACTACTCTTCCCTGCCTGACTGGGCTCAATCAGTGGGCATGGTGTTCTCTATTGTTCTGCTGGCGCCCAGCTGGGGTGGCATGATCAACGGGATGATGACCCTGTCTGGTGCCTGGCACAAACTGCGCACCGATCCGATCATCCGGTTCATGATCGTGGCTCTGTCCTTCTATGGCATGAGCACTTTCGAAGGCCCGATGATGTCAATCAAGACGGTGAACGCACTCAGCCATAATACCGACTGGACCATTGGCCACGTGCATTCCGGCGCGCTGGGCTGGGTGGCAATGATCACCATTGGTGCCATCTATGTGATGATTCCGCGCCTGTTCGAGCGCAAGCAGATGTACTCGATCAGCTGGATCAACACCCATTTCTGGCTGAGCACCATCGGCACCGTGCTCTACATCGCGTCCATGTGGGTGTCCGGCATCATGCAGGGCCTGATGTGGCGTGCGGTGAATACTGACGGCACCCTCACCTATAACTTCGTTCAGGAACTGGTTGAGCGTCATCCGTTCTATGTGATTCGTCTGCTGGGCGGGGTTATCTTCCTGGCGGGCATGGTGCTGATGGCGGTCAACGTCTACAAGACCATTCGTGGCAGCCGCGATGTGAGCGGTGCCGACAATGTGATGCAGGCTGCCTGAGGAGAACGACATGTCCAATGCCCATGAAAGAGTGGAAAAAAATGTCGGCCTCATGATCGTGCTGACGTTGATCGCGGTAAGTTTTGGTGGCCTGGCAGAGATTGTGCCGCTGTTCTGGCAGAAAGCCACAACCGAACCGCTGGAAACCCTGCGCCCCTATACCGCGCTGGAAATGGAAGGCCGGGATATTTATATCCGTGAAGGCTGTCATGTGTGTCACACCCAGATGGTGCGCCCGCTACGAGCAGAAACCGAGCGTTACGGTGCCTACTCTGTGGCCGGTGAAGATGTCTGGGAGCACCCGTTCCTGTGGGGCTCCAAGCGGACTGGCCCGGATCTGGCCCGTGTCGGCATCCGTCCGATTACCGAACAGTGGCATCGCGAGCACCTTCGCGATCCTCGTCAGGTGGTGCCTGAATCCAACATGCCCGCCTACCCCTGGCTGGAAACCACGCCGGTGAACTGGAAGCACACCGAGCGCAAGTTGCGGGTGTTCAAGGACATGTTCGGCGTACCTTACAGCGAAGATGACCTGAACCAGCAAATGGCCAAGATTGAAGGCGAGTGGGCTGATGCCACTGAAGAAGATGCCCTGGTTGCCTACCTGCTGTCGCTGGGTCAGGAACGCAAGGAGGCCATCCAATGAGCTACCACGCCTTGTTGACACTGGTGTTCTTCGTGACGTTCATCGTCATGGTGGGCTGGGTGTATCGCCCCAGCCGCAAGCAGGATTATGAAAAGCTGGGTGAGATTGCAATGGAAAAAGATCGCAATCACCAAGGGGGTGAGCAATGAGCGATTTCTGGAGTTGGTTCATTATCGTGATTGTTGCCATCAACCTGCTGGGTTGTGCCGGTTTGCTGCTGTGGAACAAGCAGATCTCCCCGGAGGAGGCAGCAAAGGAAACCACTGGCCATAGCTTTGACGGCATCGTCGAGCGCAACTCTCCCCTGCCCCGCTGGTGGCTGGGGTTGTTCATCGGCACGCTGATTTTTGCCTGTGTCTATCTGGCTTTGTACCCGGGGCTGGGCAAGTTTGAAGGTGTCCTGGGCTGGACCAGTGCCAACCAGTACGACAGTGAAGTTTCCTTGATGGAGCGCCAGACCGGTCCGCTGTTTGATCAGTATGCCCAGGTCCCTGTTGAAGAACTGATCAATTATCCAGAAGCGCTGGCGGTAGGTGGCCGACTGTTTGCCAACAACTGTGCCATTTGCCACGGTTCAGATGCCCGCGGAGCCAAGGGGTACCCGAATCTGGCGGATGATGACTGGCTATATGGCGGAGAGCCGGCCCAGATCGTCACCAGTATTACTGCTGGCCGCAAGGGCATGATGCCCCCCATGGCGGCAGCGATTGGTAACACTGACGAAGCGGTGCGGGATATGGCGATTTATGTACAGAGCCTGAGCCGTCCGGATCTTGCCAAGGATGCGGCCAAGTCTGCTGCCATTGAGCGTGCCAAGCCCAAGTTCATGATGTGTGCGGCCTGCCATGGCCCGGATGGCAAGGGTAACCAGATGTTGGGAGCGCCGAACCTGACCGATGCCGTTTGGCTCTACGGTCCCAGGATTGAGGATATTGAACACACCCTCCGCCAGGGGCGTAGCGGTAACATGCCCGCGCACGAATCCCTGCTCTCTCCGGAGCGGATTCACGTAATCGCCTCCTACGTGTACAGCCTCTCACAACCTGCTCAGCAATAGCGCAGGTAGGACAATCTGCCGCAGTGCCAGCGAGGCTGCACTGCGGCAGAATTGTTAGATATCACGTCCTTGGAGGTCAGCCATGTCAGACCCTCGTCGCATCGAGGTCAACGACGCCAGCCCCGACGGTGCCGTCAGTCTCTATAGCAAGCGGGAACGGATCCAGGTCAAGGCCACGTCTGGACGCTTTCAGACCATTCGCAACATCACCATCCTCAGCACGATGGGTGTTTACCTGTTGTTGCCGTGGCTGCGCTGGGATGGCCAGCAGGCCGTGTTGTTTGATCTGCCTGGTCGGCAATTTCGTATCTTCGGCATGACCTTCTGGCCGCAGGACTTTCTGTTCCTTTCCTGGTCGTTGATCATTGCCGCCTTTGCCTTGTTCTTCTTTACCGTACTGGCGGGGCGTGTGTACTGCGGTTATGTGTGCCCGCAAACCACCTGGACCCGTTTTTTTCAGTGGATTGAGCACTGGCTGGAGGGTGATCGGCATAGCCGCCTGAAGATGGATGCGGCACCCTGGACAGCCAGCAAGATCCTGCGCCGTGGTTCCAAGCATGTGCTTTGGCTGCTATTGGCATTTCTCACCGGCCTGACGTTCGTTGGCTATTTCTCGCCGATTACCGATTTGTCTGCCCGGATCCTGACATTTGGCTGGGGGGGCTGGGAATTGTTCTGGGTAGGCTTCTTCACCGTGGCCACCTATGGCAATGCCGGCTTTATGCGTGAGCAGGTGTGCCTGTACATGTGTCCCTATGCCCGCTTCCAGAGTGTGATGTTCGACCGCAACACCTTGATCGTGTCCTACGACGAGGAAAGAGGCGAACCTCGCGGCAAAGGTGCCAAGAAAAAACAGGCCGATACGGAGAATCCTTTAGGTGACTGTATCGACTGTGGCATGTGCGTCCAGGTCTGCCCCACTGGCATCGATATCCGTGACGGCCTGCAATATGAGTGCATTACCTGTGCCGCCTGTATTGATGCCTGCGACGATGTAATGGATCACATCAATAAACCCCGTGGCCTGATTCGCTACACCACGGAAAATGCGCTGGAGCACAAGCCTTCCAGCGTTATTCGGCCTCGCCTGATCGGATACGGGGCGGCGTTACTGGTGATGGGCACTCTGTTCATGGCCAGCCTGTATGGCCGGGTGCCACTGCAGGTGGATGTGCTGCGCGATCGCAACCAGCTGTATCGCACCACCAGCGCGGGCAACATCGAGAATATTTACCGGTTGGTGATTCTCAACAAGAGCCAACAGGCACAGCGTTATGAGCTGATTCTGGATGGCCCGGAAGGTTTGAGTATGGAAACCAACAAAACCTTCACGCTGCAGGGCGGCCAGACACTGAATCTGCCCGTCACGGTCAGTTACGATCCTTATGTGAATGAAGTCCCCTCCTCCACTATCTGGTTCACTGTCAGATCGCTGGATGACCCTGATCTGGAGAAGCGCCATGAATCACGATTCATCGCACCTGGACGGTGATGAAAAGGCCTGGTATCGCCATCCTTTCCTTTGGATGGCGATCCTGCTGCCTGCCACTGCGGTGGTTGCCGGCCTGATCACCCTCTATATCGCCATTGTGAACGCCGACGACCCGGTGGTGGATGAGTGGTACAAGGAAGGCAAGGCCATCAACCGTTCTGCAGAACAGGAGCAGCTGGCGGCAAGACTGGGTATTCGCCTTGAACTGTCACAGGTGGGTGCCGGGGTGCAGGCTCGCCTGCTGGCCGATACCGCGATTCCCATGCCCTCTTCCATCAAGGTGGCCATGCGTCATCCCACGCTGGCAGACCGGGATGTGGTGATTGAGCTGGTTAACCTGGAAGACAATCAGTACCGCGGGGACGGTGTTCTACCCCAGGATGGTCGTCGCAATGTCACCGTGACTGCTGAGGGGAATCACTGGCGTTTGTACCAGACCATCTTCACCGATAGTGACAATCTGCACCTGGGAGCCGTACCGGCTTCATGACCGACTCCTGCTGGCACTGTGGCAACCCTGCTCCATCCGGAGCGTTTGAGGCGCGCACCCCAGAAGGCGCGCGTGATGCGTGCTGTCCTGGATGTGCAGCAGCCATAGAAACCATCTACGGTCTTGGGCTGGATGATTATTACAGCGTCAGGGAAAGCGAAGCGCCTGTGCCGGATGAAACCCGTACGGCCCTCAACCGCGCACTGTTCCGCGTTCCGGAACTGGTGGCTCCGCACATCAGCGATATTCCTGGCGGGCAGCGTCTCAAGTTACAGCTGGGTGGCCTGACCTGTGCTGCCTGTAGCTGGCTCATCGAGAAAGCCGTTCGTGAACAGCCCGGTGTAACTGCGGTGTCGGTCAACCTGGCCGGAATGACTCTGTTGGTGGATTTCGATGGCAAGGCGGATGCCGAAGCCACCGCTGAGCGGGTGCTTCGCCTCGGCTATACCGTCACCCTGCCAGGAGACCCTTCGCAAACCCAACAGCAAAAACGCGAACAGCGCCAGCTGGTAGGCCGACTGGCCCTGGCAGGTTTGGGTGCCATGCAGGCCATGATGTACGCCACCGCACTTTACATCGGAGCTTTCGATGGCAAGGACGCGGTGTATGAATGGGTCTTTCGCATCGCCAGCCTGTTGGTGGCTACGCCGGTGGTGTTCTATGCGGGCTGGCCATTTTTTCAGGGAGCCTGGCTTGGCCTGAGGCGCGCGAGACTCACCATGGATGTGCCTATCGCATTGGCTCTGTTGCTCGCCTGGGGCGGGAGCCTGGTGGTGATGGCCACCGGTGGGCGACATGTCTATTTCGATTCCGCGGCCATGTTTGTGTTCTTTCTTCTGACCAGCCGCTGGCTTGAACAACGGCAGCGGCGTGCCATTCATGAGAGCTATCAACAATTGGGCGATACCCTGCCCCAGGCGGTTCGACGTATTGATGATGGTGGCCTGCCGGTCTGGATCAGTGTCCGGCAGGTGCAACCGGGCGATCAGCTGCAGTTGATTCAGGGTGATACGGTACCGGTGGATGCCGTTGTCGTGAATGGCGAAGCAGCGCTGGACGAATCGGCTTTCACGGGGGAATCCCTGCCGGTGCGCAGAAGCCTGGGAGATAGCATCCATGCCGGCACCCGCGTAGCCGAAGGGGGGCTGGTAGTAGAAGCCAGTGGTACGGTGTCGAGTAGCCTGATGGCGCAAATTGGCGAGCAGGTGGATCGTGCCCAGCAGGAACGTATGGAGGTAGTCAGAGACTGGCAACAGGTTGCCCCGCTGTTTACGGCTGGGGTGCTGGTGCTGGCGGCCTTCACCATGGCGTGGCACTGGTCATCGGGTCCCGCCGTTGCATTCGAGCATACGTTGGCCGTGTTGGTGGTGACGTGTCCATGCGCCTTGGCGCTGGCGGTACCGCTTACCCTTTCCGCCACCCTCGGGGCGGCACTCAAGAATGGTGTGCTGGTCGCCTCACCGAGGCAGTTACTCAAGCTGCCGACGGTGAAAGGTGCCATTTTCGACAAGACCGGTACGCTGACCACGGGGCAATTCTCCATAGTAGAAATCCGTAAATCAGTCACGACGGGGTGCGCGCTTTCAGAGGACGAGCTTCTCGCCATAGCCGCTGCACTGGAGTGGCAGAACCCTCACCCTTTGGCCCGTGCTTTTCAGCATGTGGTGCGTGATGCTGCGGTGCACGATGTCGTCACCACACGGTCCGGGGCAGAGGGAGTGCGTCATCATCAGCAGTGGCGCATCGGTGGTGATCCTGAGAGTGCTCGCGACGGCACCACCTGTCTCGCTCTTTATGCAGATAATCAACTGCAGCTTCAGCTTTTGCTGGAGGATACCCTTCGTGAGGAATCGGAAAGGGTTGTCAGTCGGCTGCGTGACCAGGGCATCATCAGCCGAATGGCCACGGGTGACAACGCCGGTGCTGCCAGCAAGATTGCGGCACTGGCCGGGATTGGGGAATGGCAGGCCGGTATGACACCGGATGACAAACAACGCTGGGTGGAAACACTGGAGCAGAGCGCGCCGCAGATGATCGTGGGTGATGGCATCAACGATGCCAACGCCATGCTCGCTGCGTCGGTGTCTGTGGCGACGGCCAATGCGACCAGTCTTACCCAGCGTGCAGCCGGTCTGTACCTGCTGCATGACCGCCTGGATGCCACTCCTGCCCTGCCCGCCCTGGCTCGGCGTTGCCAATCGCTGATTCGTCAGAACCTGAGTTGGGCGCTACTTTATAACGTGATTGCTGTACCGTTCGCCGTGGCAGGATGGATTCCTCCCTGGGCAGCGGCCATCGGCATGTCTGCCAGCTCTCTGTTGGTTACTTTTAACGCATCCCGGATAAGTCGATGGAAATTGTCATCCTCCTCATCCCGTTGGCGCTGATTTTTTTAGGCGGAGCCATCGCTTTCCTGTTCTGGGCCTTGCGTAAGGATCAGTTCGAAGATCTGGATAATGCTTCCTGGCGAGTCGTCTTTGATGACCGTGAGCAGCGCCGTGACCGAGGAAAACGCCGGCCAGACCCATCGGCTCAAAGCGACAGCCAACCCAGGGCGGACAGGCAAAACCATGATGAACCCTGAATCCTTGCTGGCCCTGCTAGCCAGCAGCGCCATCATCGCGGCGACCGGCAGTATCCACTGTGTGGGGATGTGTGGCGGTATCAGTAGTGCGCTGACTTTTGCGGTTCCGGAGCATCAACGCCAGGGGGCCGCGCTGTGGTGGTGGCAAGCGGTTCTCGGGCTGGGGCGGGTGACCACATATACGCTGCTCGGCCTCCTTGCAGGTAGCCTTGGCAACAAACTGCTCGGTTGGCTTCCCGGTCCTTCCATGGCGTTCGGACTGGCGCTTTCCGGTGTCCTGATGCTACTGCTGGCAATGCATTTATCTGGTAAGGGTGGCCTTCTTGCTCATCTGGAGCGGCTTGGCCAGGGACTTTGGCGAACCCTCCAGCCCCTCACACGAAAGCTCATGCCGCTGGATCATCCGCTAAAGGCCTGGTTACTTGGCATGCTATGGGGCTTTCTGCCTTGTGGTTTGGTCTATACCGCGTTGGCCCTGGCTGCAACCAGTGGTGAGGCATTCACCGGGGGCGCGGTTATGGCCGTGTTTGGTGCCATCACGGTTATTCCGGTAGCCACCACGGGGGTCGTGGCGTCACAGTTGCAGGCTTTTCGAGGGCCAAAAGCCCGCAAAATAGCCGTTGGACTGACTCTGGTGCTGGCGGTGCTGTTCCTGTTCATGGCGTGGCAGATGGCAAACGGTGAAGGCCATGCCATGCATCAGCATGCTGCCAAGCTGGAGCCCACCCTGGGGAATGACGCACTCCCCCAGGGCCATTCTGAGACTCATCACCATGACCATTGATCCATATCAAGGTTGGTGCTGGTTGGCAGCGTGATAATCCTCCCATCTTTGTGGGAGGAACAATTGTGGTCGAATGGAATGAATCACTGATCCATCAGTACGGCGGCCCCGGGCCCCGGTACACCTCCTATCCGACCGCCCCCAACTTCCACTCCGGTATTACCGAGGATGATCTGGTCGCCGCCGTGCAAGAAGGCAACGCCGCACGGCGGCCCCTGTCACTGTATTTCCATATCCCGTTCTGCAGCACGGTTTGTTACTACTGTGGCTGCAATCGCATTATCACCGCCAACCGCGCTCGGGCTGGAGAATACCTCAAGCACTTGAAGCATGAGATTCGCATGCGCTCGGCCATGATCGATGATCGACGTCAGGTGACCCAGATTCACTGGGGGGGTGGTACTCCGACCTATCTCAGCGATGCACAAATGACCGAGCTGGTTTACGACATGGCCCGGCACTTCAACTTGCGTGAGGATGACCGGGGTGACTATGCCATCGAGATTGATCCGAGAACTGTAGATCGTTCGCGGTTGGGGCTGCTGCGGGGGCTGGGGTTCAATCGTGTCAGCCTGGGAGTCCAGGATCTGGACCCCGGCGTTCAGGAGGCGGTAAACCGAATCCAGTCCTGGGAAATGATCCGAGACACCATGCACTGGGCAAGAGATTTCGGTTTCCGCTCCATCAATCTGGATCTGATCAGTGGGCTGCCACGCCAGTCAGAAGCCTCCATGATGCGCACCCTGGACAAGATCATTACGCTGAAACCGGAACGAATCTCGCTGTATAACTACGCGCACTTGCCAGACCGCTTCAAGGTACAACGACAGATCAACAGTCATGAACTGCCCTCCCCGGAGGAGAAAGTAAGGATGTATGTCCGGGCTGGTGAGATGTTGCAAAGTGCCGGCTATCGCTTCATTGGCATGGATCACTTCGCTCTGGAGACCGATGAAATGGCAGTGGCGCAGAAGAATGGGCTACTGCACCGGAATTTTCAGGGATACAGTCTGCATGGTGATGCAGACCTGATCGCCATGGGGGTTAGCGCCATTAGTCAGATTGGCGATTTATACGTCCAGAACGAGAAAGGCATCGAGCAGTGGCAAACCCGGGTCGAAAATGGCCAGATCCCTATTGAAAAAGGCTATCTGCTAACTTCGGATGATCGCATTCGCCAAGATGTCATCATGCGCTTGCTGTGCGACCTTCATCTGGATATCCCCGCCTTTGAGCAGCGTTGGGGCGTCAATTTTGCTGAAACCTTTGCCGACGCGCTCCAGCGCTGGGCTTTTTTCGCCGATCAGGGCCTGGTGACCCTGTCGGCGGATCATTTGAAAATCACCGATCAGGGCCGGCTGGTCAGCCGGGCCCTGGTGCAGCCTTTTGATCAATACATGACTGAGAAGCCGACAGTAAAATATAGCCGTATTCTCTGAGTGATTATTGACGCTGTTGGACTACACTGACAGTGTCTTTACGCAGCGTAAGATTTGGGAGTTACCCCGTGTCACAGCATGTTTCCTGTAGCGAATGCAGCCTTAGTCCGGTTTGTCTGCCTCTGGCTGTTGCCCCCGCCCAGCTGGACCAGCTGGACAATATTATTCACCGAGGCCGCCCGCTAAAGCGTGGCGAGCACCTGTTCCGTGCTTCGGACAGCTTTGAGGCGGTCTATGCCGTGCGATCCGGTGCCATCAAGACCTATGTGCTGAGTGATCAGGGGGATGAGCAGGTCACTGGTTTTTACCTGCCCGGGGAAGTGCTTGGCATGGATGGGATCAGTACCGCTCATCACATTTCCAATGCCAAAGCGCTTGAAACGGCCACAGTCTGTGAAATCCCCTTCTCGCAGCTGGAAGCGTTGTCGCAGAAAATTCCGTCTTTACAGCATCATTTTTTCAGTCTGATGAGTAATGAAATTCGGGCTGATCGTGAGCTACACATGCTGCTCAGCAAGAAGAATGCGGATGACCGAGTGGCATCCCTGCTACTTTCGCTGTCGGCTCGTCATCAGCGCCGAGGCCTGAGTCACCGTGCTTTTCGACTGCCCATGTCTCGCTATGACATTGCCAACTACCTTGGCCTGGCGGTTGAAACAGTGAGTCGCATTTTCACTCGTTTCCAGCAAAACGGCTGGTTGCGAGCAGAAGGCCGTGAGGTAGAGATTCTCGATCGTGGCAAACTGTGTGGTCATGATCCTGCCCTGGAGGATTCCCTGTGACACAGCCTGTCATGGTCGTGCTGGATACCGATCTCAAGTCGCCTCAGCCCGCTTTTGAGAAGGCCAAGCAGTTGGCCGCCGCCCGTGGCACCTCGCTCGTTATTGCCGTTAACGGTTATTGCTCCGCCATGGTGCGTGCGGTGGGTTATGACAAGCAGAGACTGGAGGCCGCCACGACCCAAATTCGTCATGCCTGGGAGAAGAGGATCGCGTCACTGGCCCACGGCATGACCTGCAGCGCGCACGTGCTGTGGGAAAAGCGTGAAATCGATGCGCTGCGCGACATCATCCTCCAATTCAACCCCGCCGTGCTGGTGGTGCACACCAGTGCCGAGAGTGGTTTGAAGCGACACTTGTTCACCCCGCGTGACTGGCAGCTGATCCGCAAGGCGCCATGTGATGTGCTTTGTATCCACAGCCAACCCTGGCAGAACCCGCCTTCTCTACTACTGGCGGTGGACCCTGAGACGGGCAAGGATGAGGTTGACTCATTGTCGGTGAAAGTCACCGCGCAGGCGCAGGCGATAGCGCAGCAGCTGGATGGCTCGCTGAAAGTCTGCCATGTCATGGATGCGGTAGACGACAGCCTGGTGCTGCTCATGGGGGAAGCCCTGTCCGAGTTCAGTGGCAGCCTTGAAGATATCAAGGAGAGCCAGAAAGCGGTATTCAAGCGGTTCGCCAGTGGCCAGGGTTTTGCCTCTGATCAATTGGTCATGCTTGAGGGGGCTGTGGCCCCTACCCTGTCCCACTACTGCAAAGATAACGACGTAGATTTGCTGATTGTCGGTACCGTGCACCGAAAGCTGCCAGAACGGCTGCTACTGGGAGCCACTGCCGAAGCCGTTATAACCCGGGCCAGCTGTGATGTGCTGGTGGTTAAGCCTGATGATTTTCAGACCCCCTGGAAATCCTGATTACGGAGAAGACCATGTCAGAGAAAAAGGACTTTGTAGATTCTGTCCGTCAGAAACTGGAAGACTGGGATTATCAGCGTGACCGCCTGGCGGCTCGCATTGGCGATCTCAGCCACGAGTGGCGAGAGGAAGCCGAAGAGAAGCTGTCGGAATTCAATGAACAGCGGAAAGAGTTTGAAGCCAAGCTGGAAGACCTGGAGTCCCGCAGCGAAGATGCCTGGCAGGACATCAAGGATGGTCTCGAAATTGCCTGGGATGGCCTCAAAACCGGTCTTCTGGCGGCCAGAAGCGAGTTTGAAAACAAGGACAAGGATAACTAATCGGTATTGAGTTGCGAGTGTTGAAACGCAAAGCCTGGTCAATGTCGGATTTTGCGTTTCCTGCTTGCACTCGTCCGCCTGCCTATTGTTCTCCTCTTCTGAATACCGGCTTGTCTGCCGTGGATTCGTCTTCGCAGTAGCGATAGCCCGCCACATCGAAATTCACCAGTTTTGCAGGGTCTTTAATCCCCTTCTTCAGAATCCAGGCGGCCATTAACCCTCGCGCTTTCTTCGCGTAAAAACTGATTACCTTGAACTTGCAGTTTTTCTCGTCCTGGAATACAGGCTCGATGATGCGGCCGTGTATATCTTTGGCTTTCACAGATTTGAAGTATTCATTAGAGGCGAGATTGACCAGGACATCCGTTTTCAATGCTTTCATATCCGCATTGAGCTGATCAGTGATAGTGTGGCCCCAGAATGCATAGAGATCCTTTCCTCGATCATTGTCGAGCTTGGTGCCCATTTCCAGGCGGTACGGCTGCATAAGATCGAGTGGGCGTAATACACCATAGAGGCCTGAGAGCATGCGGAAATGACTCTGCGCCCGCTCTAACTGGGAGTCGGTAAACGTTTCGATCTCAAGGCCAGTGTAGACATCGCCCTTGAACGCAAACGCTGCCGGGCGAGCATTTTTTTTGTTGAAGGGGCGCTGCCATTGAGCGAACCGCTCCACATTCAGGTGCGCGATTTTGTCACTGACCTTCATCAGGCTGGCCACATCCGCCGGTGATAGCTGGCGCGCCCGATCGATGAGAACCTCGCTGTCATCGAGCATGCGAGGCTGCGTGGTTTTCAAGGTGGGCAAAGGGCTTTCATAATCCAGCGTTTTGGCCGGGGAAACTACGATCAGCATGATGTTCTCCTTTACATGTCGCTGTGGGATTATATGAATCAAAGCAGCGCAGGTCTGCACATGAGGAGGTGAAATGCGCCTATTGCTGTTATTAACGATGTTGATCGCCGTGGTCACGCTGTTGCTTGCCAGTTGGCAGCGAGGCAAGCGAGTGTTTGCGGTCACCGCGACAATCGTCGCCATAGTGTCGTCCGTGGTGATATACGGGGTTGTCAATCCAGGCAAGCGTGATCAGGTCACCCTCCCGCCGGAGGGCATCCGCGTGGAAGTGGCTGACATGGTGAGCTCCGAATCGGGGGTGCGATTCACCGGGACGATATTTAATGACAGTGACCTGGATCTGGCAGGCATTACCCTGCAGGCAAGCGCCTTTGCCTGCAGCAATGGCGCCTCAGGAGCAAGCGATTGCGACGTTATTGATCAGCAACAGCAGTTACTCCAGCTCTTCATCCCTGCGGGCAGGCATTACTCTTTCGCATTGGTTGCGCGGCATCCGGAGGCCGGCAAGAAGCCGGATAAGTGGGATATTACCCCCCTGTCGAAACTGGCCTACCCCTCTCTCTGATTGGCCCGGACTGGCAAGATGGCGTGATAATGGTCACAATTCGCCTTCCTGACACCCTGGAGTCGTTATGGCGTCCTTGATACCAGGCCAGGCCACACCCATTGGTTCCCATGCCTGGCGAGTGCTGGCTCGTAATCCCGGCATGATGACCGGACCTGGCACCAACAGTTATCTGTATGGCAAGGACAGCCTCACAGTGATTGATCCCGGCCCTGTGGATCATGATCACCTGCAGGCATTGCTCCATGCTGCCGAGGGTCTGGCTAAGCCCATTACCCAGGTGATTGTCACCCATACTCATCGCGATCATTCTCCCGGTGCACTAGCGCTGGTTGCAGCTACCGGGGCCCGCTGCCTTGGCCCTTTTGTGCCCGATGACGGGCTCCAGGATGAAAGCTGGCAGGCGGATACCCTGCTTACCGAGGGTGACATCATTGATTGCGGTGGCGCCCGCCTGGAAGTCATCGAGACGCCAGGACACGTTTCCAATCACCTGTGTTTTCTCACCGAAGATGGACTACTGTTCACAGGCGACCACTTGATCCAGGGTTCCACCGTGGTTATTGCTCCACCCTCTGGCTCAATGGGCGCCTACTTTGCATCGCTGCGAAAGCTGCAGAACCGCGGCATTACCATGATGGCACCCGGCCACGGTGATGTGATCGAAGATCCGGAAAAAGCCCTCAGCCACACCTTGGCCCACCGGCAAAAGCGCGAAGACAAAGTGCTTGAAAACCTGACAACCGCCCCAGAAGGCCTGAAAGAGCTGGTCAAAACCGTCTACGACGACGTCCCCACCTTCCTTCACGGCGTCGCCGAATTCTCCCTCCTCGCCCACCTGATCAAACTGGCCGAAGACGGCAAAGCCAACGAATCAGAGACCGGCTGGCACAGAAGCGAGTAACGAGCAGCGAGTTTCGAAAAGCCAAACCCCGCAGCTGCGGGGTTTTTACCTTTGACCTTAGCTACTAACTATTAATTGCCCTTTAAAGCCACCCTTTGCGCTTGAAATACCAGTACGGCGCGATACCAGAGAGGATCATCAAGCCGATGGCCATGGGGTAGCCAAACTCGAAGCTCAGTTCCGGCATGACCCGGAAGTTCATCCCATAGATACTGGCGATCATGGTTGGCGGCAGGAATACCACGGCGGCAATGGAAAAAATCTTGATGATCTGGTTCTGCTGGATGTTGATGAAACCCTGGGCAGCATCCATCAGGAAGTTGATCTTGTCGAACAGGAAGGTGGTGTGGGATAGCAGTGTGTCGATGTCGTGCTGGATTTCTGCACAGGTGCGTCGGCGGTATTTGTCGGAACGGACGTAGCGCTGGATGAAGGATATGGCTCGCTGGGTATCCATCAGGCACAGGCGGATCTTTCCATTGGTGTCCTCCAGCCGGGCCAGCCGTTCGATATCCTGATCCAGTTCACCATTCTCCTCTTCCAGTACGCTGTAGCCCACCTGCTCCAGGTCGCGGTGTACATCTTCGATCGCGTCGGCCAGGTTTTCGACCTTCTGATCAAGGATGCTGAGAAGGATATCCATGGGTTGGGAAACCTTTACCCAGCCGCGGCGAATGCGCATGCGCATCAGCCGGAAATCGGCCATGCGTACATCATCGCGGAACGAAATCAATCGTTCTTCCTGAACCACGAAGGCGACAGTGGAAGTGCGGGAGCGGCCGTCGGACTGATGCAGAAACAGGGAGTGAACATGCAAACCATGCTCATCACTGAAATAACGCGCTGAAGATTCAATTTCTTCTTTGTCATCAGCGGGCAGCGTGTCTTCAAAGAAGGATTCAACCTGACTCAGTTCCTGCTCGTCGGGTTCCACCACATCGACCCAGGTTGCCTCCTGCGGGTGGCCCGCAGCGATACCCTCGCCAGCGTTTTCCTTCTCCCTGAGCACGCCATTTTCAATGGCGAAAAGATGAAGCATGATGGTCCTTCCTTGTCGAACCAGTAAGGCCGACCTTGATATTCTTTGGTTACTGATGATGACTGCCAATCACGAGCCTTGCCAACCCGAAATTGTTACTTTGGATCAGGGTGCTGTGCTGACCTTGTGGCAGAGCGCATTGCCGCCAGAGTGGGCATGTAATCTGTTTGCGGAGCTTCGTGACTCCTTGAGATGGCATCAACCTCAGGTCCAGGTATTTGGCCGAAAACATCTCACCCCAAGGCTGACAACCTGGCAAGGTGAGCCAGGCATTTCCTACCGGTACTCCGGCCTGACGGAAACCGCGGAGGGTTGGCCGGAGGTGCTGAAGCCGGTACTGCATCAAGTGGAGAGCCTGACAGGACATCGCTTCAACAGTGTGCTGGGTAACTATTACAGGAGTGGTGCAGACAGCATGGGGTACCACAGTGATGATGAGCCCGAACTGGGGCCGGAGCCCTGGATTGCTTCACTCAGTCTTGGGGCCAGTCGTGATTTCGTGTTTCGCCGACGTGAAGGAGACCGGAGCCAGTGCGCTCGGCTGGTTTTACCGGATAATTCCCTGTTGCTCATGAGTCCCCAGGTTCAGGCACGTTTCCAGCACGCCCTGCCCCGTCGCGCTCGCGTGCAGGAGGGTCGGATCAACCTCACCTTTCGGCTGATACATCAGCCCCAGAACGCGTAGCTGACCAGAATCGCGGTCACCAGCCCCGCCGCATCAGCGGCCAGGCCACACCACAGTGCATATCGAAAGTCCCGTATTCCAACACTGCCGAAATAGACCGCAAGCACATAAAAGGTGGTTTCCGTAGAGCCCTGCATAACGGCGGCCATGCGGCCGGCCAGAGAGTCGACTCCCTGGGTCTGCATGACATCTATCATGGCGGCACGTGCACCGGAGCCACTGAGCGGTTTCATCAGGGCCACCGGCAACGCTTCCACAAATCGGGTATCCATGCCGACGGATGTGGCCATGGCCCGCAGGGCAGACAAGCATAATTCGAGCACACCGCCGGCACGGAGCATGGCGATGGCCGCCAGCATGGCCACCAGGTACGGAATGATCCTGACAGCAGTAGTAAACCCCTCCTTGGCGCCCTCAACAAACACATCGTAGCTGTCCACGCGGGTTCGCCAGGCAGCGATAAAGAAGACGGCCAGCACCAGCAGCAAGATGCCATTGCCAAGCAGGCTGGAGAGCGTATTGGCCACATCCGGTGGTGACAACCAGACGACCAGTCCAAGGGCTGAAAGCAGTGCCAGCCAGCCACCCGCCACCAGCAGTATCAAGGGCTGAAAAAGCGGGATCTTCTGAATTCGACTGGTTATCCACACGCCCACAAAGGTGGATATGGTGGTCGCCATCAGTAATGGCAGGTATACCGCTGCCGGATCCGCAGCACCCTGCTGAGCACGAAACAGTAGTACCGTCACGGGCACCAGAGTGACAGAGGATGTGTTGAGCACCAGAAACATGATCTGGCTATCTGTGGCTGTTCGTGGTGCCGGATTGCCGGTTTGCAGGGCCTCCATGGCCTTGAGGCCCAGTGGCGTCGCGGCATTGTCGAGCCCGAGCATGTTGGCAGCCAGATTCATGGTGACGGGCGCTGTTGCCGCCTGATTTTGTTTCAGCCCTGGCATCAGACGGCTCAACAAGGGGGTTAACCACAGGGAAATCCTGTCAGCCAGACGGCTGGCTTCAGCCAGTCTGAACAGACCGCTCCACAGGGCAAGAACCCCGATCAGCCCCAGCGAAACTTCAACAGCCAGGTCAGCTGCGGCCCACAGGGCATTGACTAATCGGCCCGGTGCCTCCATGTCTCCCATAACAAGCTGAACACAGGCGCCGGCGACACCCGCGAGGAAAAACAGGCTAAAGAGTCTGTGCAAACCTTCCCCCTTGCGCTAGGGTTTACATGTAACTATATGAAATTTAGGTAGTTGGTGGTTCCTGATCTGTCAAACCGGGAACACCGCTGACAAAGCCGGGTCTATGATAATAGCTGTGTTGGTCATGACTAGCTGTTTCCCGGTCACAAAAAGGCAATCCATTGAGAAAACGCATGTCATTAGTCCGAAAGATGTTTCCTGCTGCGCTGTCGGTTCTTTTGCTGGGTGGCGCCCTTCAGGTCACCGGCAGCCTTCGTGCTGCACCGGAGATTGAAGGGGCCCTCAAGCCGACCAGTGAGCAAACTGATGCGGCCGAGGAAATTTCGGACAAGCTCAAATACCACTACCGCAAGCTGGAATTCAATGATGCGTTATCCAGTCGGGTGCTTGACCAGTACCTGAAGGACCTGGATCCCAATCGCCTTTACTTCGTTGCCAGCGACATCAAGGAATTCGATCGCTATCGCAAGCTGCTCGATAATCAGTTGAGTGATGGCGAACTGGAGGCCGGTTACACCATTTTTAACCGTTTCCAGACCCGTATCGAAGAACGCCTGAATGCCATGCTGGAAATGGTGAACACTGATCTTTCCGAGCTCAAGTTTGATGGTGATGAAAGTGTGCGTGTTGACCGCGAAGAGGCGGACTGGGCCGCAGATGAAGATGAGCTGAATGCCATTTGGGAACGTCAGTTCAAAAATGCCGTTCTGACCATGCGTCTCAACGATACGGACGACAAGGACATTCAGACCCGACTGACCCGTCGCTATGAAAGCCAGCTGAAGCGCATCAAGCAGAACACCCCTGAGGATGTGTTCCAGGTCTACATCAACGCTCTCACACAGACCTTTGATCCGCATACGACCTACTTTACACCGCACAATTCCGAGAACTTCGATATCAGCATGAGTCGTTCCCTGGAAGGCATTGGCGCAGTGCTGCAGTACGAAGATGGCTATACCAAGGTCGTGCGCCTTGTGCCTGGTGGACCAGCGGCCAAGGGTGGGCAGCTGAAGCCCGCTGATCGTATTGTGGGGGTTTCCCAGAATGAAGATACTCCTGCTCCGGTGATCGGCCTGCGTCTCGATGAGGTGGTCGACCAGATTCGTGGGCCGAAAGGTACCAAGGTCAATCTGGAAATCATTCCTGCCGGAAGCAATAGCGAACACGACACCCGCATTATCAGTATTGTGCGCAACAAGGTGGTACTGGAAGAACAGGCAGCGAAAAAGGATATCATCGAAATCCAGCGTCATGGCGAGACCCGCAAGCTGGGCATTATCGAAATACCGGCGTTCTATCTGGACTTCGCCGCCTTCCACCGTGGCGATCCGGACTACACCAGCACCACCAGTGATGTGGCCAAGCTACTGGTTGAGCTGCGTAAAGAGAATATCGATGGTCTGGTGATCGACCTGCGCAACAATGGTGGCGGCTCTCTGCTGGAAGTGAACAAGCTCGTCAGCCTGTTCATCAATCGCGGACCGACGGTTCAGGTGCGCGAATCCAGTGGCCGGGTCAGTGTCGAGGCGGACAAGTTCCCCGGAGTTCTGTACGCGGGCCCCATGGCGGTGATTGTTAACCGTTACAGCGCTTCCGCTTCCGAGATCTTTGCTGGTGCCATGCAGGATTACGGTCGTGCGCTGATCGTGGGCGACCAGACCTACGGCAAGGGTACCGTTCAGACCTTGCTGGATCTGAACCACGGCAAGCTGAAGATGACCAATGCCAAATTCTATCGGGTGTCCGGCTCCAGCAACCAGAACCTGGGTATTGTGCCTGATGTGGACATGCCGTCCCTGATCGACAAGGCAGATGTGGGGGAAAGCTCCCTGCCTAATGCCATGCCCTGGGACGAGATCGATTCTGCAAGCTATCAGCGCGTGAGCGACATGGTGCCCTACCTGCCCATGCTTCGTGAGCGCCATGATAGCCGCATCAAGCAGGATCCCGAATTCGTCTATGTGGAATCCCTGCGTGCCTTGCTCGATCATAACCGCAACATGGAAGAGCTCTCCCTGAATATGGAAAAGCGGGCCTCCATGCAGAAAGATTTCGATGAGCGGCGTCTGGCCATTGAGAACAACCGACGCAAGGCACGGGCGGAAGAGCCCCTGTCAGATATCAAGGCGCTGCGTGACCTTGAAGAACAGCGCGCCCTAGACCCCCAAAGCCATGATGAGGCCATGGATGAAGACCCCTATGTACGAGAGACAGGCGAGATACTGGTGGATCTGATTGACCTGATTACCGACCATCAGGTGGCGCGTAAGGGCTGATACTTTCTGCGCGCCAAAAAAACGCCGGCACTACGCCGGCGTTTTTTTATGTCCATTTTCTTCTCAGGCCAATGACTTGAACCCCCAGCGAGCGGGATTCCCGCCCAGCCCTGCCTGGAGAGTACGGCGCCCCAGCTTGTGATTGAAACCCTCCAGCGCCCGTTTCGCCGGGTCCGGTAGCATTCTCATACTGATGCTGGCCGCACTGATCGCGGTTTTTACCACATGTACCGCTGAACTTGAGGAAACGGAGCTGTGGATGTTGAGATCATCCGCGACGCTGTCGCCAATCAGGTAGCGGCTGAAGGCCAGCAGAACGTCGTAAGGCAGATTAAATGGTGGCTTGCCTGCCATATCCTTCAGGAGCGCTTTGGCCAAAGACTCACTGTCCGGCGTCGGATCATAGAGGTGCGAGGTGAGCTGAAGCGCCAATATTTCCTGCTCCTCCAGAGTGGTGGTAAGCAGGGCCTCATCGACACCCAGTAAATAGCCCGCATAGCGCCAGAAATAATGCATGGATTCGTGTTCGCGGCGACTGATACGGACCCCCAGGCGCTTCAGGCCACGCACCACCATGAAGTCGAATTCAAGAATGGTCCCTGCCATGTCCTCCTGGTTAATGGGCATGTCGTACTTGGCCTCATCCCAGCGTGGATTGTTACGCAGAAATTGGCGTACAGCCGCATGAAGCAGTCGCACCTCCATAATGGTCCGGTGCCCCAGTCCGCCCGGTTTCAGCCCGTCATCACCGACGATATTGTGCAGCATCTGCCCGGTTTCATAGATCCTTCGGGAAACATCTTTCTGAAGCCGGCCGGTGGCCACCAGTACCTGGGAGGGTTTGTTGTGTGCATAGCCTTCTACAAGGCTGGAGCACATCAGCACCAGCCCCTGCAGCGCGCCGTTACGGCGATACATCCGCCGCCCCAACTCCATCTCCTCAAAGTCCACCCAGGAAGGCACCGTGTAACAGTGATCAAGGAAGGCCTGAAAGTCTCCGCCCTCCTCTTTGGCCCTGCGCTCTACTTCTTCAAGGAGCCCCGAAGGGCGAGTGAACTTGATTTGTGCGGCGCAGCGGTCGGCCAGCGGATCCTGAATGCGACGCCAACGGTCCAAATTGGCATGGGAGTAACGGTCCCACAAGATACGTTCTTGCGGGTTTTGCGGGCCTTTCTGATAACGGGAAAGCTCCTGCGGCGTGGCCATGGGTTACCTCACAACTTTTGTTTTTATCAGAACCGATGAGTTCTGAATCAAAGGTAAGGCCCGCAGCCAAGGTGGTCAATACACGAATATGTGCTTTATGTTACCCCTTCAATCAGGGTGTTTATCAGCCATTGAGGCGCATCCAGAGGCAGGTCATGGCCAGCCTGGGGGTGGACCTTGAGGGGCAGCTGCCACGCTTCTGCCATACGACGGGAACAGCTGGGGCTAACCAGTCTGTCCCCTCCCCCACAGATGATCATGGCAGGCACAGAGCCAGGCAAGCTTGCCGGGGCATGAAAACGCATGGCGGCAAGAAGCTGTCGCAGGCTGTTTGTCAGGCTCACAGGCTGTAGCCTGGCATATTCCACCCATTTGTCAGCCAGTTGATGGAGGTAAGCCTGGTCGTGAAGGTTGGAGGTGATTTCCAGAATGGCTCTTTCCTTGCGAACAGGATCCCTGACCAGGATGGCCTCCCGAATCAGTCGGACGTAGTTCGCAGGCCTCAGCCGCTGCCAGAATGGACTGAACCGGCTTGAAGAGGAGTTGATCAACGCGGCAAAAGCCACTTCATTTGGCGCCTGGGAAAGCCATTGGACCGCGGTCATGGCGCCAAGGGAAAGGGCGACCAGATGATAAGGCCCATTATGCCCCTGTGATTTGAGTTGTTCTCTTGCATGAATCACCATGCCGCCGATGCAGGTGGGACTGGGCTGATCATGGAAAATCCCGTTACCGGGCAAATCCAGTGTGACAACGGTGTCGTTGGGCAGCGCAGCCTGCATTTTTGCTGGAAAGTCTTCCCAGTGCTTCTGCTCACGGACCAGGCCACGAAGCAATACCCAGGTTCTTGCCATTCTTTTCTATCCTTCCCGTTGTGGTATCCCGACTGTAACCCCGGCGGTTTGGACAATGACCGGGTGAGGTTTACCCGCTAGAATGCCACCGGCACTCAGGATGGCAAATGGAGTTTCCTCGCCAATGACACGAAAAACGGTAAAACGGGTAAAAACTGGCTCAGTTGAGCGCCGCTTCTCCATGGCGAAAGCGGGCTTTATGGCCGGGGCCAAGTACGCCACGGCCAGCGCGGGTACATTTTTTACCAGCAAGGACAAACGTGAAGAGCGGCGCAAGGAAATTCTCTCCGCCCGGGCTCAGGAGCTCGTCGAAGAGCTCGGCAAGCTGAAAGGGTCTGTTGTCAAAATTGGCCAGATGATGGCGCTCTTTGGAGAGCACTTCCTGCCTGAGGAAGTCACTACGGCACTGCATACTCTGGAAAATCAGACCACCGCGCTCGAGTGGTCGTCAATCCAAAAGCATCTCCAGCTACAGCTGGGCGAGGTCAAACTCGCAGAGCTGGAAGTAGATCCCATTCCTCTGGGTGCTGCGTCTCTCGCCCAGGTACATCGTGCTACTCGCAAGTCTGACGGGCGCCAGCTGGTGTTGAAGATCCAGTATCCCGGCGTGGCGGATGCCATCGACTCGGATATGCGTGCACTGGTTCGGCTACTTAAGCTGAGTCGGATGGTGCCGATTACCGAGCAGTTCAACATGTGGCTTGCTGAGGTCCAGGAAATGCTCCGTCGAGAAGTCGACTATGACCTGGAGGCACACACCACCCGTCACTTCCGCAACATTCTTGCCGATGACCCGCGCTTTGTGGTCCCGGAAATCATTCCCGAATACTCCAGCCACAACATCATGTGCATGACCTTTGAGGAAGGTATCGGGGTGAGTGACCCCGCTGTGCTTGGGCTGTCACAGACTCGGCGTAACTTCATTGGGCGAGCCATCATGGAATTGTGCTGCCGTGAAGTATTTGAGTGGAACAAGATGCAAACTGATCCTAATTTCGGCAACTATTTGCTGAGAATTGGTTCAGAGCCGGAACAGGATCAGATTGTGCTGCTGGATTTCGGCGCCATTCGTGATTTTGATAACGAGGTGCTTGGCCCCGGCCGCGAAATGATTCGCGCCTCCTATCATCACGATCGCGATCGACTCGTCCGAGCCTTGAGCGCGCTGGACTTTCTCGCCCGTGGTACCCCAAAACGGATTCTCGATGATTTCGCCGCCCTATGCTTCGAGGCTGTTGAGGTGCTGCAGGATCCGGAACGCTTCCCCCCGCCGTCCAACCTGCTCAATGAGCAGCTGGAATATCGCTGGGGTCAAAGTGACCTCCCCTCCCGCATCATGAGCAAGGCAGGCAAGAATGCCCTTTCTGTGCACTTTGATGTGCCGCCGAAGGAGTTTATCTTCCTGTTCCGGAAGTTGCTCGGGGCTTACACCTTCCTGCACGTTATCGATGCGGAAGTAAGGGGAAACACGATCCTTGATCCATTCATCCAAATGCAGGAGCAGGAGGATATCCTGCTGGTTGATCAGAAAACAATCAGCCCGGTGGATTGACGGGCAGCGTTCATCAGCCCACGATAGCCGCAACCTGAGGGATGAGGGGCACAAGATGCCCCTCTTCCATGTCTTTTTCTGTCATATCAGGCCACAACAGTGACTGAAAAGCGTAATCAGGTGTAATCAGCCTGTTACCCGCTTATCGGTACGATAACCATTTGTCATTTGCCAAGCTGGTAGGTGCGCAATATGGTTAGCACCCTGCTGAGGCCCTGCACCCTTGTCTGACATCTTGTCAGCTGGCTGCGGGCCTTACTTTACGCGGCTTTCAGGGAATTGGGTTGCCCTTCATTCCTCTCAGAAAGTCGATTATTTGCGAACCACATACGGGGGTAACGCAGGTGATTATCGGTGTTCCCAAAGAAATTTGCCCTGGCGAGCAGCGCGTTGCTTTAACGCCTGCCAATGTCAGTGCACTTCTGAAAAAACAAGGTGTCGAGATCAAGGTCGAGCGTGGCGCTGGCGAAATCGCTGGCTACCCGGACAGCGCTTTTGAAGCTGCCGGTGCCAAACTGGTTGATCGTGACGAGATTTTCTCTTCTTCCCAGGTTGTTCTTCAGGTTCAAACGCCAGGCAGCAACACCGCTAACGGCAATGAGGACCTGGACAAGCTGTCAGAGGGCCAGACCCTGATCGGTATGACCGATCCGCTGGCTAACCCGCAATTTGCCCAGGCACTGGCTGAGAAGAAGGTGTCTGGTCTTGCGCTTGAGCTGGTACCGCGTATTACCCGCGCCCAGGCGATGGACGTTTTGTCTTCCATGGCCATGATTGCCGGTTACAAGTGTGTACTGCTGGCTGCCACCGAGTCCCAGCGCATGTTCCCCATGAACATGACCGCTGCAGGCACCCTGAACGCCTCTCGCGTTTTCATCATGGGTGCGGGCGTGGCAGGTCTTCAGGCTTGTGCGACGGCCAAGCGTCTTGGCGCGGTGGTTGAAGCCTATGACGTTCGCCCGGCGGCTCGTGAGCAGATCCTGTCTGTTGGCGCCAAGCCGGTGGAGCTGGATCTGGACACCGGCGAAGCGGAAGGTTCTGGTGGTTACGCCAAGGCACAGGGTGAGGATTTCCTCAAGCGTCAGCGTGAATTGATGACCGAAGTCGTCAAGGAAATGGACGTGATCATCACCACTGCTGCTGTTCCTGGTGCCAAGAGCCCGATTCTGGTTACCGAAGACATGGTCAAGGCCATGAAGCCCGGTTCCATCATTGTGGATCTGGCTGCCGAGCGTGGTGGTAACTGTGAAATCACTGAAGCTGGTAAAACCGTGGTCAAGCATGGCGTTACCATCATGGGTCCTGAAAACGTCCCCTCTTCTGTGGCATTCCATGCCAGCCAGATGTTCGGCAAGAACATGGAAAACCTCCTCAACCTGCTGCTCGACGACAACGGCGACCTGCAGCTGGACTTTGAAGATGAGATCGTTGCCGAAACCGTGATCAGTCACGGTGGCGATGTTCCCCAGGCCCGTTTGCGCGATTTGCTGGGTCTGCCTGCTCTGGCCAAGCCTGAGCCTGCTGCTGAAGAAGCGGCTGATGCAGACAGCAAGGAGGAAAACTAATGGATTTCGTAGCTCAACTCACTTTGTTCGTGCTGGCGATTTTCCTCGGTGTGGAGCTGATTACCAAGGTTCCGCCGACCCTGCACACCCCGCTGATGTCTGGCTCCAATGCTATCTCCGGCATCACTGTCGTGGGCGCGCTCATCGCAGCCGGTTCTGATTCTGGTCTGCTGATCAATGTGCTGGGCTTTGCCGCGGTGGTTCTGGCCACCATTAACGTGATTGGGGGCTTCATGGTCACCAATCGAATGCTGGCAATGTTCAAGAGGAAGTAATTCATGCACGTTTCCCAGAACTGGATTGATATCGCCTACTTGATTGCCGCTGTTCTGTTTGTTGTCGGCATCAAAGGCCTGACCAAGCCTAAAACTGCGGTCCGAGGCAACCTGCTGGCTGCTGCCGGTATGGGTGTGGCTGCTGTCGTGACCCTGCTTAACGAGCACATCGTTACCTATGAAATCATCATCGCCGGCGTCGTTGTCGGTGGCCTGATTGGCGCCATCATGGCCAAGAAGGTTCAGATGACGTCCATGCCGCAGATGATTGCCCTGCTGAATGGTTTTGGTGGTGGTGCTTCTTTCGCCGTTGCCTCTGCGGAATTCTTCCGTGGCTCAGCCAATGACACTGTGTCCATCATCGCCACAGGTGCTGCTGTACTGATTGGTTCGGTTACCCTGACTGGCTCTCTGGTGGCCTTCGCCAAGCTGCAGGAACTCATCGATGGCAAGCCCATGGGCTTCCCGGGCATGAAGGTGGTTAATGCCATCCTGTTCGTTGGTTCCCTGGCTGGTATTGGCTACCTGGTGGTTAACCCTGGCAACGAAGCTGTCTTCTGGGGCCTGGTGGCTGCTGCCATGCTACTTGGCCTGTTGCTGGTACTGCCTATCGGTGGTGCTGACATGCCGGTGGTGATCGCCCTGCTGAACTCCTATTCCGGTGTGGCTGCTTCTGCCGCTGGTTTTGTGATGGGCAATAGCGCCCTGATCATCACAGGTTCGCTGGTTGGTGCTTCTGGCCTGATTTTGACCAGCATCATGTGTAAAGCCATGAACCGTTCTCTCACCAACGTCCTGTTCGGTGTGATGGCGGAAGCTGGCGAAGCCATGGACGAAGACGAAGTCTACGCTGGCAAGGTGAAGTCCACCTCTGCTGAAGAAGTGGCCATGCTGCTGGAAACAGCTCAGCGCGTAGTCATCGTCCCGGGCTTTGGTCTGGCTATGGCTCAGGCGCAGCACGCAGTACGTGACATGGCTGACACCATGGAAGCCATGGGTATCGAAGTGGAATACGCTATCCACCCGGTTGCCGGCCGTATGCCTGGTCACATGAACGTTCTTTTGGCTGAGGCTGAAGTGCCCTACGAGCAGCTCAAGGACATGGATCAGATCAACCCCACCTTCGAGCAGACGGATGTGGCGATCGTGCTGGGTGCCAACGACGTAACCAACCCGATGGCCCGTGAAGACAAAGGCAGCCCGATTTACGGCATGCCGATTCTGAACGTGGACAAGGCCAAGACCGTTGTTGTGGTCAAGCGCTCCCTGAGCTCCGGTTTTGCCGGCCTGCCCAACCCGCTGTTCGCCAAGGACAACACCCTGATGTTGTTCGGTGATGGTAAGGGTGCTGTGCTGGATATCACCACTGCCCTGAAAGAAGGCTGATTGCTGGCCTGAAGAAAAGGGAGCCCGCCGGGCTCCTTTTTTTTGCCTCCCAATACCGCAATGCCTGCAGTCAGACGCCGAATGCACTCTGCCCTGCCCCAAATCGTTACTCTCATCACCCCGCAGGAGAGCCGGCCTGCAGGCGATCAAAGCCTTGGCGAGTGGCATGTTTCGGGTTACGAGTATCGAGTATCGAAATGCAAGCTGACAAAACCCTGATTCACCAAGGGGTTGAATTTCGAAACTCGCAACTCGCTTCTTTACCTGCCCTGGCGAAGATCGGCGCAGCCAGGTATCAGGTGCCCCGGCATTAGACAGCGGCCATAAAAAAGCCCCGGTCTCTTTCGAGCCGGGGCTTTTCTTCGTCTGACAGTCTACTTCATGGTGTAAACCAGACCAACCGAGAAGGTGTGATCGGTCTCTTTGGTGCCTGCCGGCACTTTAGATTCATGCTCCAGCAAGTGACGCAGACGGAGCGCAAAATGCGAGTTGATGGCCGTGGTCAGACTGGTTTCGGCACGGCTGCTGCTGCCACCGTCATCACCAATCTCACTGGATGCATCTTCCCGAAACACCGTGTTTTCGCTGATTTTCAGATCATACTTCAAAGCGACACGAACAATGCCACTCTCTTCGGAGTCGTCGCAGCTGAAGTAGGTGTCCTGTGGTTCAAGACACTTCACCCGATAACCCGGACCTGCTTCGAGATCCAGGGTTTGTTTGTCGGATTCAATCCAGCGTCGACCAAGACCGATAGCGTAACTGGCCTGATAGTGATTGCCGGAAAAGGCATCTTTCTCGTAGGTCGCCACATTGAACAGATAATTGGCGGAATTTTCACCCAACTTGCGATCCAGCTTGTAGGAAGAAAAATATTTTTCTTCGGTGCGGCTGTATTGCTCGGTATCGGGATCCTCTTCCTTCTCGTTATTGGCTTCAGCCTTGAAGGTATGACGCCAGTAACTACTGTCACGGCTGGCATTGACGTTACTGTTGACCGAGTCCGAATTGGTATTGCCTCGCTTGAACAGCAAGCCCACACCGATATCACCGGTCCACTTGGCCGCTTCTTCACTGGCTCCCTCTTCGGCTGCCGCTGACAGCGCCGGCAAGCCGGCGGCAATCAGCATGGCAGCGAAGTATGTGCTGCGCATTGACTTCTCCTTGCTAGATCTTTGCATTGCAGATGACTGTCACTTATTCGCTTTTGTCCAGATGCACGTCCATCTGCGGGAACGGAATGCCAATACCCGCCTCATCAAAGCGACGTTTGACAGTCTCGGTGGTTCCCCAGAAAACACCCCAATAATCAGCACTGTTCACCCAGGGGCGGCACAACAGGTTTACTGAACTGTCCGCCAGCTCGGCTACGGCGATCACGGGAGCCGGATCCTTCAATACCCGCTCATCCTCGGCCAGGATTTCCTCGAGGATCTTTTTCACCTGGGAAAGGTCCGCATCGTAGGCAACACCAAACACCATATCCACACGGCGGGTAGGCATTTCGGAATAATTCACGATGTTGCTACCCATGATGGCACCGTTAGGTACGGTAATGACCTTGTTGTCAGGGGTATTCATGATGGTGGCGAAAATCTTGATTTCCTTCACCGTGCCTGCAGCACCGCCTGCCTCAACATAGTGGCCAACACGGAATGGCTTGAACAGAATCAGCATGACCCCGGCTGCAAAGTTCCCCAGGGAATCCTTGAGGGCCAGGCCAACAGCCAGGCCGGCGGCACCCAGAATGGCAACCAGGGAGGTGGTTTCGACACCCAGTTGATCCAGAGCGGCAATGATGACAAAGGCGAACAGGATGATGTGAACGATGTTGCCAATGAACTTGGCCACAGTAGCGTCGATACGCTTGTCCATCATGCGGTTAACGCCCTGGGCGATTTTAGAAACAATCCACTTACCGATGATAAAGATGACCACCGCCGCCACGATATTCCATGCGTAGGGCATCAGGTTTTCGTTGGCAAATGATTGAATTTGTTCGAGATATTGATCCATTAAACGTACTCCTCATCCAGTGAGCGCGAATTATGCCTTGATTTGCGTGAACCCCAAGTGGAAAGGCGATTTCTGGCCGTCAATTTTACAAAGGTTTCACCTGCACGAGAGTGCAACCATGACCACCGGGGTTGTAATGCCCGCATATGATGCTTGCTTGAACGGTAGTTGGCCAGTAAACGACAGGCTAAATAACCGTTTTATAACAGTTATTCCATGCATTGTTGGGTATCTGCATGTGCCACCGGTATAATGCTCGCCCTCACATTTGTTGTCCCTGTCGGAGCTTTTCATGACCTCAAGCCTGCGCGCCAAGCTTACTGCCCAGCTGCAAGAACGTATTCTGATTCTTGATGGCGGGATGGGCACCATGATTCAGCGCTGCAAATTCACTGAAGAAGACTATCGCGGCACCCAGTTCGCGGACTGGGCCTCGGACCTGAAGGGTAACAACGACCTGCTATGCATTACCCAGCCAGACCGGATAAAGGCGCTTCATAAGGGCTATCTCGACGCTGGCGCGGACATCATCGAGACCAATTCTTTCAATGCCACTTCCATCGCCATGGCTGACTACGACATGCAGCATCTGGCGCGGGACATCAATGTGGCCGCAGCCCGGATGGCGCGCGAGGCTGCGGATGAGGCTTCCACACCGGAAAAGCCCCGTTATGTAGCGGGAGTACTTGGCCCGACCAACCGGACAGCCAGCATCAGCCCGGACGTCAATGATCCCGGCTACCGGAACACCAACTTCGATGCGCTGGTAGCTGCGTATCTTGAGGCGCTGGATGGCCTTGTGGAAGGCGGTATCGACCTGGTGCTGATCGAAACCATCTTCGATACCCTCAACGCCAAGGCAGCGGTGTTCGCTGTAGACCAGTACTGCTACGAGAACAAACTTGAGCTGCCGGTCATGATCTCCGGCACCATCACGGATGCCTCTGGCCGTACCCTTACTGGTCAGACTACCGAGGCCTTCTATAACTCCCTTCGCCATGCCCGGCCGATCAGCTTTGGCCTCAACTGTGCACTGGGGCCCATGGAGCTTCGCCCCTACATCGAAGAGCTCTCGCGTATCTCCGAGACCTTTGTCTCTGCGCATCCCAATGCTGGTCTGCCCAATGAAATGGGTGAGTACGATCTGGATCCGGCCACCATGGCCAAGGAGATCCGTGGGTGGGCAGAAAAAGGCTTCCTGAACATCATTGGCGGGTGCTGCGGCACCACTCCTGAGCATATTGCCGCAATGGCTGAAGCCGTAGAGGGGCTTGCTCCCCGAGTGCTGCCGGATATTGAAGTGGCTTGCCGCCTGTCCGGCCTTGAGCCCTGCACCATCGCCAAGGACTCCCTGTTCGTGAACGTTGGGGAGCGGACCAATGTGACCGGGTCCAAGCGCTTTTTGCGACTGATCAAGGAAGAAGAATACGATCAGGCGCTGGACGTGGCCCGGGACCAGGTGGAAAACGGCGCCCAGATCATCGACATCAACATGGATGAGGGGATGCTGGAGTCCGCCGAGTGCATGGTGAAGTTTCTCAATCTGGTGGCTTCAGAGCCGGAGATTGCCAAGGTGCCGATCATGATTGACTCCTCCAAGTGGGAGGTGATCGAGGCTGGCCTGAAGTGCATCCAGGGCAAGGGCGTGGTGAATTCCATTTCCATGAAGGAAGGCGAGGAAGCCTTCCTGCACCAGGCGCGGTTGCTACGTCGCTACGGTGCTGCCGTTATCGTCATGGCATTTGATGAAGAAGGCCAGGCAGAAACCCGTGAACGAAAGGTAGAGATCTGTACCCGCGCCTACAAGCTGTTGACAGAAGAAGTGGATTTCCCGCCGGAAGACATCATCTTCGACCCCAACATCTTTGCCATCGCCACCGGTATTGAAGAGCACGACAACTATGCCGTGGACTTCATTGAGGCTGTGGCGGATATCAAGCGCACCCTCCCCCACGCCATGATTTCCGGGGGTGTGTCCAACGTGAGCTTCTCGTTCCGCGGCAACGACACTGTCCGGGAAGCCATCCACGCAGTGTTCCTCTACTACGCCATCAAGAACGGCATGGACATGGGAATCGTGAACCCCACCATGCTGGCGGTGTACTCCGACATCCCTGAAGAATTACGGAATGCCGTAGAGGATGTGGTGCTCAACCGTCGTGAAGATGGTACTGAACGACTGCTGGATCTTGCCGAGAAGTATCGCGGCAGCGGCGGTGAGAAAGCCAAGAAGGAAGATCTTGCCTGGCGTGAATGGCCAGTTGAAAAGCGCCTTGAGCATGCTTTGGTCAAAGGGATTGCGGATTACGTGGAAGAAGACACCGAGCTGGCCCGGCAGAATGCGGCCCGGCCGCTGCACGTCATCGAAGGCCCGTTGATGGATGGCATGAACGTAGTCGGTGACCTGTTTGGGGAGGGAAAGATGTTCCTGCCCCAGGTAGTAAAGTCTGCGCGTGTGATGAAAAAGGCGGTGGCGTATCTACTTCCCTACATGGAGAAAGAAAAGGAAGAGATGGGCACGCAGGATGAAGCCAACGGCAAGATCCTGATGGCCACCGTGAAAGGCGATGTCCACGATATCGGCAAGAACATTGTCGGCGTCGTGCTTCAGTGTAACGGCTACGACGTGGTCGACCTCGGTGTGATGGTGCCCTGCGAGAAGATCCTTGAGGTGGCCAAAGCGGAGAAGGTCGACATCATCGGTCTCTCAGGGCTGATCACGCCCTCTCTCGAAGAAATGGTTCACGTGGCCAGTGAGATGCAGCGCCTCGACATGGATCTGCCACTGATGATCGGTGGTGCCACCACCAGCCGCATCCATACTGCCGTGAAGATTGATCCGTCCTATCAGCATGCAGTGGTGCATGTGGCTGATGCTTCCCGTGCGGTGGGGGTGGCCTCCAAACTGCTCTCCAAAACGGCCAAGGCGGATTATGTCGCCGAGCTCAAGGAAAGCTATGAGGGGCTCCGAGTACGTCGCAAGCAGCAGCAAGTTGATCGCAGCCTTATTTCCATCGAGCAAGCCCGTCAGCATCGCTTCCAGCCGCAATGGGAGGGTTACACCCCGCCAGAGCCGAAGGTGAAAGGGCTGAAGGTCTTCGAAGACTATCCGCTGGAAGATCTGGTGCAGCGCATCGACTGGACTCCCTTCTTCCGCTCCTGGGAACTGGCCGGGAAATTCCCCAATATCCTTGAAGATGAAGTGGTGGGAACCGAGGCTACCCGGCTCTACCGGGATGCCCAGTCCATGCTTGAGAAAATAGTTAAGGAAAAATGGCTAACTGCCCGTGGTGTAATCGGTTTTTGGCCAGCAAATTCAGATATGGATGACATCGAGCTGTACCGGAATCCGGGTGACAAGGAGGCCTTCATGACCCTCCATCACCTGCGTCAGCAGCTGGATCGCAGCAAGAACGACAAGCCGGACTACTGCCTGAGCGACTTCATCGCGCCAAAAGAGACTGGCCTCACTGACTGGCTGGGAGGGTTTGCCGTCACCACAGGCATTGGTATTGATGAGCATGTGGCCCGCTTCGAGGCCGATCATGATGACTATTCATCCATCATGATCAAGGCGCTCGCTGACCGCCTGGCAGAAGCCTTCGCCGAGCGTATGCATGAGAAGGTTCGCAAGGAATATTGGGGCTATGCCGGCGCCGAAGCGCTGAGCAATCAGGACATGATCAGTGAGAAATACCGTGGCATCCGCCCTGCTCCTGGTTATCCGGCTTGTCCGGACCACACTGAGAAAGCGCTGTTGTGGGAGCTTCTCGAACCTGAGAAAAATGCCGGCATGACCCTTACAGAGAGCTACGCCATGCTGCCCGCGGCGGCTGTGTCTGGTTGGTACTTCTCCCACCCGGAAGCGAAGTATTTTGGGACTGGCAAGCTCGCCAAGGATCAGATGGACGACTATGCTGCTCGTAAGGGTGTGTCTAGGAAGGAGATTGAGCGAATGGTGCCCCATCTGCTGGGGTACGTTGAAGATCAATGAACAAGTAACAGTGAACAGTTAACAGTGCGCGCCAGTGCATTGTTTTTAACTGAAACGCAAGATGTCGCGCCCGGAAGATGGACGCGGCCTCTTGCGTTTGAAAACAAAGAAAAGTCGACGCGCGCTGTTAACTATTCATTATTCACTGTTCACTGTCTTCAGGCGGGAGCTCAAACCGGGCATCCCACTCCGAGGCATCAATCGATTCCCGGTAGGCATGCCAGGTGGCATAGCCCAGAACCGGCAGTAATACCATCAGTCCCAGATAGGCTGTCAGCAAACCGGCCAGCAGGCAGACTCCGATCAAACTGGCCCAGACAAACAGGGCAAGCTTGTTTCGTAGCACTGCATTAGCGCTGGTGATGACACCGGTCACCATGTCTGTTTCCCGATCCATGATCATGGGCAAAGAGAAAGCGCTGGCGGTGAAGACGATCGCGCTGAACATGGCCCCGACACTGCTGCCAACGCCAAAAAACAGCAGAACATTCTCAAGGTGCCACTCGTTTACCGGATAAAAAATGTAAATCAGGTTGGCCGCCCTCGCCCAAACGAGAAAGACCACGATCATGATGACGGTAAAGGTCAGCCCGTCTCCGATGCAGGCCCTGACCTGCCGGAAGCTTTCCCGCAATGAGGGTTCCTGGCCCTGCTGTAGCTGGATGCTGATGCCATACAGGTTGAGGGCGAGGATGGGACCAAGAAAAACGAAGCCGGTAATCAGGGAGAGGTAGAGTCCCATGTTACCGAAAGTCAGCGCGGCTCCTGTAATCAGGTAGCTGAGCGCTACCATGATCAGTCCGTAGATCAGGCTGACCCTCGGTGCTGCACAAAAGTCACGCCAGCCCTTGCGAAGCCAGCGTAACGGTGCGGCGCGATCAATGGTTCTGCAGGGAGCCACAAAAGGCCGGGTATCCTCAGGCAGACCGTTGGCTTTAGTGCGTGGTTTTTCGTCCATGGCATCATTCTCACGCTCTCTGAAGTAGCAGCACTGATCCAGATCATATATTCAGAGAAAACTCTAAGGGCTATTCATCCTCTTCGCCAGTGTCTACGGGGTGGCTGGTTTGTAACTCGAGGGTGCCCTGCTCTGCGTCAAGCGTGGCCGTTCGTTCGTCCTGAACACTGTGCATGACATCGCTGGCTGACCAGATGGCAGGGATGCCGAATTCCACGGCGAGACTCGCTGCGGGGTTGGCCGGATCCTGCTGACTGATCACAATCCCTCCAGCCTGGAGCAACCAGGGCAACCACGATGCATCCACCTGATCCACCACCACAATGTCACCGGGCTGGACACGGTTAAGCATCCAGGCGCTGCAAACCCGTCGAATCGGCCCTTCAACCTTGCCTGCCACCAGGGTCTGACCGCGCATCAGGGGGCTGATTCGCTGACCGCCACCAAATCCATAACCAATCTGGTCCATCTTCCAGTCAGGCGCCCCTTGCAGGCTGTCATCAAGATATCGGAGCTTTCGGTCTGCAATGGTCTCGTGGCTGGCGCTGGCAGGAAGCCGCAACCCCATCCAAAGCTGCCACAGTTCATCAAAATAGAGAAAGTAGATGTCATCCGGGTGCTGCAACAGGCCGTCGTTGACAACCAGGGCTCCCATGTCACGGAGCAGCACCCGAAAGCGGTTACCCAGAGCAATGCGGAGTGCCCTTGCCTGTCTAAGCAAGGCCACAGGTCCGGAAATGTCTCGGCTGCCCGCCAGCAGGCGGCGTTCACGACGACACGCATTCAGGCTGGAAGCCTGAGCCGGCTTTTCTACCAATGGCGCATGCACGGGATCGCTTCCAGGGCGAAGTGAGGATTGCTTCGCCAGCAACGAGTTTCCTGCTGCAAGATCCAGCAACAGATTTAACTCGGTGCGGGTCGTCAATGCCTGCAGCGGTAGTGGCGCCTGTTCATTGACCAGCATGTCAGGTACAACCAAATAGGACAGTCGTCCCTCAATTTTGCTGAGGCGCTCGCCCAGTGCATCAAGCTGCATCAAGCTGTGCCAGAGTGCTTCCTGGGTCGCATCCGGCTTTTGCCAGTGGCGCACTTTTCGGGCGATCGCTGCCAGGCTGACGCTATCCAGAGTGTGCTGAAAGCTACTGTATAGGGGGGCTGTTGCTGCCGGCTCAAGACGCTGCCAGGCAGGCGGGACATGCCGGAAGGCCCCGGGGTGCCCATCCTGCAGGGCAAGAAAATAGGCACAATTAGTATAGATATGACTGTGCTGGCGCCGATAGGGCTCGATCTTGTCGAGGCGATCCCAACCACGCTTTTGAACAAGTGGTTCCCAGAATGATGACTTGAACCAACGCGCGGCAAGCGTGTACCACAAGGGGCTTTCAGCCTGAACGAACAACCCTGTACCCGCCCGTCGGGTCCAGGCCTCACGGGGAGCGGGAAGAGAACCTACGGGTAGTGTTTGTAGTAACCAGAGCCGATGACCGTCGTACACCCACTCTCCTGCCTGCGGCCGGTCAAAATTCTGTTTGAGCGCGTGATGAAGGGCCAGTATCTGCTGATGCGGTATCGCCTCCGCTATTGAGCCTCGATCATGGCTGGCGTGAACAAGGCGCCCCTGTTCATCAAAGATGATGCGCTGGCGTTCACTGTTGCCGTCAGCAACCCCCTCTACCACCATGTGGGGCAGATCCTGGCGAAGAGGATGACGGGTAAACAGGACCCCTGCGGCCTTCTGGTGCGGTAGCGCCTGAATGATGACATGCTCGGGAGCTTGCTCCCTGCGAAAGATGGCCCTGAGAGCTGCCGCAAGTGCGTTGTCAGAGTCAAGATTGAGCAGACTTTCCCTGCAAGACCCCGGATTCATTGGCCCTTGCTGCAACACCCAGTAGCGATCTTCATCAAACATGCGAGGCAAGGCACGAAGCTTCTGCACCAGGTCATCACTGTCGACGTCGAGAACATCTTCGCGGTGCAGACGCCAGCTTGGAGGAACGGGTAGCCCCATGGCGGCCCAGCGTTGCAGATTTTCACTTCCCTGCTTGTCTGCCGTCAGTACTTCTATGCTCATGAACGATTCTTTTGTCGTTGTATTTTTGCCGCTGCGACCAGACCGAGCCAGTAAAAAGCTGGCAGCAATAACAGCGCCCCCAAGGCGATAACGGCCGCAATGCCCCCAAAAAGCACTGGCGCCTTCATCAGGGTACTCATCAGGGAGTCCTGCCAGTAAAAAAACCATTGGTGATCGGCTGGAAACAACCAGAGGTGAAACTGATAGAAAACCTCAGTCGGGCCAGCAATGCCAAGCCACGCTAACACAGCACCTGTGGCGATGACAGCAGCTGCGAGCCGGTGTTGCATGGGAGGCATGCCAAGGCGACAGGCCGCCATGGCCACGGGTATCCAGAGGATCAGCAGTACCCAGAAGAGTGTTCGTCCCCGATCGATCAGATTGGCCACATCCTGAAGGTGTTGAACCTCCGCAGCGTGCAGCAGTGGCCGCGGACTCCAGCCCGGTGGTTGATAGACAATGCCTGTCAGCCCCTTTCCATGTTGATGGACGGCAACGCGAATTTGCTCAAATGCCTTCCAGTGCTGTTCTGCAGGCAATAGCTCAAGCCCGGTTTTGAAGCGATTCTGTGGTCCGTATTGCTGAATATGCTCCCCAATCTGGAGCTGTTGATACCAGAATGGGTAGCCATAGTTCGCCTTGCTGTACAAGGCCCAGCTGCTCAACACTGCGAGCATTACGGAGATGACAGCATATGCAAACCACACTAAAGTGGCAGCACTCTGGCCTTTGATTGCCGGTTTTGTCATTTCATCCCCCTCGATAACGAACAGAATAATAAAAGAGGAAGTTGCGTCATGCGAACGCTCTCCACATCCGAATGCCATAACATGGTGAAAACCGTGACAGTGCGCGCGGTGAAGCCACTACGTTTCCTACTGCTGATCCCCGTCCTGGCCTCGATGCTGATGGCTTGCTCCACTACTCAGCTGCCTGTGACCAATGCCACCCGCGCGCCCTCTGCCCAGGAGGCAGATTATTTTCAGGTTCGCATTCATACCCGTGATGGCAAGAAGCTGGCGGCCACCGTTTACCAGCCAGCGCTGCAGGCGGGCCAGAGTGCACCTTTGATTATCGCCACCCACGGATTTGGTGGGTTCCGGGCGAAACGTCCCTTGTCTATCTATGGCAAGGCGATACTGACGGGGGAAGCAGCCATCGCGGCTTGGAAGGCGGGCTATTGGGTCGTTTTCTATGACCAGCGAGGCTGGGGACAGTCACAAGGCCGCGTGCACATGATGGATCCTGAGTTTGAAGTGGATGACCTGAGCAAGGTTATCGACTGGTCTCTGTCCCATTTGCCCGGTATTTCCCGTCTTGCCGACGGCAGTCCTGCCATTGGCATGATCGGTGAATCCTATGGTGGTGGGCTGCAAAGCCTTGCCAGCTTCACTGAGCCTCGCCTTAAGGCGCTGGTTCCGCTTGCCAGCTGGCATGACTTGAACAGCATTGCTCCCAATGGAGAATTCCGTACCGCTTGGGGAGCGGTCCTGCTCGGCGCGGGAGGGATCACCAGCGGCTTCGATATCGGCGAGATGTTTGCCTCCCCCTGGAATAGTGCCTTTGACGGTACGATCAGTGCAGACATGGCGCAGATGATGTACGAGCGCAGCCCGGCGAGCTACTGTGACAAGGGTCAGGCTCCTCACGCCGACGCCCTCTTTATCCAAGGATTCACAGACACCCTCTTCCCTTTCCAGGAGGCGGAAAAGAACTACGATTGTTGGCGCAATGCGGGCCGCGACGCCCGTATTATTGGCCTGCAAAGCGGCCATGCGATGCCATGGCCGCTTCAGAAAATACGTGGCGGCGTCCCCTTCTTTCACACCGACGACATGGTCCATTGCGGCGAGTATGAAGCCACTACCGTGGACACCATTGTCGGTTGGTGGGATGAGAAGTTGCGGGGTGCGGAAAGTACCGTTCCTGAATATTGTGTCAATATCACCGAAGACCGTGGCCTTGCCATCGTGGACGAGCTCCCGGCCGCTAACCAGTTCTCTGTACCCCGTGAAAAGGTTACCGTCCCTCTGGCAGGGGCTTTTGAGTGGCTGATGGTTCCCTTTGATACGGGTTCTGACATTTTTCGTGCCATGTGGCCGGGGGTCGATCTACGGGAACTGAAGCCCAATGGTGGTTTCGGACGGCCCAAGTTCATCCCGCTGTATGTGGCAAGGGGGGATGATGAGCTGCTGCTGGGCAAACCCCGAATTGATCTTCGCGTCGCTGGCGCCAGCGGTGGAAAAAGCATGCCGATGTTTGTTGGCATTGGTGTTCAGCACGCCAATCGTCGACGCGTCCGGGTAGCCAGCGAGCAGCTGACACCACTCACTGAAAAGGGGATCCATCGCCTGGAGCTGGCTGCGGTCAGTCAGCCACTGAAAGCGGGTGATCGTGTTGGTGTGGTGGTGTACGGGTTTACCGCGCAATTCCCGCTCAACTCTGCGTTTCTTGCGCGCAACGCAACGGTGAAAGGTGATATCTGGCTACCGCTAACCCGGGAAGAAGATGTAGCGCTCGTTCCTGAGCGACCTTTTTAGGCACTGATTAAGGGGCTCTTCCGGCCTTCGGTTGGGCCCCTAACCTTCCTGCTCCAACACCTTCACAGCGACATCTCTTGACCGCTGGTCTGCGTACTCATCAGCCTGAAAGCCTCGCATGCTGCTGTCGAAGTACATACTGACTGTAAAACGCAATTCCCTCTGTTCCGGCCAGCCCTTGAGCATGTAACCCAGGTTCGGTACCTGGCCGGTGAACTGTTCCGGATCCACAGCAAGTTGGCTGTCGTCCTGGTAGATGAGTCGGAGCGGGACTGACATCAACTCCTCAGGAACCGTCAACTCGGTTAACAGGGTAAATGCCTTGTCACTGTCAAAAAGTATCCAGTTCTCCGCCATGCTAATGGGTTGGCCGGCAAAGTTAAGGTCGTCGTCGACCCCATTAACCGTCACCGGGGCATCCGCGAAATTATGGGTATACACCTTCGCCCCGAGCTGATTGTTGCCATCGACGGTTACCGACACTTCCGGTTCCTTCAGCGTAGCTCTGTACAGCTCCGGGACTTTGGCATAGGTATGCGCCTCATATTGGGCGGCGTAGCGCATGGCCTGGACCTGGATCGTCATCACAGGGATCCCAGCCAGAACCACACGGGTACGCAGATGCATGACGGATCGGATCGGCCCTACCCTGTGCCCGACCAGTTGTGGTCTGAGGTTGTGATTATCCAGAGTCATTCGGGTGAACCTGGAGAGAACTCCGGCACTCATGCGCATCTTGAGGGTGTCAATAATGGAGCCATCACCCTGGTAGTTCCGATAACTGAGATAGCGCCAGTTCAGTTCGTTTTCCGGGTCTACATCCAGTTGGTAAAGCGCAGTACGGGTTTGTCCCGTATTGGTATCGTGTGAGACATAGTAGTTTTCACTGCGCTCCGGATTTCCCTTGACCAGATAGAAATGGCAATCGTTGGCCACCTCAAGATCAGCAAGAACCTCGCCTTGATCAGGCTCCATATCATCGGGACGACGTGGCCCGGCGTCCGTCAGCATAGCCAGCAGCCGATCTTCCCCATCAAGTACATTGACCTCGCCCTTGCGGTCGAAGCCGGAAGCATCAAACCAGACCATGTCGTGGTCCGACATTTCATCGAACTGGAAGGCAACGGGGGTCAGCCGGCCATTTTCGACGCGCATGAGGGAAAGCTCAGCCAGTGGCAAGCCATTGGCTGAGTCAAGCTGGGTCGCAGACAGCTGCATTACCTTTCCCTGATCCAGTGGATCAAAAAGGCATTGGGCACTTGCGTTGGCTCCCCAAAGCAACAATGGAAAAGGCAGTAATCTGAATAGTGTCATTATTGTTGTAATGTGGCGCGTACGGTGGCCGTTCCTGATTTATCGCCCGGGGTCATTTCCAGATTGGTAATTTGCACCCCTTTTTCCTGAAGGGATTGCAGCCAGAGGATACTCTGGCCCGCTGGCTGTTCTTCCATCTGGATGCGCACAGAGGTGTTACCGTCGGGAGTAAAGTTCTTGAGCGTCAGGCCGTAAGCATTGGCACTTCGACTCACCTCCCCCACCCAATTGCGGGGCAATGTAGACGCTTTACCCCCGGAAGCAGCTCTGATCGCTGCAGCGTTGGCATTAATCCATTCCAGTGTTTGCGTGTTCGATACATAGCGCTGAAGCGCCTGGTCGCGGGCATTCACCGAGGGGGCCCAGATTAGCCAGTAAATCAATACGACAACGAATACTGCTGCCAGTAACTGAAGCACTTTTTGCTCGCGGGGCTCACGGCTCTGATACCACTGCACCAGGGGAGTCAGCCGCTGTTGAAGTTGCTGCTGATAGGTCGCAAGACTCATCCTGGCTGCTCCACTTTGATTCTCGCGTTTACACCCTGTGCGGCATTACGGTAATTGGCAATGGACGCTTTTGCTCCCTGCTCCCTCAAGGCGTTCTGCAGTGCCTCCAGCTGAGCGTAATCCTTGGCACTGACATCAAGAAGCAAATTGTTCTGGCGCTGATCGTATTGCAGCCTCTTGGGCTCAACGCTGCTCTTCTTGAGCACTTCGGCCACGGGCACCAGCATCGGGAAGAAAGAGGTGCCGGCAGCCCCTCCGCCACTGGAAAGGCGAGAAAGACGGCTTTGGAACTGACGGGTCAATGCCGAGGTGGCCTTGTCGCCCGGAAATAGTTGTTCGTATTGCTTCATCGCATCCGCAAGGGCGGTTTCAGCAGCAACGTTATAACGCCACGCCTGAACTCGTAGCCCGACAACGGCCAAAAACAGAATTGAGGCGGCAAGAATAAGTAACGGGCGCCATTCGGCAAGTGCCCCGGGCTGCCCACTCTGCTTTCGCGGAGCATAGGCCCCGGTCATTAGTTGCGGGCCCTGATGCTGCCGCAACAGGTCAAACAGGCTGCCATCAGAGTCAATTTGGGTAGCGTCTGCCAGGGTGTCGCCAAAAAGTGGCCCCAGCTCATTAAGTGCGTGCTCATCGACCACCAGATACGCATCTCTGCGGGTAGCAATCAGGTTCTTGCCTTCTGGCAACTGCACGACCATCGGCAGAGCCGAAGCAAGGCACTCGATGTCGACTTCTACGGATTGCAGGTTGGCACCGGCAACAGACGCCCGCTCGCGCAGGGTATTCATCAGATCCTGCTCGATCGCGGTCACCAGGTATTCATCCCCCTCCCCCTTGCGCGCATTAAAGAAAAGCGCATCGGGACTATCCAGGAGATTTTCTTCAAGCAGGTAGGGCATCACACGGTCAAGGTGACGGGCCTGTTTGCGACTCAATTCCACCTGCGTCAGGCGCACCATGGAGGCGCAAAGTATGATTCTCAGCGGGCCGCCAGTTTCTGCTGCAGCGCCACAGGCTCCATCCAGTGTGGTGAGCACCGCAGAACTGCCCCTTGCTGACTGAAACAGCGCCGGGCTGCCTCCCCCCAGGGGCAACTCATCAATGTCGTAAAGATAGATCAATGGAGCTTGTGACACTGATTTTGATCCTTTATTCGTTATTGTTGGCCACAATAGCCGTTATTCTGCATTGTAGAAAGGATTACAGGCGGGTTCGAGTGGTGTCAGCAATGGGCTGACCTGGCGGCTGATGACGGCCGTTGGCTCACCCTCACCTCCCCCGCGATAGAGTCGTGTTACCAGCCTGCTTAGCTGGCCATCCACTTCCACATCCACCATCACCTGAAAATACTCACTGGCCACCCCAAGACGAGCTTTCAGTGCATTCTTCTGGTCTTCTTCCAGTTCAGCAAAGGCCGGTAAGGCAAGGACCGTATCGATACTGGCAATAGGCTCCTCAGAACGTGCTTCCATAATCGCTTTCGTGCCTTCCTGACCTGCCATTGAGCCTACCACAGCATCGAGCACCTGTTGCGAGGCCGTATTGACATTAAGGGTCGTGCCGGGCGGCAAAGCGGTCAGCAATCCCCACAGCATTGGGTCTTCCGGCATATCGGTAGCGCCAAAGCTCAGCAATGCACGTAATTCACTCTCATGAGCGGCGGGCATGTTGGGGGTGCGGCGGTCACGGTACTCCGGGTCCTCCGCGCCTTCCGCCTCATCCACGATATTGTTGCTGTCCAGCCAGTCGGCCATTTCACTGGCCAGTCGGCTGGCTTTGGACTGTTCAGGAAGCATGACGGCCAGTAACTGTTCCAGCTCCTTGACTCTGTCTGGTTGCCTGGTGAAGCCATCAGCCTCTGCGGCCACCAGCCAGTTGAGATTGAAGCGCCCCTGAAGATCTTGAACACTGGCACTCAGAAAGGCATCTTCGTAGGGGGTTGGCGGAAGCTGAACGGCCCATTTTTCTTCAATGCAATCATCAAGTTGCGAGCTGTTTTTAATGTCATCTTGCAAGTCATCGATTAGGCCTTGCTGGGCCACAACTTCAGCGGCCATGGCGTACTGGTGGCGCTTGTCCCACTGGAGCAGGTTGTCGGCACGGTTCAGGAAACGATTCTGACGGAACAGAATTTCCATCGCCAACGTAGCAATGATCGCAAACAGCATGAGCACGATGATCAGCGCCATACCGCGTTGGTGGTATCGCATTATGCCCACGGGTTCACCACCGTACGATAGAACCGGTGGATCACATCACCGTTCTCCAGTTCAATCTCGATTTCGATACTTTTCGGCAGGCGCTGAGACCAGACAGGTTGTGCTGCCAACGCAGCGTCAGGCCAAAGCTCGAGCCATTGCCAGTCGCCTTCTGGAGTCAGGTCCAGGTAGCGGACCGTAAAACGGGCAACATCCTTGAGAAGGACATCCTGTTGATATTGAGTCGCGACGGTTGTATCCAGGACCGGCCAATAACGTCTGTACAAGTCGCCATCTTCCAGCGTGTATATGACCCGCTGCATTTCGCTACGCTTGCGCAGCCCAAAGGGGTTTGACCAGCCAAGCCGGGTGAACTCCACATAGTTGTCACGGCCAACAATGGCCGGCTGAGGGTCGCCGTAGGGATCCCGTACAGGGCGGCTGACCAACTGTTCAAAATCCAGGGTAAGGAACGTGATGGCACGCTGGCTGCGTTCCATTTTGTCGGCACTCTGAGTGAGCTGCTCCCTGCCACTCAGGGCGCTACTCAGGAATGACGCTGCCCAGACATAGATAAAGGCAAAAATGGCAATAGTGACTACCATTTCCAGCAGTGTGAAACCGTAAGAACGCCTCAGATTCATCATGACGCTGGCTTACCAATCAGGCTGGCCAAGTGGTACGCCAGCCCTTCTTTGACATCATCGCGGAGCAGACCCACATTGATATCGACCCGACGCGTATCAGGATAGGGACCTTCGGTGACAATGGTTTCTATCCACCAGTCCCTGCCATTACGGGTGACTTCGGTGTCAGACTGACCAGTGGGCGGCCATTGTTGGTATACCTGCATTTCCACCAGCTTGTCGGAAGCCACCAGGAAGCCGAGATGGGTTTCGTTGATATTGGAGTAGGCGCGTGCACTGGCCCCCAAGGTTTGACCGAGGGTGACCATGACGAGGGCAAGAATGGAGACGGCAATGAGCACTTCGATGAGCGTAAAGCCACGGTGACGTCGGAGCATCATTACCGCTCCTCCCCGAACGGATCCTCGTCATCTTCCTCTTCATCCTGAACAGCATCAGGGTCTGTAACCTGGCCGAGTGCGCTGATCTGCCAGCGTCGAAATTTCTCCAGCTCTTCATCGGAAAGAACGGAAATCGTTACCGGTGTCACTTCCCCGCTGGGGAAAAAAAAGACCTGCGGTAACTCCTTGTCACGTCGGGAATCACTTTTGTTGTCGGAGCGCAACTCGCCCTCCCCCGTTTCGGCCTGATCGCTAAGGTCGTCAGGCGTCGCCATCATGTCTTCCTTGACGAGATTTTCGGCCACATCGGAAAGGGAAACCTCATCATCCTCAAGCGCATCGACCTGCCACTCAAGGGTCAGGCTGGGCGCAAGGGTGCGAGACTTGAGCGTAGTGTCATCTATGGGCAGGAAATCACGCTCATTCCGATCGTAGGCGAGCGGCGTCCAGCCATCGGCTCGCAGCTTTAGCGCCAGAAGCTGTCCTGAGAAAAGGCTGCGTTCGTTGAGTAATTCCAGCGTGTCTTGGAGCCTTGAGGCCTCTTCGTCCAGGCCGTCCTCACTCAGGGTCCAGTTACCCTGCCCGGCGATGACCGCAGTGAGCAGCCCGACGAGCATAACCACCACCAGAATTTCCAGCAGTGTGAAGCCTGATTGTCGGGCCGGTGCAGGCATGATTACTGAACGTCACGCCAGTTGATGTCGGCGTCGTTACCCTCGCCGCCCTCGGCGCCATCGGCACCCAGGGACAGGAGATCGAAGGGGCCATCCACACCTGGGCTCAAGTAGATGTAATCGTTATTCCAGGGATCCTGGGGCACCTTGGGCAGATAGCCGCCTTCCGGCCATTTCCTGGCGGAGGACGGGCGCTCCACCAGGCCGTTAAGCCCTTCTTCGGTGGTTGGGTAGCTGCCATTGTTGAACTTGTACATGTCCAGCTGCTGGACAATCTTGCCCATGTTGGCTTTGGTCAAATCCACCTTGGCCGCCTCGCCCTGACCGATAACGTTGGGCACGATCACCGCAGCGAGCAGGCCGATAATGGCCACAACCACCATGATTTCCAGCAGGGTAAAACCAGACATGGCCTTTTGATGTTTCAGGGTCTTCATTGTTATCCACCTAGCATGTTGTTCATTTGCATGATTGGCATCATCACCGAAAGCACAATCATGACCACAATTCCTGCCATTACCAGCAACATGATGGGCCCTAGCAGCCCCACCATAGTATTGACCGTGCTGGAGAGCTCCCGTTCCTGATAGTCTGCCGCCCGGGTGAGCATATGGTCCAGCTCGCCACTGGCTTCCCCACTGGCAATCATCTGCACCAGCATGGGCGGAAAGTAGCCGCTGGCATCCAGCGCGCGGCTCAGGTTACCCCCTTCGCGCACCTTGACAGCGGCCTGCTTGACCGCATCCCGAATGGCAAGATTGCCTACCACCTGTGCGGCAATGAACAGTGCATCAACCAGCGGGACTCCGGAGCGCCCCAGAATCCCAAGGGTGCTGGCTAGTCTTGCGCTGTCCGCAGCCCGCATCATGGTGCCCACCATAGGCATGACCGCCATGCGGCGGTGCACGCGCATTCGAAATGCCGGACTGCGCATGGCCCGGACAAACGCCACGGTGCCGAGAATAATGACGAGCAACAGTAGCCAGCCCCAGTCACGAGTGAAGTCGCTGAGGGACATGACAATACGGGTCAACAAAGGCAAGGCCTGATCCCGGCCCTCGAAGACTTCAACCAGCTTGGGCACCACAAACGTCATCATCAGCATGATAACCAAAGACGCAAATACCATGATGAAGGCAGGATAGATCATGGCCTGAGCCACTGAGCGGCCCGTGTCATGCCGGGTTTCCAGGTAGTCCGCGAGTTGCTCAAGAACCTGTTCAAGGTGCCCACTCTGCTCACCGGCAGACACCGTCGCCCGGTACATCTCAGGGAACGCTCGGGGAAAGGACTCAAAACTTTTGGCGAGGCTGTAGCCCTCACGTACCCGGGCGCGTACTGCCAGCATGATCCGTTCGATGCGGTCGTTGGCGGCTTGCTTGGCAACAGCGGACAGGGCCTGCTCGACCGGCAAGCCGGATTTCAGCAAGGTCGCCAGCTGGCGTGTAATCAGGGCCTGCTCTGCCCCCTTGAGCTTGCCGGAAGCAGAAAACATGGCCATGCCGGCAGCGGGTTCACTGTCCCGGGTTTCGTTGACCTCAATTGGCACCCAGCCCTTGTCACGCAGCTGCTGACGTACCTGCCGGGCACTGTCGGCTTCCATGGTGCCCTTGCGGATTTTTCCCTTGTGATCGAGGGAGCGGAACTCAAATGCAGGCATGAACGGGTCCCGTTAGTCTTCTCGGGTGACGCGCAGCACTTCTTCCACGCTGGTTCGGCCGGCTAACACCTTGCGCCAGCCATCTTCACGGATGCTGCCTGTCATGGTGCGCGCGTGACGCGTCATGGCCAGCTCACCGACCTGGTCATGGATCAGCTGACGCATGGTTTCATCAACCAGCACCAACTCATAGATCCCTGTTCGGCCGCGGTAGCCCTGATTGTTGCACTTCTCACAGCCGTTGGGGTGGTAGAGGGTGTGTGTCTCGTCCTCTGGCAGGCCCATCATGCGTAATTCACCCGCAGAGGGCTGATAAGGTGTCTTGCAGTCGTCACACAACACCCGCACCAGTCGCTGGGCCAGCGCGCCTAGTAGAGAGCTGGACAGAAGGAAGGGCTCGATTCCCATGTCCTGGAGACGGGTTACCGCGCCCACAGCCGTGTTGGTGTGCAGGGTTGAGAGCACAAGGTGCCCGGTAAGAGACGCCTGCACAGCAATCTCGGCGGTTTCGAGATCGCGGATTTCGCCCACCATGACCACATCCGGATCCTGGCGCAGGATGGCCCTGAGACCACGGGCGAAAGTCATATCGACCTTGCTGTTCACCTGGGTCTGGCCGATGCCTTCCAGCTGGTATTCGATGGGGTCTTCCACCGTCAGAATGTTTCTTGAGCTGTCGTTTAACTCAGTGAGGGAGGCATAGAGAGTGGTGGTTTTACCGGAGCCGGTAGGCCCCGTGACCAGAATGATGCCATGGGGTTTGCTGATCAGCTCCCGAATCATCCTGTCGTTCTGTTCTTCCATGCCAAGATGGGCCAGATCCAGGCGCCCTGCCTGCTTGTCCAGCAAACGCAGCACAACCCGCTCTCCATTGCTGGACGGCATGGTGGAAACCCGCACATCCACGTCGCGGCCACCAATTCGTAGCGAAATACGGCCATCCTGAGGGATCCGCTTTTCGGCGATATCCAGCCGCGCCATTACCTTGATACGGGAAACCAGTAGCGGAGCCAATTCCCGTTTCGGGGCAAGAATCTCCCGTAGAACCCCATCAACACGCAGGCGCACAACGAGCTTGCGCTCGAAGGTTTCAATGTGAATATCGGATGCATCTTCCCTGATCGCTTCCTGCAGCAAGGCGTTGATAAGCCGAATGATCGGCGCATCGTCTTCCTGTTCCAGCAGGTCAGAGGTTTCCGGCAAGGAATCAGCCAGGCTAGCCAGATCCAGTCCCTCCAGATCATCTGCAGCCTCCGCTGCAGCCCCCCTCTGTTGCTCGTAGGCGAGCGCCATGGCGGCAGTAAAACTGGTTTCATCCATGGCCACGAGGCGAGGCAGCGAGCCCGTCTTGCGCTGCACCTCGCTCAGGGCTGAAACTGGCACATCCTGTTTGTAACATAGCTCACGCTGACCATCGCGTTCACGCAACAGTACGCCAAACCGGCGTGCAAACCCGTAAGGCAGTAAATAAGGCGGAAGCGTTTGAGCTTCGCTGTGTTCCACATGATCCGTCATGTTCAGTATTTTTCCATCAGGTCTTCGATCACTTTCCGGGTCATGCCATTGAGATCCACAAACTGGAATCCCACCTGGAACTCACCGGGAGCGTCTAGATTTTCACACCAGATGGACTTTGCATCAAAACTGATAGTATTAACACCTGCGATCTGGTCCGGGAGTACCATTCCCATGTGCAGTCGCTCCCCAGGCGGAATGTCTCGCCGGGCGAAAAGCTTGAAGCCGTCCACGCTGATATTCATCAAGCGCCCCACATTACCACCGGTGCTGCGATCAAACACCACCATTTCACGAAACAGCTTCTTGCGGGGGTGACGGCGATGATCCTTGCGGCTGTCGCGAACTTCATTTTCATCGTCGGCCTGACGTACCACCAGGACTACGCCGGTGAAATCGCCATCGTCATCGGTAATGGCGTTGGCCCGAAGTGACAGGGAAACCAGGCCATTGCCATCGTCCGCATAGAGCGGATGCTCGTTCTTCCAGCCCTCCCCTCGCTCACAGGCAAGGCGCACGGGATTATCCTTCCACTGCCAACGCTGCTTTCCGGTGTCATCATTAAAGAGCAAGGCAGAGATATCCTGACCGACAAGATTGTCGCGGTCACGGTTGATCAAGGCGCAAGCCGCCTCATTGCAAAACGTGATCTGCCCCCGGGCATTGGCCCCTATCAGGGCCTCCCCCAAGGCGTGTAGAAGGCGCTCATTCTCGTCTTTGAGGCGTTTCATCTGGACTACGGCTTTCTGCAACTTGCGTCGCTGCATGTCCAGCTCCAGGAAGACGTTCACCTTGGCTTCAAGGATTTTTTGATCGATGGGTTTGAACAGATAGTCCACAGCGCCACATTCATAGCCACGGAAAACATATTTCTGTTCTTTCGATATGGCAGTAACAAAGATGATCGGGATGTTGCGGGTCTTCTTGTTTTGTCGCATCAATTCTGCGACTTCAAAACCGTCCATGTCCGGCATCTGGACATCCAGCAGTGCCAGCGCAAAGTCATGTTTGAGCGCAAGATTAAGCGCTTCATTGCCGGACTGGGCCATTACAAGGTTGCGACTATCCCCTTCCAGAATTGCTTCAAGCGCAATCAGGTTTTCCTTATGGTCGTCCACAACCAGAATATTCTGCTTCATTGCATTAACTACCCTGCAACCTTTCCGCCAAATAAGGGCCGATCTGTTCCAGATCAAGCACCTCGGAAACTGCACCTGTTCTTATTGCCGCCTCGGGCATTGCTGGTGCTTCCGAACTTACTGGAGACTGCGCAATTGTGAAGCCTCCTCGCCGGTGAATATATTCTATGCCTGCTGCGCCATCGTCATTGGCCCCGGTAAGAATCACCGCGGCCAAACGGTCGCCGTAAACCACGCCTGCTGAAAAAAACAACTCATCCACGGAAGGCCGTGAATAATGTACAGGGCGTGCAACGGAAAAAGCTACTCTTTCACCCTGATCAACCAACATGTGATAACCGGGTGGAGCCACATAGACGTGGCCGGGAAGTATGGGCTCTTTGTCTTCCGGTGCAATGACCGGAAGGCTGCAATAACGTCCCAACAACCAGGGAAGACGATTCTCCGAGCTGGGATGCTGGTGTTGAACCAGTAGAATTGCCGCCGGGAAATTAGCCGGCAAGGCAGCAAGAATCTGGGTGTAGGCGTTCAGCCCGCCCCAGGATGCGCCCATAACAACAGCCTTCACTGGCCCCATGCATTCCCTCACTTGTCTTTGCCATCACCTCCGTCACGGCTTGCCTTTCCGGCTTCATAGGCGGCGCGATGTGCCTGTGCCTCTCTGAGCTTTTCCTGCAATTCGCGGCGTTGGCGGTCTAGCCCGAGGAAGAAATCTACTTTGCTTTTCAGGATCAGTGGATCCAGAGGTTTGAACAGATAGTCAACAGCCCCTGCCTGATAACCTTTGAATACGTACTTTTTTTCCTTACTGATGGCGGTAACAAAAATAATCGGGATGGTCTGGGTATCTTTGCGTTGACGCATCAACTCCGCTACTTCAAAGCCGTCCATGCCGGGCATCTGTACATCCAAGAGCACAAGGGCGATATCTTCCTTGAGCAATACCTTCAGTGCTTCCTGCCCGGAATGAGCCTTGATCAGCGTGCGCCCCTCGCCTTCCAGTACCGCCTCAAGGGACACCAGATTCGCAGGTTGATCGTCGACTAACAGCAGCTTCTGCTCAATCATTAAAATTCTCTACTCAATCGTCAGGAGTGACGAATCTGTCGCTTTCGGAAGATTCTCAGCGACGGGTTAATCATGTCAAAGGCCTCTTCCTGACCTGTGAATTTCAAACTTTCCTTGGTGCCAAGACACAGGTAACCACCCATATCCAGGCTATCAACAAACAGTCGAATAACACGCTCCTGAAGAGCCCTGTCGAAATAAATAAGCACATTCCGGCAAAGAATAACGTGCATCTCGCCAAATACCTGATCAGTGGCCAGGTCATGATCCGCAAAAACGATATTGCGCTTCAGCCGCTGATCCATGATCACGCTGTCATACCTTGCCGTGAAATAGTCAGAGAGGGAGTGACGCCCCCCGGCACGGCGATAATTGTCACCGTACTGTTTCACCGCCTCAATGGAATAGATGCCCTTCTTGGCGGCGGCCAGGACATTCTTGTCGATGTCAGTGGCATAAATCATGGCACGATCGTACAGGCCTTCCTCTTCAAGAAGAATGGCCATGGAATAGATTTCTTCGCCGGTTGAGCACCCTGCATGCCAGATCTTGATAAATGGATAGGTCTTGAGCACAGGTATGACTTCATCGCGGAAGGCTCTGTAGAACTCCGGATCACGGTACATTTCAGTGACGTTGACGGTGAGATCATTGAGTAACGTCACGAAAAAACGGCGATCACGAAGCACCTTGTCGGTCATCTCCATAATCGTGGAGAAACCCGACATGCCTAACCGGTGCATGATGCGCCGGCGAATGGATGCCTTGCTGTACGACCGGAAGTCATACCCGTACATCTGGAAGATCGCTTCCAGAAGCAAGCGGATCTCGATGTCTTCCACATCGATTTCATCATCATCTATCGGAAATGACTCCGCCATTAGCTTCTCCGGGCTCTTATTTATGCAGCCAGACGCGCAGCAGTGATGTCAGTTTGGCCATATCAATGGGTTTGGAGCAGTAATCATTAGCTCCGGCTTCGATACACTTGGCCCTGTCGTCCTTCATGGCCTTGGCGGTCAGTGCCAACATGGGCAGCTTCTTGAAGCGGCCCTGTTCGCGGATAAGGCCCATGGCTTCGTAGCCATCCATTTCCGGCATCATGATGTCCATCAGGACGATATCCATGTTCGGGTTTTCATCAAGGGCGGTCAGTGCTTCCTTGCCATTATTGGCGATGGTGATTTCAAAACCCAGCTCTTCCAGCTGAGCGGACAGCGCATAAATATTACGCATGTCGTCGTCAACCAAAAGCAGCTGCTTACCCTCGAAAATGTCATCACGATGCTCGATGGACGTTTCCTTCTGAGCGGTTTGACGACTGCCTGGCAGTGTCGACTCCAGCCAATGCAGGAACAGAGACGCCTCATTGAGCAAACGCTCGTGGGATCTTTCCGTCTTGAGAATGATTCGGTCAGCGTACTTGCGAAGCTTTGCCTCCTCGTCACGGGTCAAATCCTTGCCGGTGTAGATCACCACGGGAACGCTGTCATAGTCTTTGCTGTTGTGGATCAGCTCCAGTAGTTCGAAGCCGCTCATGTCAGGCAAGGTCAGATCGAGAATCATGCAGTCGAAGACCGTGGAGCGGAGTGCTTCAAGTGCTTCCTGACCGCTGGTGGCCGCGGTGATTTCCACTCCTTTCTGATCAAACAGTTCGCGGATGCTTTCGTGTTGGATTTCACTGTCTTCTACTACCAGCAGGCGACGAACATTGGTCTCGATAGCCCCTTCAATCTTGGCGAAGGCAGACAGGATGTCTTCCTGGTTGACTGGCTTGGTCAGGAGGTCGATCGCGCCAAGCTCCAGGGCCTTCTTGCGTTCGTCACGGCCCGACAGGAAGTGAACCGGGATATCCTTGGTACGCGGATCTGCCTTGAGCTTTTCCATGACTTCCCAGCCATCAATCCCCGGCAAGCCAATATCAAGGATGATCGCACTGGGGCGGTAGTGGCTGGCATATTCAAGACCGGCTTCACCATCGTGGCAAATGTGCCCCTCCAGACCGTAGTCAGCCGCCAGTTCCAGCAGGACGCCGCCAAACTCCTCATCGTCTTCGACGATCAGAACGGTCTTCTCACGGACAACGAAGTCATCTTCCCCGGGCTTATCCTGCACCATGGCAGCGGTATGCGCCTCTGCATTGAAGCCAATATCCGCTTCCCCCATGCCGGCCTGTTCCAGAACCTCTACTGAATCAGCAGTCCCCTCCGGGAGGTATAAGGTAAAGGTAGACCCCTGCCCTTCGCCATCACTGTGCAGGCCAATTTCACCCCCAAGTAGACGGGCCAGCTCACGGGAGATGGTCAAGCCCAGACCCGTGCCGCCGTATTTGCGGCTGGTGGTGCCGTCTGCCTGCTGGAAGGCTTCAAAAATGAGCTTCTGCTTCTCGGCCGGGATGCCGGCCCCGGTATCAGTGACCGACAGTTTCACCGCATTGCCCGGATTGAGCTGCTTCGGCAATGGATCCGAGGCGTCTGGCCTGGCTATGCTGAGGGTCACAGACCCCTGCTCTGTGAATTTGAGGGCATTGGAAAGCAGGTTCTTGATGATCTGCTCAAGGCGCTGTCGATCAGTATAGAAATGCTCCGGGACGCCTTCTTCGACGTTAACGTGGAAATCGAGCCCGCGGTTCTCGGCCACATGGGAGAAGTGGCGACGGAAGTGTTCGCCAAGCTCTGTGGGTGACAGGTCATCAATGACCACATCCATCTTGCCTTCTTCGATCTTCGAGATATCGAGAATGTCGTTAATCAGGCTGAGCAGATCCGAGCCCGCAGAGTGGATAACCTGAGCATGTTCAACCTGTTTCTCATTCAGGTTGCCTTTCTTGTTCTGTCCCAGAGCGTTGGACAGGATAAGGATGGAATTGAGCGGCGTACGCAGCTCGTGGCTCATGGTAGAAAGGAATTCTGACTTGTATTTAGACGACAATTCGAGCTCACGCAGTTTTTCTTCCAGCTCGTGATGGAGAAGCTCCAGCTCGTCGTTCTTCTGCGCCATTTCAGACTTCTGCTCGGTGAGCAGCCGCGCCTGGGCTTCCAGCTCTTCGTTGGTGACGCGCAGTTCTTCCTGTTGTGCCTGAAGGCTTTCTTCAGAAGCGCGCAGAGCCTGGGTCTGGGACTCCAGCTCTTCATTAATGGCTTTTAGCTCCTCCTGCTGCTGCTGGAGGCGCGATTCGGAGGCTGACAGCTCCATGGCCTGCTCTTCCAGGTCATCGTTAACCTGAGCCATTTCTTCTTTCTGTTTCTCCAGCTCAATCGCCTGGTTGCGTGTCTGCTCAAGCATTTCCGCGAGACGCATGCGACTCACGGCGCTATTAACAGAGATAGCGATCACCTCGGACGACTGATCAAGGAAGGCCAGATCATCATCAGTGAACTGACGGAAGGCGCCGATCTCCAGCACCCCTTTCAGCTCTTCTTCATGAATAACAGGCATGACCACCACGTTGCGGGCCTCACCAGCCCCCGTGCCGGAGCTGATGCTGATATACCCTTCAGGTACCTGCTCAAGAAGAATGGTCTTGCGCTCCAGGGCACACTGACCTACCAGCGACTCACCAAGACCGAAGTCATTACCCAGATGCTTGCGACGCTGCATGGCATAAGAGCTGCTCAACGACAGGCGCTGTGTCTCCGGGTTGTAGCTGTAGAAGGCGCCTACCTGGGCCTCCAGTACCGGCACGAGGAAGCTCAGCATGTTATTGCCAAGCTGCTCGTAGGTCATTTCACCGCGCATCCGGTTATTGAGCTCAGCGAGATGATTCTTGATGGTTTCCTGGCGACGATCTTCCTTGTACCGGGCCACCAACGCATCGCGCATTTTTCTGATGGCATGCAGCAGTTTGCCGGTTTCGTCACGACCGGTGACCTCGATCGTGGTATCCCACTTGCCGTCGGCTATGTTGTCGGCGGCGGTTACAGCACCCTCGAGGGGCAAGGTAATGGCGCGGGTAACCCGCAAGGCGATCAGCGCCAGCGCTGAGAAGGCAACCAGCCCGAGGAAAAGGCCGATTTTTTGAGTGCCCTCATTGTCGTCTCGACTCTTGTAAAGCGACTCCCTGAAGGCCTCATAGCGTTGGGTCTCGAACGCCTTTTGGGCCTGTTCATAGTTGCTCTGCAGCTCGCGCACGTGAGTGACGCGAGTGTAGAGGTCGTCGTTACCACTGGAATCATTGATCAGGCCACGAGCCAGTGTATTTGCCGCGTTGATGTAATCGCCAAAGCTGTCTTTCAGCTCCCCTACGCTCTCCGCAAGCTCGGGATCTTTGCGGCTGATGTCTTCGAGGCGTTGCTCGAACTTGTCTGCACGATCCAGGGCTTCCTGCAGCAAATCGGGGTCTGCCTGGGTGATGGCCGCAATGAAAGACTCGCCAATCGCAATGAAGTCCACATTGTTCGCATTCACCAGCTCCAGAACCGGGAAGTCCTGATCCTCAATGCGTTCAAGGTGTTGGATGTTCGTTTCAGCGATGTACCAGCTGTAGGCCGCGTAAACCACAAAAAGCGCAATACCCAGTCCTGCCACAGACAGAATCTTCAACCTGACAGACAGGTTCTGAAACCAGTTCATTCTGTTGCCCCTCGTGCCATCACGGCCTTATTGTTCTGATGTCCCGTATTACGAGACTAAGACTAAGACTAAAGTGTGAGGCTAACAGAAAGGCAGGGACAACGGCAATAAACAGCCTTAACAGGATTTACCATCCTATTGATTTTATTGACTATTGGACTAGGAAAGTCGACAGAAGGAAGGATTTATTGGTGCCCGGGGCGGGACTTGAACCCGCACGACCAAAGGTCAACGGATTTTAAGTCCGTTGCGTCTACCAATTTCGCCACCCGGGCGGTGACCGTGCGGGTTGGTAATTGGAGGCGCGGGTCGGAATCGAACCGGCGTACACGGAGTTGCAGTCCGCTGCATAACCACTCTGCCACCGCGCCTTTAAACTGCTAACAACAAAAAACCTCGGAGTTGCCGAGGTTTTTCTGGAATCTGGAGCGGGAAACGAGATTCGAACTCGCGACCCCGACCTTGGCAAGGTCGTGCTCTACCAACTGAGCTATTCCCGCATTGTTGCCAGAAGCGACGTTCAAACTGTGCTTCGTTGCGGGAAAGGATTCTACTCATCACCCTCAGGGTGTCAACCCGCAATCCGCTATTTTTTCTGATATTTCAGGACTTTGACTGACTTTTGAGCAATTGCGGCGCTGCTGCACGCAGATAGGACATCATCGACCACAATGTAAGCGCGGTGGCCAAATACAGGAGCCCGTAGCTCAGCCACAGCCACGGGGTCATCATCATATCCCCTGCCATGTCGAAGTCTGGCTTCTGTGCCAGCAACAAGGTGATCGCCGTCATTTGGGTAACCGTTTTGATCTTGCCCAGCTGACTGACTGCCACCTTGGCGCGCTGCCCCAGCTCAGCCATCCACTCTCGCAGCGCAGAAACCGTGATTTCGCGGGAAACGATCACCATGGCAGGTACCGCGAGCCAGGCATTGGCATGCACTTGCACCAACATCACCAGAGCCACCGCAACAATCAGCTTGTCGGCCACAGGATCAAGGAATGCGCCAAATGGGCTGGTCTGGTTGAGCTTGCGTGCCAGATACCCATCCAGCCAGTCAGTGATGCCCGCCGCCAGAAAAAGTCCGGCTGCGCACAGGTCGCTCCATTTGAACGGCAGATAAAAGACAAGAACCAGTACAGGAATCGCCACAACTCGAATCAAAGTCAGGATATTGGGCAAATTCAGTACCGGGTGATTCTTCTGCATAACACCTACCGCTCTGTGATTAAGGTGGCAGTATAGCGAAAACCGTCCACAGACTCATGGGCGATTTTTTGTCAGGGCACCATCAGATGGGCAAACTCAGTTGTGGAACCAGTCGTAGAGCGTTTGTGCCATCTGGGCGTTAATCCCTGGCACCCTTGCCAATTCAGCCACAGACGCGTTCTTTAGCTGCTTCAGGCCACCAAAGTGAGTGAGCAGCGCCTTGCGACGCTTTGGCCCAATGCCGGGTATCTCATCCAGCGAGGAAGTCTTGCGCGCCTTTCCGCGTCGAGCTCGATGCCCGGTGAGCGCAAAACGATGTGCCTCATCCCTCACCTGTTGCAACAGGTGCAGCGCAGAATGTGAAGGGCCAGGGGTGAATTCCCGTCCATCAGGCAGATACAGGACCTCGAAACCCGGCCTCCTGCTTGGTCCCTTGCCGATCCCCATCGCCAGCATGCGTCCCTGCAGACCCAGCTCCCCCATTACCTCCCAACCTCGCTGAAGCTGCCCTTTTCCGCCGTCAATAAGCAACAGATCCGGAAGTCGACCCTCCTCGTTCAGCACACGCTGGTAGCGACGGCGTATGGCTTCTTCGAGGGATGCGTAGTCATCACCTGCCTGCTCAGGATTGACATTGAAGTAGCGATAATCCGGCTTGCGAGCACCCTGCTGGTCAAAGACCACACAGGAAGCCACCGCTTTTTCGCCCTGTGTATGACTGATATCAAAACATTCGATCCAGCGGAGCGGCCGGTCACTTTCCAGCAGGCTTTCCAGCGCAAGGAAGCGCTTTTCCATGTGCTCTCGAGCAGCGAGCTCCGTCGCCAGGGATTGGGTCGCGTTGGTGCGTGCCATTGTCACCCAGGCAGCCCGGTCGCCCCTTACCCGCCAGGCCACGCGCACTTTCTTGCCCCAATGGGTGGCGAGGGCCTGCTCAAGAGGCTCAGCGCCGGCAATCTCATGACTGAGCAGAATTTCGGGAGGATTGACCGGGTCTTCCCGGTCCCCAAGGTAGTACTGACCAACAAAGGCCTCGAGGATTTCTGCGAGATCCTCCTCGCCCCGAGTATCCGGTCGAAAAGTCCGGTGACCAAGAATACGCCCACCGCGGATCATCAGGACATCCACCACCGCCAGACCATGCCGGGCCTCCACTGCCACTACATCAAGGTCCCCCTGCCCGGTTTCCGCATACTGCTTCTGCTGAACTGCCTGTATGGCGGCTAGCTTGTCGCGCAGCACGGCGGCCTCTTCAAACGCCAGGTTCCGGGACGCCTCCTCCATCTTGAGGCTGAGATGCTCCACCACATCGCGGCTGCGACCATCAAGAAAGTCCATTGCCAATTTCACTTGCTGGGCATACTCCTCCGGGCTTGTCAGGCCAACACAGGGCGCGGTGCACCGTTGAATCTGGTGCTGCAGGCAGGGGCGCGTACGGTTGCGGAAGTAGCTATCGCTGCAATTGCGGACCTGGAACACCTTCTCCACCAGAGAAACCGCTTCACGTACGGCTCCGCCACTGGGATAGGGGCCAAAATAATGACTGCCCTTACGCCGGGTTCCGCGGTGGAAGGTAATCCGTGGGAACGTGTCTGACGTGGTAATGCGTATATACGGATAACTTTTGTCATCACGAAGAAGAATGTTGTAAGGCGGGCGCAAGCTCTTGATCAGCGATTGCTCAAGCAGCAGAGCTTCAGCCTCGCTGCCTGTCACCGTGGTTTGCACATCGGCAATACGCGCTACCAGCGCTCGGGTTTTGACGCTGGCTACATTCTTCTGGAAATAACTGCTCAGCCGCGCCTGGAGGTTTCTCGCCTTGCCCACATACAGAACATCACCTTCTGCATTCAGCATGCGATAGACGCCGGGCTTGCGGGCGCAATGATCAAGGAAGTGTTTCGGGTCGAACTCAGACAAGGAAAGTCTCCGCTTCAGGCCGCCAAGTATATCAGCGCTGACAGAGACATTTCCTCAATGGCGAGACTTCTTTAGCCGGGCAGGCTTTGCTCCACTGCATCCAGCATTCCGTGACGCACGGCCAACAAGGCCATTTCCACGTCACTGGATACTCCCAGCTTGTCGAAGATACGATATCGATAGGTGTTGACTGTCTTGGGAGACAAACACAGTTTGTCGGCCACATCCTGAACCTTGTGGCAATTGACGATCATCATCATGATCTGCAGTTCGCGCTCGGAGAGCATGTCCAGCAGGCTGGCTTCTTCGCCAACATAGGGCTTTAACGCCATGGCCTGGGCTATTTCGGGGCTGATGTAGCGCTGCCCGGTGGTCACAATCTTGATGGCGCGCACCATTTCATCCAGGTCCGCCCCCTTGGTCATGTAACCCGCGGCTCCCGCTTTCATGAGACGGGATGGAAACGGTTCTTCTTCACACATGGTGACCGCAATCACACGCAGGCCATCATCTACACGCAGCAATTTGCGAGTGGCTTCGAGCCCCCCGATGCCAGGCATCTTGATGTCCATGAGCACCACATCAGGGGAGTTGTCACGGGTCAACTGAATGGCCTCTTCCCCGGAACTGGCTTGCCCGACCACCTTGATACCATCGACCTCGTCCAGCATCCTCGCGATGCCGGTTCTGACCAGATCATGGTCGTCCACTACCAATACTTTGATCATGCTCTTACCTCCGGGTAGTTCCATTACCCGCCTAGCGTGAAGAAGCGGAAACCATACTCACTACCCTTTCTGTTTCATAGGACATTTTAGGCAAAGATTGATGGCTGTCACCGATACAGACTGTATATTAGCCTTAGGTCGTGTAGACCTTCGAGTCAGGCATGAGAGACTAACTCTTTGCAACAAAACCAACAGGAAATGACCCAAGGGTAACTCCCATGAGCGCAATCGTTCTGCTCCTGCTGGGGCTTGGTGGCATGGCTGCCGGTTATTTATTCTACTCCCGGTTTATCGCCAACCGCATCTTCAAACTAGACCCTGATTTTCGCACCCCGGCCCACGAATTTGAGGATGGCGTGGACTTCGTCCCCACGAACCGTTATGTGCTCTGGGGGCACCACTTCACCTCCGTCGCAGGGGCTGCCCCCATCGTAGGCCCGGCCATCGCTGTGATCTGGGGCTGGCTGCCTGCCTTCATCTGGGTGGTGCTTGGCACCATCTTTTTTGCCGGTGTTCATGACAGTGGTGCGCTCTGGGCCAGTGTCCGGAACCGCGCCAAGTCCGTTGGCGCCCTCACCGGTGAAGTGGTCGGCCATCGAGCACGCACGATCTTCATGATTGTTATATTCCTGGTCCTGTTGATGGTTAACGCTGTATTTGGGGTGGTTATCGCCAAGCTACTGATCAACAACCCGGGGGCTGTCGTTCCAGTGTGGGGGGCTATTGCTGTTGCCCTTGTCATTGGGCAGCTGATCTATCGTCGAGTGATTGGCCTGGGGATTGTGTCCATTGCCGGTGTTATTGCGCTTTACTCCCTGATCTACATCGGCCCGCAAGTCCCCGTTGCACTTCCTGATCAAGTGATGGGGCTTTCTGCCAGCGCCAGCTGGATTCTGCTGTTGTTCGCTTACGCCGCTATCGCGTCGCTGCTACCGGTGTGGATGCTGTTACAACCGCGCGACTACATAAATGGCTTGCAGTTGTTTGTCGGCCTGATCCTGCTTTACGGTGCCGTACTGATCGGCAACCCTATGGTTGTGGCGCCGATGATCAATGTGGACGTGCCTCCTGGCACCCCTTCACTTCTGCCCTTGCTGTTCGTAACGATTGCCTGTGGTGCCATCTCAGGCTTCCATGGTCTTGTCGCCTCGGGCACCAGCTCCAAACAGCTGGACAAGGAAACGGATGCCCGCTTCGTGGGTTATTTTGGCGCCATTGGTGAGGGCTCCTTGGCGCTGGCAGCGATTATTGCCGCTACTGCCGGCTTTGCGACGCTGGCAGATTGGCAGGCGGTCTACACCGCCTTTGGCAAGGGCAGCCTGACCGCCTTTGTTGATGGCGGCGCAGCCATTCTGGCCGGCGGGCTGGGCATGGAGGTCGGTGTCGCTGCAACCCTGCTCACCGTGATGGCGGCTCTTTTCGCGGGCACCACCATGGACACCGGGCTGCGTCTTCAGCGTTATATTTTCCAGGAGTGGGGCGATATCTATCAGCAAAAATGGCTGACGCGTCCCCTGCCCGCCACGCTACTCTCAGTGATCAGCTGCCTGCTGCTTGCCTTCGGTGCCGGTGGGGCGGATGGCAGCGGTGGCCTGTTGATCTGGCCGTTGTTCGGTACCACCAATCAGCTTTTGGCCGGCCTGACCTTGCTGGTCATCACCATCATGCTGGTACGGCGTGGCCGCCCGGCTATTTACACTCTCGGCCCGCTTGCGTTCCTGCTGATCATGACGCTGATGGCCCTGCTACTGCAGCTCAAAAGCTTCTATGACAAACAGGACTGGTTCCTGCTTGGGCTGGATATCGTCGTGCTGGTTGCTGCACTGCTGGTGACGCTGGAGTGTGCAGCAGCCCTGAAAAAAGCGTTTGCTGAACCTGCGGAGCAAACCTGATGGCTGGCCGCATTATCGGGGCATTGCGTCGGCTCAATGAGCTGGGCACCCAGTATTACAACGCGCCCTACCGTGCGGCCATCGCTCGCGCCAAGCGTGACGAGGAAGACCTGTTCATGCTGCTTGTGTTCTCGGAAATGATGGGGATTCCCAACCCTGCCGCCTGGAGCACTCTGGAACTGCAACCCTTGTTGATGGATCGCTTCCACGACTGGCACACCCGCATGGGCATGGAGCGCTCCCCCCTCGATCACTTTCGTTGCTGCTGATGGCCTCCTCAGAACTGAATATCGATGATTTGATCCGCCATCGCTCTTTGCTGATGGTGGGAGGCAAAGGGGGGGTCGGGAAAACCACTTCCGCTGCGGCCATTGCCTGCCGGGCAGCGGATGCCGGTCGCAAAGTGTTGCTGGTGTCTACGGATCCAGCCCACAGCCTTGGCGACGCCTTCGCCAGCCCGATTGGCAACCGTATCCGCTGCATGGCACCCAACCTTTTTGCGCTGGAACTGGATCCTGATGAAGAGGTGGATCGGTATCTGGAAAACGTCAGCGCGCAGATGCGCCGCTTTGCCGGACCGGATCAATTCAAGGAACTCGAGAAACAGTTACGCCTGAGTCGTCAGTCTCCTGGTGCCCAGGAAGCCGCCCTGCTCGAGCGCATTTCCCGAATCATCGACGAAACCAGTAACGATTATGATCTGGTGATCTTCGACACCGCACCGACTGGCCACACATTGCGGTTACTCAGCCTGCCCGAGATCATGGCCGCCTGGACCAGCGGCCTCCTCAAGCATAATCACAAGGCCCAGCAGCTCGGCAAGGTGCTCGATCACCTGAGCCCCGGGAAGGATCTGGATAGCCCGTTACAAGACCCGGTGGAACACGCCAACCGAGATCTCGACCCACGCAGTCGTCAGATTGCGGATACCTTGCTGGCACGCCAGCGGCTCTTCCACAGGGCGCGCCGGGTACTTTCCGACGCTGATAAAACTGCGTTCATCTTTGTCATGACGCCGGAAAAGCTGCCCATTCTGGAAACCGGCAGAGCCGTGGACAGCCTCAACGATTCAGGTATTCCAGTGGCAGGTATCATTATCAACCGGGTGCTGCCCACGAAGGTGGATGGCGCATTTTTTGCGGCACGCGTGATGACACAGCAACGTCATCTTGATGAAATTAAAGACCGTTTTCATGCATTAGCAATGCTGAGCATTCCATTGCAGGAAGACGATGTTCAGGGGCTGGATGCGATCCGTGACTTTTCCCGTCTGCTCGGTTGAGTAAAGAAACGGAAGCTTTACAGCGCCAGCCCTGTCCTGCAGTGAATCAATGCCCATAAAAAAAGCCCGCACTCTTTGAGCGCGGGCTTTTTGTTTGGCGGAGGGGGTGTCTTTCTCCGCCTAACTTTATGCCGTTTCAATCAATATCATTAACCCACTCAAACCCGCATTATATCTGCATTCCTTGTCTTTTCCCGTCTTAACCAATATCATCCCATTACATATCTATTGATAGGTAGTTAGATACGCTGGAAAGTTAAAATCCTGCATCTGACAAACTGGCGAAGCCGAACAAACGAAACGGGCCATTCATGCCAAAGAAAGCCAGGGAATTGACCGCCACAGAGGTTAAGCGGCTGACTCATTCAGTTAGCAAGACCACCGGCAAGGCATACAATGCGCTGCACCCCGTTGGCGGCGTGGCCGGCCTGCTCATGCAAGTCACCCCGACCGGTGCAAAGTCCTGGATTTACCGGACCACTGTAGGAGGGAAGCGTAGAAGCATCGGCCTAGGCGGCTTCCCTGATGTGTCCCTAGCAGGGGCAAGGGAGAAAGCACGCGATTGCCGAGAGCAGATAGAGAGCGGCATTGACCCTATTGAGCAGCGGCAAGCCGCCCGGCAGTCACTTATTGCTGAACAGTTCAAAACCCTGACCTTTGATGATGCTGCCCGGCAATTCCTCGCCGTGAAGTCCCGAGAGTTCAAGAACCCAAAACATATCCAGCAGTGGACAAACACGCTCTCGACCTACGCCAGCCCTGTCATTGGGAAAATGGCCGTTTCAGAGATTGAGCTTCCACATATTGTCCAGGTGCTGGAGCCTATCTGGCACACCAAGACAGAAACCGCTGGCCGTGTCCGTGGCCGTATTGAAAAGGTGCTGGCATGGGCCACCGTTTCGGGATTCCGTACCGGCGAAAACCCGGCACGGCTTAAAGACAATGTAGACCTTGCCTTGGGCAAGCCATCCAAAATCAAGAAGGCCAAGCACTTCACTGCCCTGCCCTATGCAGAGCTGCCTAGCTTCATGGCTGAACTACGCCAACGCCCTGCAGTATCAGCACGCGCCCTTGAGTTCGCCATCCTCACGGCTGCCCGCTCTGGAGAGGTTCGCGGCGCGACTTGGGATGAAATTGACCTAGATGCTGCCGTCTGGACGATTCCTGCGGACAGGATGAAGGCAGGCAAACCGCACAAGGTGCCGCTTTGCCCTGATGCCGTAGAGATTCTGCGAGAGATCCCCCGCTTTGAGGGCAGTGATTTCATCTTCACCGCTCCCCGTGGCGGCAAATTTTCTGACGTGGCGCTAACCGCTCTACTGAAGCGCATGGACATAAAAGCTACCGCCCACGGCTTCCGCTCTACTTTCAAGGATTGGGCACGAGAGCAAACCAGCTATGCAGACGAGGTATCAGAACTGGCCCTGGCTCACGTTAACAGTGATGCCACACGCGCCGCCTATGCCCGGTCTGAGCTTATCGACAAGCGACGCCAGCTAATGGCGGAATGGGCAGCATTCGCAAACTCAAAAGAGCAAGTTGACCGTGCCTGATGGCATCAGGCAAACCGGGCCCACTGGTATTAGCCCTACCAGCAGGCCCTAACCACAAAACCACCTAACGCAGAGGTGAAATCATGGCTGATGAAAATACTATCACGCTGGTAAATGAAATCCTGGAGCAAATCGGGACTATGGCCAACGCTTTGAGCACTGGTCTGGTGGACCTGAATTGCAATCCAGAGGACGCGGCCAGAGGGTACGCCTACATATACTCAACAATGGCGGAGCGTATCGGGTGGCTTGCCGATCTTGGCCTTACCCACACCACCGGCTCCCCTGACATTGCGGGAGGTGCTGAGGACTGGTTCATGCCCCCCAGCTATCAAAGCGCAAAGCGCAAGACTCCAACCGTAGGAGAACACTCATGAGCACTCCATCATTTGGCGAACTACTGAAGGACCTGGACACCATTGCACCTGTATGCGGTCCCGATGGCGGAAAACTGCCCCTCTCCAGCGAGCAATCAGAGCAGCTACGTCGCATTGCCCAAGCAAGCGAAGAAACCGGCGATGCCCTGGAGCTCGGTATTCAGGTGGTTGGCAAGTTAATGGCAGCAAGCACCACCAGTGAGCTGCCAATGGATGCTGACGAGATACAGGCCCTGGGCTGGTTCATCCGTGAGGTGAGTGACGTGGTTCATTGCCTCAAGAATGTTGGCCTAGGCGCCGAGTACCGGGCACAGGCACACGGAAACCAGTAGGCAGGAAATAGCGGATACGGCCAACTCTGTCATGGAGTTGGCCGTGGGAGAACTGGACATGCCTAGAAAAATTCCTAAACAGCATACAGGCGGCTGGGTTGATGAATCCATCTCACCGCGAGCCAAGAAGAAGATACTAGGACTCCCGCATGGAGAGGAATTGTTATGCCAGATCCAGCGATTGCTGGGTGAGTATCGTGATTGGTCAAGCTACAGGGACACTGCCCCGACTAAAGAGGAAACACTTAAGCATTCAGAGAAAACACAAAAACTAGTAGCCGACCTTCTAACTCATCTTGGCATGACGCCAGAACCGGTCAAAGCCTATATTAGCGAAGACCTTTACCTTACTGGAAAGGGTTACTTCGAGGGGTTTGTGTACCCCATTGAACAGCAACTACAAACCTATTTGTTGCTTCTAAAGCGGTCGCAGAGACGGGTTGAACAGTGGCCGTCAAACAAAGGACGACGCCCCAGCAACCTTGAACACATCCTGCTTTCAAATGTGGCCGGCCTCCTGGAGGGCACCGGTATGAAAGTCACAGAGGCGGCAGCCCAAGCAGCAGAAATTCTCCAAGCTGCAGGCGTTAGCTCTCTGCCAGGCCCTGATGATCCCAAGGAAGCCAGAAAAGCCGTCCGCGCCATCAGAGAATCCATGAGGGGGTAATAACTCCCCCTAAACAGGGAGCTTTCCAACTCCTCCTCTATTCCTTCCTCAACGGTTTCATATCTGTGTCACTCGCAAACATACAGGCACAGACAGATGAAATACCTCTCAGATAAGCAAACCGCAGACCGCTACGAAGTCTCCCGTGCCACTTGGTGGAGATGGGTTCGAGAAGGTCATGCGCCCAAGCCAGTAAAGCTTTCTCCTGGTTGCACTCGCTGGAAACTGGTCGACCTTGAATCTTGGGAATCAGCTCAGGAGGCCCAAGCATGAACTACCCCGACTTCCTGCACCACGAAGATGTGGCCAGCCTGAGCTCAGAATCATCCGTAAAAGATATTACGGAAGCCATGAACCTGTCCCGGAAACTAAAGCACTGGCTGGACAGATCCCGCGCCATTGATGTGATTGCCCTTCGCACAGAAACAAGCGCCGACCTGCTGAAGCGGCTGCTGCCAGAAATTGGAGGGGATCCCGATGACCGATAAACGGAAAGCCCCCGTGCCGGCTGCCACCGAGCACGAGGGCCAGAATCATCGCCAGAGCAAGCGACTCCTCAATCATACCGGGTTGCGGCCGCTTTCCAAACGCCAGTTTCGAGCTGTCAGCCTGCTACTGACCCGGGACATATCCCCTCTGGACGTAGAGCGCCTGGCAGGCTGCAGAAATGGCCCTGAGCTTGTTGCCACCCTTCGCCGTCGCGGGCTTCAGATAGACACGCTGGAGGACCGGAAACCAGACAGAGACGGCAGAACCTGCAGGACCGGCCTCTATCGACTCAGGGAGCTGTCCAGGGATCTTGCTGAGGCCCTGCTACTGAAATCCGAGCAACAAGGCTGAGGGCTCACATGAGCGGCAAAAGTGCCCTTCCCTTTGACAAGGTGGGCGGCGTTGTGGCCATTCAGCGGCGCTTGCTGACATCGAAAAGGTTTCTCGGACTGTCATGCCAGGCAAAGGCATTGCTCATGCTGATGCATCGCCACTGGACACCAAACGGCCCTATAGGCTTCGGAGTCAGGCAAGCAGAAAGCGAGATCCCGTGTGCCCGGGCAACCGCCATGAAGGCCTTTAGAGAGCTAGAGAATGCCGGCTTTATCGTGATGGTAGAACCGAGCGTTTTTTGCTCCAGGACCGAATCCAAAACCAGAACCTGGCGGCTTACTTGGATGCCCTGCTGGCGGAACCGAGCGCCAACAAATGATTGGGAGAAAGCCCAATGAGCTTTTTACATTTCGATTTCTACCGGTTCAATTTTGATACCTCTAACCACTCCACAGGTATCAAATTTAGACCATTGGAGTCATTTGAAGGTGCCACAGGTATCAAATCTGATACCTCTGGAGGGCATTTTCACGGTTCACAGGTATCAAATATGAACCACTCCTACATAACCACCACCAGACCAAACCCTATCCAAGGGCCAAAACAGCGGGCGGGCCAATTTGCATCGCTAACGGTGTCAGCGTTAGCTGAGCGTTACCTCACCGTTATCAAACTGGAACCCAGAAATAACCCAAATCAGAACTGGGTTTCTGGTATCACTCTGGTACGCCTCACGATTAATCGCGATATATCCCGAGCGTTTCAGCGAATGTTCACTGAACCCTCAGTGAACTCTCACTGCAGTCGTCACTTAGTCCGCACTGAGCATTGTCAGCACCCAGGTGCTTCCCCATTGCTTCACCGGGAATCAATGGGTATTTCCCTGAGCATTCTCCGGGGCTCACTTAATCCACATTCGATCTGCACCATGTCCGCAAACTGTCCGAAGCGATGCGGACACAATGCGGATCCCCTTACCGAAAGCCTTCCGGGAAGCCTTCGGCAAAGCCTTTACCGCATGGTAGAGAGAAAGACCCGGGAGGCTGCGTGATGACAAGGGAAATCGACCCCGTTTACCTGCAGGCCCTAATCAGCAAGTTACTAGAGGCGGCACAGTCCGAAGGAATTCCCATGACGCTGGATGAGCGCCTAGCCCCGGAGGATGCAGCAAAGCTGCTGGGTGTAAGCCCTCGAACTTTGAAGAACGCTCGCAGCCCCACCCATCCCCAGGACGGCCCGAAGTTTTACCGACTACCTGGGCCAACTGGCGGACGTGTCAGCTATGCACTGAGAGACATTGCCAACTGGATCGCTAGTAGGTGAAAGGCCCTAAAAGGCCCTTAACGGCTCAAGACCTGCCCTCATTGTTTGGCGACCATAAAACCATCAACTGCACTCACCTAGAGAGACTGAACGATGGATATTGATGACCTGCTTTCACCGTCCAAAGATACCTACGAATACGGCGCCGACCATGCGTTGATGCACTGGACTCGAGCCGAACGAAAGGCCTACGGCGAGGCCATCCGGGAGCACTTCGAGCTGAGCCAGCGTGGTTTTGTTGACCTGGCCCGTATCATGACTGAACACAAAGGCGCCCTTAGCCACGCGCTAAAGCCATTCATGGACAGTGAGAACAAGACATTTTCCCATTCTAGGCCCGGATTTGAGCGGCTTTTGGAGCGCAACGCTAATCAATCTTTGACCAGTATTTGGGGGGAGGAAGATGGCAAGCGTATTGCCGAGTTTTACCTGAGCTCCATCAGGAACGTGGACCTGCTGGGCAGCCTGTTGGCCTTCGGCAAGGAGATTCCTGAAGACCTGTCTGCAGTAGTGGCCGCATCAGGCGGAATCGCCACCAATCTGGCTGAAGGCCAGACCAAACCGCTTGTTACACAGACACTGAACCGCTCTGGTGTGCCTGAAGTAAAAGTTGCCGGAATGTGTGCAGTTACAAAAGAGCTGGCCATGGCAACGGGGGCTGCAGGGCGCCGACTTTTTGAGAGCGAGTTACGAAACGCCGTTGTCGGTGGCAGCAATGAAGCCATCCTGACCACATCCACCCCAGCCAGCACCGTCACTGCCACCAGCGACCCGGTGGCCGACCTTGGCAGTCTGCTGGCCGCCCTACCCAACTCAACAAACTACGTCATTGCCACTACTGGCGAGAAATGCCGGGCCCTGGCCATGGCGTCCCAAAACGGGATGAGCATCAACGGCGGTGAGTATATCCCTGGTGTTCATGTGGTGCCGGTCATTGAGCCAGACTCAAGCAGCCCACAAATGATGGGCTTTGCCTGTGATCGCATCGCTGTCGCCAATGGCGGCCTGACCCTGAAGCAAGCCAGCCATGCCAGCGTAGAGCTGGCGGAATCCCCGACCGATTCCGGCGAGCTGGTCAGCCTGTGGCAAGCCGGCCTTGTGGGCGTGATGACTGAGCGCCGTTTCCGTTTCCATGCAGAACCTGAAGCCATCGTGGAGGTAGCGTAATGGCCTATTTCAAACCCACCGAGCAGCAACTGGAGTCAATGGCAAAGCTGGGCCTGAGCCCCAAACTGGACGCCACCATTGAAAACTGTGCCCGGATTGCCGTGATTCTGGATCTGATTATTCAGGAGGCCTACCCGGATATTGACCTGTCCGGCGACAAGAAAGGCCTGCTGGGCAAATTGATCGGCAAGTGACCGTTTTGGCCCCGTACCTAGCCCGTGTCTGTCTGGTGAGGCGCCACCGGATAGTTATTCTCCAACGGGTACGGGGCCAACCTATTGAGGAACGACCATGGAAAGAGCGTATTCCATCCTGACCCGCACAGCCGTTGATGAAGAGCGGCGCGTTATCCGAGGCATGGCCACCACTCCAGCACCAGACCGCCATGGGGACATTGTGGAGCCATCAGGCGCGGTATTCAGAAACCCAACCCCTTTGCTCTGGCAGCACAAGCATGACGCCCCTGTTGGCTCTGTGACCTTCAGCCGCCCCACTGAGGCAGGCATCCCATTTGTTGCCACACTGCCCTCTATCAAGGAGTCAGGCAGCCTACAGGCCCGAGTGGATGAAGCATGGCAAAGCATTAGGGAGAAGCTGGTAACTGCCGTATCCATTGGATTCATCCCGGATCCAGATTACACAGAGTCACGCCCTGGTGGTGGCTGGCGTTTCAACCGGTACGAAATCATTGAGCTATCGCTTGTCACAGTGCCGGCCAATGCTGACGCCATCTTTGAAGCTGTGAAGTCGATGGATGCAGACAACAGGGAGCGCAAGGCGACACAGCGCACCGTATCCCCGAGAGAGCAGCGGCGCCTGGAGCGCATGAAACGGCGGGGGGGCATCTGAAAAGTTTGCCTGGACCGCCTAAAAGACCGCCCTCCCAACCTTTTTCTAATCAAAAGGAGTGTTCCCTTTGAAAAAAGCACCCAGCCACCTGACAGATGAAGGCCGCCAATGGTGGCGCCGCATCGTTAAGGAGTACGGCATAGACGATGATGCAGGCCTGTTGCTGCTGCAGACCGGCCTGGAGGCTTTCTGCCGCATGAGGGAGTGCCAGGCAGCTATTTCCACTGATGGAGCGGTTATCAAAGACCGCTTTGAGCAGCCCAAACCCCATCCATTGCTGTCTGTAGAGCGTGATTCACGCGCCCAGATGCTGGCAGCCCTAAAGCAACTGAACCTAGACCTGGAGCCCCTGCGGGATGGCCCTGGGCGCCCTGCAGGAGTCTGAACCATGGGAACCACAAGACGCAGAGTAAGCCGAAACCGTAGCCACGGCCTGACGCCGCAAATTCGCGCCCTGTTCATGGTGGGTAGTGGCTGGAATCAGGTTGGGGACGCTGAGGCCAAGCGCCTGTGGGATCTGCATGGCAGGGCCTTTCTGGATAGCCTGCAGAGCATCCCCGCGGAGGGGGAGACAAACCGGCCATTTGCCCTGGTGCTCTTAGGCGTACCCAACTAGCTTTACCCTAATGTAAACAGCTATACGGCATACAATTTTTGGTTCTGGATTAGGGCGTGGAGATAGGGACTCTGTAGCCGATGATTCGAACACCTCTGCTTCGGGAATCAACCGCACCAACAGGCTCACCATTTTTAATAACGATTGGTGTTTGTAGAGAGACAGCATCACCGATGTGACCACATGTGGCTCCACCTCCACGCGCGGGCACCTCTAGAATAATTTGTGCCGCGGTCCGTACTTTCGCAATGAGCGCTCCATTACATGAGCTTTCCGACATAACGCCAAGAGGCCAGATAGCATCCGTGATGTAATAGTCATATCCAGTTTCAAGCGTGAAATAGCCGCCGGCACCATTGTCCGGCAGAAAGTAGTTAAAAGGTTCACCAGCGAGGCCTTGCTCCGAGTGGCTAACATTAGCGGTCAATGCGTTGATACGAGCCTCAAGCTCCTGAAAGTTTCCGTTCAATTCACTAGCGTAAATCGGGTCGCCAGCCTGGAATGTAGTCAGCTCTGCAGCTTGCGCCTGAGTAACTCCTAGTAAAGCTAAAAGAAATACTCCAAATTGTTTCATGTCATCCCCCTCCTTTATTGGAATGTTGAGCTGCCAAGGTCGCCGCTCTTTTTCTCCTCAACCCATGTGGCCGAGTCATAGTTAGTTTCGTAATCGTGAGTGGTTGCCGAGTCGTAGCGCGCTATTTCGGCTTCGGGATCTGTGCCTCCACTGGAGCCGCCAGCATCTCCGCCTCCGCCTGACGAAGTACCGCCACCGCTTGAGGGGCTGCCGCCTCCATTGCTAGAGCCGGAGTCACATGCGGCGATCACCAAAGTTAAAGCTACGAGAAAGATTCTCAGGTACACAAGCTTCCCCTGACTTAGATTCAACCTCAGAATATACATAGCGGTGCCTATTATTGGAAACCAGTCATTATCGACAATGATGAGGTTACGCATTGGAATGGTACCCGGCGTGTAGTCGCTAACTGATAGTCGCTGCCATCATCCCCATATCGCGGCACCGGACAAGAGAACGATAGCAATGGAGCCGTTGCGGATCTGTAAGTCGTGGCGGTTTTTTGTGCGAGAGATTGCTATTACTCAATCATCTGTTCAATGATTGGATAGACATGGCTGCCGAATAATAGAAGGCAAAGGAAAAAAGGCAGCAAGTCTCCGGCACGAAAATCACCGGAAAGCCACTTGATAGGCATCCCCACCAAGACTTTTGCCATCACATAGCCGAAAATCAGTAGCCAACCAACCAAAAGAAAGCCGGAACCGGCTATAAAAGGTGCCGCTAATAGTTTTGCGAAAAGATCTGCCCACATAACGACCCCCTCTTTTACTTGGGGTTTATATCAATTGGCAGTCCAATAAGCAAAAAACGGCACCCGAAGGTACCGTTTCTTGTTTGGTAGGTATTTTGATACCTAATGCGGAAATCACCATCTAACCGATTGATTTCCTTCACGATTTGGCGGAGGGGGTGGGATTTGAACCCACGGACGGTCTCCCGTCGCCGGTTTTCAAGACCGGTGCATTCGGCCACTCTGCCACCCCTCCTGACTGGCCAGCAATAATACATGAGCCGGTTTGGCAGTCAACGATCCGGCACCCTATCTGGTGGAAACTTGATCATGAATAACGGATTAACTTTTGTATCGGCCAAAAATTCGCCGCTTTGCCCGCTCGTAACGCGCTTTGCTGATATTACCACTGGCCATCAGTCTGCGATGTTCCGCGATCTCGATTGCGAGCCTTTCCTTCCCTGGAGGAAGGTTGCTCCAGGCAAGCTGCCCCCGCTTGGCGAGTATGCCGATCAGTTTCTGGATTCGCTCGCTGTCCACTCTGGACTGATTGAGCTCAAAGAGTGCGATACGACCGTGGCGACTAAAGAAAATCCACCGATTGCGCTGCTTGCGACGTGCCAGGATGCTGAAAACGGCCATCCAGATCGCCCCGGCAGCGGTGACAGGCCAGATTTGAAGATAGGCACCGGCTCCCATCGCGACAATGCCCAGGCCAGCGATGGCCCACTCAGGCCATGCCCTGTGCACATCATGAACAGGTTTGGGATCAACAAAGGCAAGATTGAATACGGCAGCAGCCCCTTTGCGCTTCGCCACGCGGCGATACTCAACAAATCGGCCGTTGAATAGAGAAAGGCTGCAGGCCCCACCTGACTTTGGCGCAAACACCATTTCCACTTTACGATCGCTCTCATCCGGCACTGCGATGAGTTGGGCCTGGTCTATGGCTCCCGGTACACCCTGAAGCTCAATCTGCTCTTCACGGGGTGCAATAGATAGTGTTGTCATAATAATTCCGAACCTCCCCCAAACTACGAATATAGTATGAAATTTCGGCACTTAATCCCGAGATTCGGTTCACAAAGAGAGGATTTTGCCATTCTTGTGCAAAAACCCATTACCACTATAAAAAACAGGGGCTTAGATAACCCGGTTTCCCTTGATTTTCAGTACTGCGCCCTTATTATCACAGGTACCATTCACAAGGATGATCCAGATTATGAATAACCAGACCAATCCCTACTCCACTCCGCAACAGCACGGCATGGCCGTCACTGGAGAGCGTGCGGCCCAGGTTCTGAAAAACACCTACATGTTGCTGGGCCTGTCCCTGATCGTGGCGACCGGAGCCTCCTGGTTTGCCATGTCCAGCAATGTCAGCTTTGTTAACCCCTTCCTGACCATCGGTGTGTATTTCGGTCTGCTGATCGCAACCAACATGTTGCGCAATAGCGCATGGGGCATTCTGGCGGTATTTGGCCTGACCGGCTGGCTGGGCTTCACCACTGGCCCAATCATCAATATGTATGCCCAGATTCCGGGTGGCATGGAGATCGTTACGACTGCACTGGGTGGTACCGCTTTCATCTTTGTGGCCATGTCGGCCATCGCGCTGGTTACCCGCAAGGACTTCAGCTTCCTGACCAACTTCATCATGATTGGTATTCTGGTGGCGTTCGTTGCAAGTCTTGCGAACCTGTTTTTCGGTATTCCTGCTCTGAGCCTGGCGGTTTCTGCAGCATTCGTCATGCTGTCTTCCCTGCTCATCATGTGGCAGACCAGCGCCATCATTCATGGCGGCGAAACCAATTACATCCTCGCCACCGTTACCCTGTTCGTTTCCATCTACAACCTGTTCATGTCACTGCTCCACCTGCTGACTGCGCTCAGCGGCGACGACTGATGCAATTTGCACTACTGGTCAATGCGGCGGCGGATTCCCCCGCCGCATTGACCGCCCTTCACACCGCCCAAGCACTTCACGCCCACCCCGAACACCACTTCTACCGACTGTTTTTCTATGCGGATGCTGTGCATCTCGCCAATCGCCATGCCTGGCGCGGCGATGGTGACAATGCCAATACGGCCCAGCAATGGCAGCAGTGGATCAAGGAAACCGGGATTGAGGCAGAAGTGTGCGTAGGGGCGGCGCAGAGACGGGGAATTGTGTCGGGGGATCAAGGCAGGACTCTGGCAGAAGGCTTTGTTCTCGCCGGTCTTGGCCAATGGGCAGACGCCATGATCAATGCAGAGCGAGTGTTGCAGTTTGGCTAATCAACTCTATATCGCTACCGCCAACGCTCCGCTCACTGATCGTTTCCAGGAGATGCTGGATATGCTGATGACAGGTGCCGCCTTTGGTCAACCCACCACGCTATGGCTGACCGACGGTTGCCTGGCTGCACTGGCATTGATGCCCCCCAATGAACACCTGCAGCAACTCGCCGATTTCGGGGTGACCTGTGTCAGATCCGAAAACGCGCCAAGCTGCGGACTGAACCTGAAAACGCTCAATGCAGAAGCGCTGTTGGCATTGCGGGCGGACTGCAAGCAGGTAATGGTATTCTGACATGCTGCATCTGATCGGACTCAAGCCAGGCGACAAGGCAGGCATCGATAGTTTCCTCGCGCTTTACCAGCAAGACGATATCTGCGTGTTCACTGATGCAGGCCTGCTCCTTGCTTCCACTTTCCGGCCCGGTGGCAAGGCATATCGGCTTGTGCACCCCCACATCACCGTTGCAAGCAGCGAGCTTGAAGAAATTGATCACTCAACCCTGCTGGAACTAGTGGCTAACCATGGCCCCTGCACCAGCTGGTATTAACCGCCCCCTGTCACGCTCATGGCCCCTCACAGGGCCTGGAACCGATAACGAGACCGCCGATGACCGAACATGCCTTTGCTGAATACGTGCGCACACTGGGACGAGGCAAACGCGCTCGCCGCAGCCTGAGCCGTGATGAGGCTCGTGAAGCCATGCAAATGATCCTGGATGGCAAGGTGGAAGACGTTCAACTTGGCGCTTTCCTCATGCTGTTGCGTGTCAAGGAAGAAACGCCAGAGGAGCTGGCCGGCTTTCTGGATGCCTGCCGAGGACTCTGCGACGAGTCATTGAAAAACTTTCCGTCAGTGCAGCTGGACTGGCCCAGCTATGCGGGAAAGAAGAAGCACCACCCATGGTATCTTCTCGCCACCATACTGCTGGCTGATAACGGCATCCGTACCCTGCTCCACGGCGGCCCCGCCCATACACCGAACCGGGTTTATACTGACGAGCTGTTGCCGCTTCTGGGCTTGAAAGTGGCAACGGGCGTAGCAGAGGCGGCACAACACCTTGATGAACAGGGGTTGGCTTATCTGCCTGTCGAGCAATTCTGCTCCCCGCTCTCCCGCTTGCTCACCTTGCGTTTCTATCTGGGCCTGCGATCCCCCATCAATACGCTTGCCCGAAGCCTTAACCCGGCCCGAGCCCCTTTATCCATGCAAAGCGTATTTCATCCCGCCTATATTGATTTGCATCAGGGCGCCGCGGAACTGTGTGGCGACCGTGATCTGTTGTTGTTCAAGGGTGAAGGTGGTGAGCTGGAAATTCGTCCGGATGCACGCACAGCCATTACCGGCATACGTCATGGTGAGCCCCTGGACGGCGCCGTGCTCGACAATGTTATTCCCCGGCATACACCACCCGGTGATCCTGATGCAGAAACCCTAAAGCGGGTGTGGCGCGGTCAAGAGGAAGATCCATACGGTGAGCATGCGGTCATTCAGACGGTTGCTGTTGCATTGTGGGGGCTGGACAAGGTGGGCTCACTGGAAGACGCACGTGTGCAGGCTGGCACGTTGTGGCAGAACCGGGATATCTCGCGCCTGTAGCAAGCAATGAATAGTTAACCATGAATAATTAGTAGCTTCGCGGGATGTTTCAACACGCCCTGCAAGGCAGGAGGCCGTGACCGGACTATGATCGCGGCTTCTTTGTCTGAGGCATTTCCGCCCCACGATGGCGCCAAAGTAATACCACCCTCACCGCAGGAGCCCGTACGGAACAAGCTCCTACACAACCCAGAACAAAAAAGGCGGAGATCCCCTGCAGCATCTCCGCCCTACGTCTTTGGTTCTGGCTTGTCGATTTTAGCTATCAACTATTCATTGCCTTACCTGAACCAGCCAAACTTGGGATGCAAACTTACCACACTGCCCACAATGATCAGTGTCGGAGCATGGATCTCACGCCCTTCCACCTGGTCCGGCAAGTTATCCAGGGTGCCGGTAATCACTTCCTGGAGATTGGTTGTGCCACGGGAGATCAGCGCGATAGGGGTATCGCCCTTGCGTCCATGGGCCATCAGCTGGTCGCAGATCTGGCGCAACCCTACCAGCCCCATGTAGAAGACAACGGTTTCGCTTTCACTGACCAGATGCTCCCAGTCGAGGGTTACGGTACCGTCCTTGCGATGCCCCGTCACAAACCGAACCGATTGCGCATGGTCGCGGTGAGTCAACGGAATACCGCCATAGGCAGCACAGCCACTGGCAGCAGTAATACCGGGCACCACCTGAAAGTCGATGCCCTCCTGAACGATCAGGTCGATCTCTTCTCCGCCTCGGCCGAAAATGAATGGGTCGCCCCCCTTCAGGCGGCACACCTTCTTGCCCTGCTTGGCATAATGGACCAGCAGCTCATTGATGTTGTCCTGGGGCAGCGCATGCTTGTCACGCGCCTTGCCCACATAAACCATTTCCGCATCACGACGGGCAAGATCCACAATCCCCTTGCCTACCAAGCGGTCGTACAGCACCACGTCTGCCTTCTGCAGCAACCGCAAGGCCCGGAAGGTCAGCAAATCGGGGTCACCCGGGCCGGCACCCACCAGATATACCTCGCCGCGACTGAGCTGTTCTGCATCGGCCGCCTCAATGGCGGCCTCCAACATGGTCTCGGCTTCACTGTCCTTACCTGCCAGCACTTTTTCCACCAGGGGGCCATCCAGAGTCTGCTCCCAGAACAAACGACGAGCCCCTACGTTATCCAGCTTGTCCTTGAGGGGCTGTCTAAAGCGTGCCATCAAATCAGCAAGACGGCCCCAACGGGCAGGCAAGGAAGACTCGAGCTGGCTGCGCAGCTTTCTGGCCAGTACCGGTGACGCACCGGAGGAACTGATGCTGATCAAGACCGGAGAGCGGTCGACGATGGCGGGAAAAATGAAATCGCCCAAGGAGGGGTTATCCACCACATTCACTGGCAGCCCCTTGCGGCCCGCCTGCTCAGCGGCACGGGCATTCAGCGCAGAATCATCCGTGGCACAGATCACCAGTGATTTGCCATCCAGATCGGCAACCTCAAAGGCTTTTTCCAGCACCGCGCCATGGCTATCCACGGCGATCTGGCGCAATTCGTCGCATACTTCTGGCGCGACAACGGTTATTGCAGAGCCTGCCCGATGCAGGAGCCGGCCTTTGCGCAAGGCCACCTCACCGCCACCAATCAACAGGGCCTGCTTACCCTGAAGACGCCAGCTAATAGGAAGAAATTCCATGATGCTTTCCTGTTCAATGCCCGTTTGCCGATCAGCTCAGCTTTTCGAGGCCTCTCATGTAAGGACGCAAGGCCTCTGGCACGGTAACTGAGCCGTCAGCATTCTGGTAATTCTCCAGAATGGCTACCAGTGTACGCCCCACCGCCAGACCAGACCCGTTCAGGGTGTGCAGCAGCTCTGGCTTGCCGGTTTCCGGGTTGCGCCAGCGCGCCTGCATGCGGCGCGCCTGGTAATCGCGGAAGTTGGAACAGGAAGAAATCTCACGGTAGCGCTGCTGGCTCGGCAGCCACACTTCCAGGTCGTAGGTTTTGGTGGATGAGAAACCCAGGTCACCACCACACAGAATCACCTTGCGGTAAGGTAGTTCCAGCTTCTGCAAAATGGCCTCAGCGTGGCCGGTGAGCTGCTCGAGAGCCTCGTCAGATTCTTCCGGGCGCACCATCTGCACCAGCTCTACCTTTTCGAACTGATGCTGGCGAATCAGGCCACGGGTGTCCTTTCCATGGCTGCCGGCTTCAGAGCGAAAACAGGGCGTGTGGCAGGTAAAACGACGCGGCAAGCTGTCGGCTTCCAGGATCTCATGGGCCACCAGATTGGTGACCGGTACTTCTGCCGTCGGAATAAGGTAGAGCTCTCTCTCCCCTTCCATCTTGAACAGGTCTTCTGCGAACTTGGGCAGCTGGCCTGTGCCACGCAGGGCTTCGGGTCCGACGAGATAAGGAACGTAGACCTCTTCGTAGCCGTGCTCATTGCTGTGGATGTCCAGCATGAAGTCCACAAGAGCGCGATGCAGTCGAGCCACGCCACCACTCATCACGGCGAAACGCGCACCGGAAAGCTTGGCGGCATTTTCGAAATCGAGGGACCCTGCTTTCAGGGCTTCACCCACATCCACGTGGTCCTTGGGCTCAAAGTCGAATTGTTTCGGGGTTCCCCAGGTACTGACCTCAACATTGTCTTCTTCATCCGCACCGTCGGGCACGCTTTCCTGTGGCACATTGGGCACACCCATCAGGAACTCGGCAATTTCATCATTAATTGCCTTGGCTTTTGCCACTTCCTGATCCAGCTCTGTATCCAGAGTCTTGAGGGTTTCTGCAACCTGCGCCTTGGCCTCATCCACATTCATGCCGGACTGAATCAACTGCCCTACTTGCTTGGACGCCTTCTTGCGCTCTGCCTGAAGATCCTGGGACCGCACATCCGCCTGCTTGCGCTTGGCATCAAGCGCAGAAAAGGCGTCGAGATCCAGGCTGTAACCGCGTTTGGCCAGAGCGGCCTTGATCGCCTCGCCATCCTGACGCAGGGCACGAATATCCAGCATGTTTTCTTTACTCCAAAATCGAAAGGCGAGTTGAAAGTTTAACGTTCAAAGTTGAAATGCGATCACTGGCTCAGTGCCACTCTCTGTGCCCGCGCCTACAGCTGAAATCATGGGTAAGGCAACTGAAAACAGAAAGCTTGAGGCGCGCTTTACAACTTTGAACGTTAAACTTTTAACTCTCTCCAGTTATTCAAAAATCAGACGTCCGATGGTCAGCCCCAACCCCGCCAACGTGACACACGCGATAACCGATGTCAGTGCATAACCCGCAGCCAGAACGTGGGCCTTCACCTCCACCATTCGTACCAGTTCAAACGAAAAGGTGGAGAAGGTGGTCAGCGCGCCCAGCATGCCGGTCATGATAGCCAGCCGCCAGCCGTCACTGTTGGTCATGCTGGCCAGCACAACGGTGAGCAGGCCGAACATGAAGCTGCCGAGCAGGTTCACCGAAAATGTAGCCCAGGGCCATGCTGGCATCGCCGGCACGCCAAGCCACAGCGTGGTGCCGAAGCGCAGGCAGGCCCCTGTAGCGCCTCCAGCGGCTACCGCCAGCCAGGGAACCAGTCCCGCGTCAGTCATCGGCCTCTCCATATCGCTGCCAGTCACTGTCCGCGTTTCGCTGGCGTAACCGGGCAAGCTTCTCAGCCACCTTGATCTCAAGCCCGCGATTGACGGGCTCATAGAGCCGTGTATCACGCAGGCTGGGCGGGAAATAGTTCTCCCCGTCGACGAAGGCATCCGGGAAATCGTGGGCGTAATGATACTCGGCTCCGTAGCCTTCGTCTTTCATTAGCTTGGTTGGCGCGTTGCGCAGGTGTAGTGGCACTTCATTGGTGGGCTTTTCTCTCACCAGGGCACGGGCACGATTATACGCCATATAAACAGCATTGCTTTTGGGCGCCACGGCCAGGTAGGCAATCGCCTGGGCAATGGCCAACTCACCTTCCGGGCTGCCTAGGCGCTCCTGGACGTCCCAGGCCTGCAGGCACAGCGTCAGGGCACGAGGGTCCGCATTGCCGATGTCCTCGCTGGCCATGCGCACCACCCGGCGAGCCAGATAGAGTGCATCACAGCCACCATCGAGCATGCGAGCAAACCAATACAGCGCGGCGTCTGGATCAGAGCCTCGCACCGACTTGTGAAGAGCGCTGATCTGGTCGTAAAACAGGTCGCCGCCCTTGTCGAAACGCCGCACGGCATCCCGTAGCACCTCCCTCATCAGCTCTGCATCGATGAGCGGAGCATCTCCATCAGCCAGATCGGCCGCCACTTCAAGCATATTCAGCAGTCGACGGGCATCGCCGTCTGCGTAGTTCAGCAGCAATTCAGCAGCATCATCCTCTACCCGCATCCCATTGAGGCGTGGTTCTTTGAGGGCTCGCGCCAGCAAGCCAGCCAGATCTTCAGGGGCCAATGAGCGAAGCCGGTACACCCTGGCCCGCGACAGCAAGGCGTTATTCAATTCAAATGACGGATTTTCGGTGGTGGCACCGATAAAAGTGATGGTGCCGTCTTCTACGTGGGGAAGAAAAGCGTCCTGCTGGGATTTGTTGAAGCGATGAACCTCGTCAACAAACAACACGGTCCTTCGCCCCTGAGCGAGCCGAATCTGAGCCTGCTCGACTTCAGAGCGAATATCCTTCACGCCTGAAAGCACAGCAGAAAGCGTCACAAAGGCTGCATCGACTGCCTGCGCCAGAATCAGCGCCAGCGTCGTCTTGCCGGTGCCGGGCGGCCCCCACAGGATCATGGAATGTAACTGGCCGCGCTCCAGCGCCTGTCTAAGCGGTTTCCCTGGCCCGACTAGGTGCTGCTGACCAACATAATCATCCAGACTGGCAGGACGCAAACGCGCAGCCAGGGGCTGCGCTTGTTGGGCTTTGTCGGCGGCAAACAGATCGTTCATTACTGTTGGATAATGTCCGTGCCTTCCGGTGGCTCAAACTGGAAAAGCGCGGCATCAATGCCTCTATTGATGGTCAGTTCGCGGAAATCGATGATGGTTTTCTGTCCCAGAGCATCCTGCAAACGCATGGACTGGGGCTGATCGCCTTTGAACGAGACATCCAGTTGATCAAACAGCGGATCATCACCCTTTGGTGTTAGCCGATAGGTGATCTCTGCACCGTTACGATCCTGTTCGGCAATGCTGAAAGCCGCTGCCACATCGGCAGGCTTGCCACTGAACAACAGGGCCGGAGTTTCACCCAGATCATTGCTGAGTGGGCGGATGACTACCTGCTCCAGGTCCTCGTCATAGACCCACACCGTTTCGCCATTGGATACGGCCAGTTGGGAAAAGGGGCTGGTGGTGGACCAGTAAAAACGATTGCCCCGGGCCACCTGAAATGTGCCTTCAGCTTGCTGCATGTGGGTACCACCCTTGTCGAGCACCATTTGCTCGAAACCGCCCTTGAGCGATTGCAATTTCTGCAGTCGGGATAACAATTCATCCGTGGCACCGGCCCACACCAGCGAGGGAGCCAATAAAGCCGCCATTACGTACTTACGCATTGAATCTCCTTGTGCAGGGGGTCACGCCCCGTCATTCCACGGGGGGAGGCGCAATCACCTCACGTTGACCGTTATGCCCTGCTTCTGTCACTACACCGGCCATCTCCATGGCTTCCACCAGTCGGGCTGCGCGGTTGTAGCCGATTTTCAGTTTTCGCTGCACCGATGAAATCGAGGCACGTCGTGAGTGCGTCACATACGCCACGGCTTCATCGTAGAGCGGATCGTTTTCGTCATCTCCGCCGCCGGCACCTTCCATGCCAGGCATTGGAGCACTGAGGTCTGAGCCGCCATCCAGAATTTCCTCCAGATAGTTTGGCTCGCCGCGCTTGCGCCAATCGTCACAAACCCGGTGCACCTCTTCATCTGAGACAAAGGCGCCGTGAACTCGTTCCGGAACACTGGTGCCGCCAGGCAAATAAAGCATGTCACCATGCCCCAGCAGCTGCTCGGCACCGCCCTGGTCCAGCACGGTCCGGGAATCAATCTTGGATGAGACCTGAAAGCCGATACGGGACGGCACATTCGCCTTGATCAGACCAGTAATCACATCCACAGAGGGTCGCTGGGTAGCCAGAATCAGGTGAATACCTGCGGCACGAGCTTTCTGGGCGATCCGGGCAATCAATTCTTCCACTTTCTTGCCGACGATCATCATCATGTCGGCGAATTCGTCAATGACGATGACAATATAAGGAAGGTGCTCAGCCAATGGGGCTTCCTCCTCCAGGTTCATCGGATCATTAGGCTTCCAGAGAGGATCCTTCAGCGGCTCGCCCTTCTTCCTGGCATCATCGAGCTTGCGGTTATATCCAGAGATATTCCGCACACCCATGGCAGCCATGAGGCGGTAGCGTCGCTCCATTTCACCGACACCCCAGCGAAGCGCTCCGGCGGCTTCCTTCATGTCAGTGACCACCGGGGTGAGCAGATGGGGGATGCCATCGTAAACCGCCAATTCCAGCATCTTGGGGTCAATGAGAATCAGCCGGACATCGTCCGGGTTGGACTTGAACAGCATGGATAGCAGCATGGCGTTCACGCCCACTGATTTACCCGAACCCGTTGTGCCGGCCACCAGCAAATGAGGCATTTTTGCCAGGTCAGCCATCACCGGGTTGCCAGAAATATCCTTGCCCAGCGCCATGGTCAGCGGTGACGGCGACTGGTCGAACATCTGGGTGCCCACCACTTCAGTGAAGCGAATCATTTCCCGCTGTTCATTGGGAATTTCAATGCCCACTGTGGTCTTGCCAGGAATGACCTCAACCACTCGCACACTGATCACAGCCAGGGAACGTGCAAGATCCTTGGCGAGGTTGGTAATCTTGGAAACCTTGATTCCCGCTGCGGGCTGAATTTCAAAGCGGGTAATGACCGGGCCGGGTTGAACGGCAACGACCTCAGCGTCGATATTGAAGTCCTTGAGCTTGATCTCCAGCAGCCGGGACATGCCTTCAAGGGCTTCTTCTGAGTAGCCCCCCTTGGCCTCTTCTACCGGGTCCAGCAGACCAATGGGTGGCAATTCACCCGTGACTTCAGTGGTAAACAGCTTCTGCTGCTTTTCCTTCTGAACCCGCACGCTCTTCTCCACGGGCTTGGCGGGCTCGGCGATTTTTACCGGTTTGCGGGTCTCAGCCTTCTTGCGCGCCTCCTCAATGACCTTGGCCCGCTTTTCATGAGCATCCTTCTTCTGCTTGAGGGCCTCGCGTTTCTGCTTGCGGGCCTGCCACCAGGCGGGAAGCTTTTCAAAGGCATCGATTACCAGTCCGCCCAACCCCTCAGCCAGGGCGATCCAGGAAAGATCGGTAAAGATGGTGACGCCGATCAGGAACAGGGCCACCATGACCAGAGTGCCGCCCAGGGGGTTAAAGCCATCCAGCGCAGCCTGACCCATCTGATGCCCGAGGATGCCACCGGCACCCTCCGGGAGATGGTCACCTACGGTGAAATGCATGTAAGAAAGTGCGGTCCCCGCCAGCATGGTGAGCACAAAGCCCACCAGGCGCAGGCTGAAAAGCGGCCAGCTGCCAGGCAATCCGGCATGGCGCTCCTTGAGGACTTTTCCTGCCCAGAATGCCACCAGCACCGGAAACAGGTAGGCCATGTAGCCAAACAGGCTGAACAGCATATCGGCACTGAACGCACCAGCGCGGCCAGCCGCATTCTGTACTTGGGTTGTGTGGCCCACATAGGACCAGCCCGGATCACGGCTATCAAACGTGACCAGTGCCAGCAGAAGGTAAGCTGAAAAGGCAATCAGGGCGATTACCGTGCCCTCGACCAGTCCGCGCTTGAGATGACGGGAAAACCCGGACTCTCCTTGCCCGGCTACGGTTTTGCTCACGCCTTGCCCCTATAAATAATGGTACAGACACTTTCTGAAAAAGTGACGATAACGATTTGAAATTATTGCGATTGTAGTCAAACAGTGCGATGTCGGCCAGCGTCAATCAGGCCGTATAAGGCAGAGCAGGAAGGATATCACATAAATTTTCATCCCATGCTAGCGATTAATTGTGGCTATCACACTGACAGGCTTCACGGGCGCGAGCTTTTACTGTAGTTTCTCTCGCCTTGAAAAGGCAGTTTATCGGGCTTGTTAAGCCGGTATTAAGACACCATCTGTCTACTTTCACCTTATTTGAATGGAGTTCCCCCATGAGTGACGTGCAGCACCACCGCCTGATTATCCTTGGTTCCGGCCCGGCGGGTTATACCGCCGCAGTTTATGCTGCACGTGCCAACCTCAAGCCGGTCGTCATTACCGGTATTCAGCCCGGCGGCCAGCTGACCACCACCACGGAAGTCGATAACTGGCCCGGCGATGTGGAGGGGCTGCAGGGCCCTGATCTGATGGTGCGCATGCAGCAGCACGCGGAGCGCTTCGACACTCAAATGGTCTATGACCATATCAATGAGGTAGAGCTGAATAACCGCCCGTTTACACTCAAAGGCGATTCCGGCACCTATACTTGTGACGCGCTGATCATCGCCACGGGGGCTTCTGCCATGTACCTGGGCCTGGAATCTGAAGAAGCCTTTATGGGTCGGGGGGTGTCTGCCTGCGCTACCTGTGACGGTTTCTTCTATAAAGGTCAGCGTGTGGCTGTAGTGGGCGGCGGCAACACCGCCGTCGAAGAGGCTCTGTATCTCTCCCATATTGCGGAACACGTTACCCTGATCCATCGTCGCGACACCCTGCGTTCAGAGAAGATTTTGCAGGACAAGCTGCTGGCCAAGGACAACATCAGCATCGAGTGGAACCACACCCTGGAAGAAGTGCTGGGTGATGACAGCGGTGTAACTGGCGTGCGCATTCAGTCCACCCAGGGCGAAGGCAGCAAAGATCTGGAGCTGCAAGGTGTATTTATCGCCATTGGACACAAGCCGAACACCGATATCTTCGCTGGGCAACTGGACATGAAAGACGGCTATCTGAAGGTACAAAGTGGCACCGAGGGTAACGCCACCCAGACCAGCATCGAGGGCATCTTTGCAGCTGGCGATGTTGCTGACCATATCTACCGTCAGGCGGTCACCTCTGCGGGCTCAGGTTGTATGGCCGCTCTGGACGCCGAGCGTTACCTGGATAACCTGAAAGGCTGATCGGCTGAGGCGAACCACTCATGGTGCCATGGCTGGAACCGGGAGCCCCCTTTCCCGACACCTGCAATGCCCTCTCCGACCCGGACGGCCTACTGGCCGCCGGTGCAGATCTGAGCCCGGACACGCTTGTCCGGGCTTACTCTTCAGGTATCTTCCCTTGGTATGATGCGGAGCATCAGCCCATTCTGTGGTGGTCCCCTGCCCCACGTTGTGTGTTCTACCCTGAACAGATTCATATCAGCCGCAGCCTTAGAAGGCACCTCAACAAGACAGATTTCACGGTCACACTGGATACCACATTCTCAACGATCATAGCCCTCTGTGCCGGCCCGCGAAGGGATGACCACGGCACGTGGATAAGCCAGGAAATGATAGATGCCTATGTGAATCTCCACGAAATCGGCTATGCCCACAGCCTTGAGGTCTGGCAATCCGGCGAGATAGCGGGCGGGATTTACGGGATACAGCTCGGTGGAATCTTTTTTGGTGAATCCATGGTATCCCCCCAGTTGAATGGCTCGAAGATTGCCCTTGCTGCCCTGCAGCAGCTGACTCCCACGCTGGGCATCAATCTCATTGATGCCCAGGTCGAAAACCCCCACCTGCTCTCCATGGGGGCCAGCATGATCAGCAGGGAGACCTTTCATCAGCATCTCTCGCAGTGGATTCCGGACTCCCCCCAGCCGGGAGCATGGCCACGGGGGCACTGGAGTCGCGATGAACTGTCTGGCTACATAAAGACAACCTAACCAGCCGTCAGACAAGGATTTTCACTGACTTTCAGGTTGGCTAAACTGATCCCATGACGGATCTTTCCACCCTGCGCTTCTTCCGAACGCCGGCCCACGCCTGCAGTTACCTGGAAGATCACCAGGCCTCAACCCTGTTTGTGGACCCACAGGCCACACTCTCACCAGCGCTCTATAGCGAATTGAGCCTGCTGGGGTTTCGTCGTAGCGGGGATTACCTGTACCGCCCGCACTGTGAAGACTGCTCTGCCTGCATTCCTGCACGAGTGCGCGCAGAGGACTTCAGGCCTCGTCGACGCCATCGCCGGATACGCAAACTGAACCAGGATCTGGTGGTCAGCCGGGAACCCGCCCGGTTTACCCGCGAGCTGTACAGCCTTTACGCGGATTACATCAATCAGCGCCATGGCGATGGCGACATGTACCCGCCATCGGAGGAGCAATTCACCAACTTTCTGACCTGCGACTGGGCAGATACCCACTTTTATTGCTTCCGTGAACAGGGAAAGCTGAGGGCCGTCGCCGTCACTGACCAGTTGCAGGACGGTCTCTCTGCCGTTTACACCTTCTTCGACCCGCACCAGCAGGAACGAAGCCTCGGCGTGAATGCCCTCCTTTGGCAAATAGAACAATGCCGACGGCTCAACCTTCCCTACCTTTATCTCGGGTACTGGATCGACCAGTGCCAGAAAATGAGTTACAAGAACCAGTATCAGCCGCTCGAAATTCTGCGAAGTGGCGCCTGGAAAGACCTTCCTGACGAGGGCAAATAACCCCTTTTTCCATCAATCAACAACAGGTTTTGCAGCCGAGGCGCTTTACCGGCATAATTGCGCCCTCGCTCATAGCCGGTAACCCAAGGTAATTGTTGGATGGCGAAAGAAGAACAGATTGAACTCGAAGGTGTGATCGTTGAAACCCTGCCTAACACGATGTTCCGTGTGAAGCTGGACAATGGTCATGTGATCACTGCCCACATCTCCGGAAAGATGCGTAAATTCTACATCCGCATCCTCACTGGTGACCGGGTTAAGGTGGAAATGTCTCCCTATGATCTGACCAAGGGTCGTATCACTTTCCGCATGAAGTAATTCAAAAAGCAGTTATTAATTAATAGATAATAATTAATAACTAAAAAATACCCCCGCCTCTTTCGAGCCGGGGGTATTTTTGTTTCAGGTTTTAACTATTAACCATTCATTGACTTAGGCTGGTTCAGCTTCCGCAGATTTAATGGTCAGGGCCAACTGGCCATCTTTCTCGGCCACATCAACCTGTCCTCCCTGCTCAGCCAGTTCACCGAACAACAGCTTTTCCGCCAGCGGCTTCTTCAGCTGCTCCTGGATCAGGCGAGCCATGGGGCGAGCCCCCATATCCTTGTCATAACCCTTCTCTGCCAGCCACTGGCGAGCAGAGTCTTCCACATGCAGAACAACACCCTTTTCGTCCAGCTGAGACTGAAGTTCCACCAGGAACTTGTCTACCACGCCCAAAATAACCTGGGTGGTGAGTGGCGCAAACTGGACGATTCCGTCGAGACGGTTACGGAATTCCGGCGTGAATACCTTCTTCAGCATCTCCATGCCGTCGGTTGAGTTGTCTTGCTCCGTGAAACCAATGGAACGCTTGTTCAACACCTCTGCGCCGGCGTTGGTGGTCATGATCAGGATGACATTTCGGAAATCTGCCTTGCGTCCGTTGTTGTCGGTCAAAGTGGCGTTATCCATTACCTGCAAGAGGATATTGAATACCTCTGGGTGTGCCTTCTCGATCTCATCGAGCAACAACACGCAGTGCGGGGTCTTGGTAATCGCCTCGGTCAGCAATCCACCCTGGTCATAGCCCACGTACCCCGGGGGCGCACCAATCAGGCGGCTTA